>DASXNO010000242.1:0-6560 GCA_036495025.1 Actinomycetota bacterium | reverse complement strand
TCACCATTGCGGCCGACGACGCCGATACGGTCGCCCTCGCTGATGCCCAGGCTCAGCGAGTCGAAGATCACGCCGGCCGGGAACTCGAGATGCAGGGCCTCGGCCCCGAGCAGGTGCGCCACAGATCGATGGTACCGGCTCTTCTACGTCGCTACGGGCACAGCCTCTCAGCGGCAGTCTTCCCGCCGGCGATCACCTCCTGCGTAGCGCTTTGCCAGAACAGACGCCAAGGTCTCTCAGAGCTCGCCGTCCGTATTGCATGGCAGGGCATCCTCCGCTAATATGATGACCGACTGGTCGGTTTAGTAAACCTGGATCTCTGTCCTGCAGAGGGGCAGAAAGGAAGGAATCGTCATGGAACAGCTTGGGCTTGGCTGCCGTTTCGAGAACGCCAGCCAGCCGCTGCGGATCGATGGAGCGAAACCGGTTCGAAGCTCCGGGGTCGCAGGCAGCCTCTCCGTGGCGTACCTCGCCAGCGGCGGCACCAGACGAGCTCCCGCACGGCATGCGGACCCCGCCCGGCCCCCGGTTCCCCGCCCAACAGCCGGAGGAGGGTCGACGTGGGACTGGAACCGCTGGTGGAGCGAGGGGGCGAGGGGGCTGCTGGCCGCGGACGGTTCGCCACGGGTCCTGGTCGTCGAGCCCGAGACGCAGGTCCTGGAGGGCCTCCGGGCCAGCCTCGCCCGGGAAGGCTTTCACGTGCTCGGGGCTCGCTCGGCATCGGAGGCAGTCAAGTGCCTGGTGCGAGGCGAGCACCCGGACTTGGCACTGATCGATCTCGCCCTGCCGGACATGCATCCTCGCAACCTGCTGGTGGCGCTGCGCGCCCGGTGCAAGCGCCACCTGCCGGCAGCCTTCCTGAGCCGGACTCCCGCCGCCCCGCCACGCCTGGGCGACAGCCCCGTCCTGCGACCACCCTTCGAGGCCACCCGCCTGCTCGCCCTCATCGACGCAGTCGTCATCGGTCAACAGAACCCGACGCGGCGGCAGCCAGACCGTGTCTCCCTTCGGCAGCCACACCGGGTCGGGGGAACGATCCGTGCCATCGTTCCGGTCGTCGGGCAAGCGGGCAACAGGAGGAGGGTGGACCGGTGACCGACTCCACTCCCCTTCTCACGGGAGAGGCAGGGGGACGCGCCCAGAGCCCCCAGGCTCGAGCCGAGGTCTCCGCCCCGGCACCGAAGGAGCCCCCCGCCAGGGCGCCCGCGGGCGGGCATCTGCGGGTCCTGGTGGCAACCCAGGGCACCCCTTCCAGCCTTGAGGCGTGCCGCGTCGCCGCACGGATGCTCTCTCCCGGCGTCGACGAGATCTCCTTGCTCACGGTCCTGTCCTACGAGCTGTATCCCTTCACGTTTGCAGGGCCACAGCTCTCCGACGCCCAGCGCCGTTCGGCGGTGGCAGCAGAGGCGGCCAGGCGCAGCCTGGGGGAGGCCCGCGGCATCTTCGAGAGCGCCGGCCACCGCGTCGAGAGCAGCCATGACTTCGGCTACGCTCCGGACCAGATCCGGGCTGCGATCCTCCGCCGCCAGCCCGACCTGGTCGTCATGGGACGCTGGCGACCGACGACCCGGCGACGCTTCGCGCTCGGGCCCGTGGCGCGTCACGTGCTCCAGCACGCCGGCATCCCCATCCTCCTGGTCGGCTACCGGCCCGGCGAGCCGGCGCCGGAAGGCGAGCGGCCCCGGTGGGGCTCCCGGGTGCTCGTGGCAACCGACGGGTCGGCCTCGGCCCTTCGAACCTCCCGCCTCGCAGCCCGGCTGCTCCCGCCTGGCGCGCAGATCAAGGTGCTTGCGATGCTGGCTTCGCCCAGGCCCTCCTCACTCCCCACGCCCCAACGGCATCGGGCGTCCGGGCACGCCGGGGGCAGGCAGGGAATCGAGGGGATGCTGCGGGAGACCGCCGACATCTTCCACGAGTCGGGTCGTTGCGTGTTCTTGCGCCGCCGGGGAGGTGAGTCGCCGACGGAGGTGCTCGCAGAGGTCCGCGACTGGGCGCCGGACCTGCTGGTGGTGGCGGGACTTCCGAGGCCGATGCCCGTCGCCGGAAAGCTGGCGGTGGCCAGGGCTATGGAGCGCATGCTGGCACGAGCCCATACGCCGGCACTCGTCGGCGGGTTGCCGTAGGGCCGGGGGGAAGTGAGGGATTTCTCCTATTGCTCCTTATGCCTTCGGCGGGCGGAGCCCTTCCAGCAGGAGGATCAGCACGCTGCCCACGTTGCGCCACTGGAATCCGGCCGGGTCGAGGCTGGCGTGGAGCATCAGCGCGTCCCCCAGGGCGAGCACGATGGCGGCCAGGGCGTTGGGGGGAAGCTCCCGGATCTCACCCGCCGCCACGGCCTCTTCGATCCATGACCGGAGGAGGACACGCCGGCGACGGATCGTCTCCGAGAACCGCTGGCGGATCATGTCGTCGCTGGAGACCGCGGCCCACAGATCACCCAGCACCTGCACCCGGCTGGCATCCTCACCGCGCTTCAGCATGGCCCGCGCGAAGGCTTCGAGCCGTTCGAGGCCCGATCGCCCGGGCTTGCTCAGCCGCTCGATGCTCTCTTCCATCGATGCGGCATCGTCCTCGAGCAGACCGATCAGCAGGTCCTGCTTGCTGTCGAAGTAGCTGTAGAAGCTGCCCTTGCTGACGCCGGCCTCCTCGCACACGTCGTCCACGGTGAGATCGGTGAACCTCTTGCGTCGCACACATCTCCATGCGGCCTGGATCAGGTTGCGACGTCGCTCTTCGCGTGCTTCCGCCGCCAGCACAGGCACTACTGCCCCCACCCCTCACTCACGACCGGGCCCGGATCGATTCGGGCCTTGCTTCCCCGGCAATGCCACCACCTGTCGTTAAAGAACGCAATGGGATCCCCCACGCCGCCCGACCTGGGCGTGCGGCGAGGCATCACCCAGCCTAAACGAGGAACCCCCGCCGGTAAACCTGACCAGTCGGTCTGACGGTACGGCCCGTGACCCCTTCCGGCGAAGACGAAGAGGAGTATACTTGACTGACCAGTCGGTTTAATGCCCCTGGCCAGGGAGCGAAGGTAGCGATGAGCCCCACCGAACTCGCCGGCGTCATCATCGCCGTCACCGTGGTGTCCTGGCTCGGCCTGCTGGTCCTGCTCCGGACGACGAGTCCGGCGACGGTCGGGTCCGGGTCGTCGGGCTCTCTGGCAGCACGACGGAGACGGGGAGCCAGGGGGGACGCGGCGGGCGTGACCCGCCGGCAATTCCTGAACCGCGCCTACCTGGCGGCCGTGCTCGTTGCGCTGGCCAACTTCGCTCTGGCCTCACTCGACTACCTCTGGCCCCGGAGCGGCGGCGGCCTGGGCTCGAAGATCACCGTCGGAGACGCTCAGACCCTCCTCAACACTCTTGCCACCACGCGTGATCCGATCTTCAACTCCGATGGGTTCTTCTTCCTCATGACCTACGAGGGGAGGCCCGCAGCCGCCAGCCGGGTCCCCGCCTACGAGGCTGCGAACACGGCAGCAACCGGCTTCGTCGCCCTCTTCCGCAGGTGCGTGCATCTGGGGTGCAGCGTCCCGTTCTGCAACACCTCGAAGTGGTTCGAGTGTCCGTGCCACGGTTCGAAGTACTCGATCAACGGGGAGTACCGGGCAGGGCCTGCGCCGCGTGGGCTCGACCGCTTCCGCGTCGACATCAGCAATGGGAAGGTGGTCGTGGATACGACCAACCTCATCACCGGCCCTCCGCGGGGCACGGTGACATCCCAGCCCCAGCCCGAAGGGGTGCACTGCGTGACGATCTCCGGAGCGTGATTTTCTAATGCGCTGCGGCATTAATTTAGGCGCCGGACCGCGACTAGAGCCAGTGGACACGGTCGCTGAAGGCGTCGTCCCTTGGATTCGCCCGCAGTAGTTCCCCAAGGATCTCCACGTAGCGGCCAGTCGCCTCTCGGCTCCTCGGCATGCTGGCATCGGAGGTGAAGATCAGCCCGGAATGTCGGCGGCCTTCGATCGCCCAGCCCCGAGCGATCACGGTGAAGTCAGCCACATTGTTGGTTACCAAGCCCCGTTGCTCCTGATCGCAGAGGCTGAGCAGGGCCTCGTCGTCCTCGGTCTCCCAGCGCCGCTCGATGGCGGCGATGACATCGAAGCCCCCCTCTCGAAGCTTGTTGGCGATCGCGGGCGAGTAGCGGTGGTCGAGAGCCAGCCTCACGCCAACGCGCGCTGCTGGCGTTCCCAGCGTGCCCGCTCATCTCGCTCGATGCTCTCGGCCACAGCGGCGTCTTCGTCGACCTCGTCTGCGAACTCGGCGTAGTACTCCACGGCCGCCCGAACGAGCCGCGGGGCGATGTCGAGGTAGGCGGCTGCCTCGTCGATGTCGCCGTGATTCGCCCGCAGCGTGGACATGACCTGGTGGACGTAGAGCCGGGTGCCGACGACGAGGGGCTGGCGACGACCGGCCGCCCCTCGGCGGAACCGGATGAGCGGGTGGCGCTCGAGGCGGACGGCCTCGCCCAACAGCCGGTCGGCCAGGGCGTTCCGGGACTCCCCGCCTGCGGCCGCGGCGGCATCGAGCAACTCGATCGTACGTGGGGACAGCCGAAAGGAACGCTGAACGGACGGCTGCTGTTTCTCTACCATGTGATTCACTGTATCACAGGTGGTACGAAGCCGTGGTCAGATCGAGGAGCGTCGGCGAGGCACGCCTCAGAAGGAGGTTACGAGAACGGTCGCGCGTCGTTCGGCGCCATCCGCTTGAGTTCAACGTCGTGCGGCCGACGGCACAGCCAGGCCGACGGCACAGCTAGAGAGAGCGGGAGTCGCGCATGATTGGCGGGCATCCAGGGCAACGCGGGTCGGCCGTGCGAGCGGCGAGCAGGGTGGGCCTGTTGGTCAGCTTCGTCGCCGGGCTGATCCTGGCCGTCGAGGGGACGCCGGCACTCGCGGGCGTCACGGCCCAGACCGGGCCGAGCGGGGCGCTCGCCATCGCCCAGGCGATCGCAGCTCCATCGACGACGGTCACGGGCGCATCGTTCGTCGCGGTCCCGCCCGGCACACCGGACGGCATATCGACCACACCGATGGCCGGGTTTCCCACGGAGGGCTCGAGCTTCGGCGTCCTCTCGACCGGCGACGTGAACTCCGTGCCGAACACCTCCACCTTCGCCAGCACCGATCTCGGCGGGGGCAACGTCCGTGGCAACACCGACTTCGATGTCACGGTGCTGAAGGTGGACGTCGCCGTCCAGCCCGGCGCCAACTGCCTGACCTTCGACTTCAAGTTCCTCTCGGAGGAGTACCCGGGCTTCGTGAACACGTCCTTCAACGACGCTTTCATCGCGGAGCTGGATGCGTCCACGTGGACCACGTCAGGATCGACGATCACCGCGCCGAATGACTTCGTCGTCGACAGCTCCCACCACGTCATCAGCGTCAACTCGACGGGGCTTGGCGGCATGTCGGCCGCCAACGGTGCCGGGACCGCCTTCAACGGGACCCAGTCCTACAACGACAATTTCTTCCTGCCGCCCGGCAATGCCGGAGGCGCCACGGGCGTCCTCCATGCCGCCACGCAGGTGGCACCGGGGGCTCACTCCGTCTACTTTTCGATCTTCGACCAGGGGGATCACCGGCTCGATTCGGCCACCTTCCTGGACAACCTGACCGTCGGGTTTGTCCCGAACCCTTCGGCGAACTGCGTGCCGGGCGCGACGCCCGTCAACTACAGGCTGTCCCTCTCCCCTGCGTCGCCGGCCAACCCGCTGGGGACGCCGCAGACCGCCACGGCGCACCTGACCGACTGGGGTGGCAACAACATCCCCGCCGCGCCGGTCACCTTCACGGTCACGGGAGCGAACCCGACCACGGGGGCGGTCACGACGGACGTGGGCGGGAACGCCACCTTCACCTACACGGGCACGGCCCTCGGCTCCGACTCGATCACCGCCTGCTACGAACCCTCCGGGCCCCCGTGTGTTGCGCTCGACTCGGCGACGACGACGTGGGTCAAGGCCAACCCGTCGATCTCCACGACGCCAGTCACCCCCGTGCCGGCGGGGGGGAACATCTCCGACACGGCAACCCTTGCCGGCGGCTGGAACCCCGGGGGCGACGTGACCTTCCAGCTCTTCGGGCCGGGCGACCCGACCTGCACGACACCGATCGCCACCGAGACCGGCCCGGTCAGCGGCGGCAGCGCCTCCTCGGGCAACCTGGCCGCGGGAGGAGCGGGGACCTACCACTGGGTGGCGACCTACGGCGGCGACGCCAACAACAATCCGGTCACCTCACCGTGCGGCAGCGAGCCGGCCACCATCACCGGGCAGCAATTGCGGGGACGTGCCTACGCTATGTCGGCCAGGGTGACGACGTTCCTGGGCACGCCGCTCGTCATCCTCGGTCCCACACCCGACACCGGCTTCGTCTCGACGACGTCCTCGTCCACCACGTCCACCCCGTGCGTGGCGAGACTTGCCGGTGTGGCAGCGGCCCTCGCCACGGCCAGGGGCCTCTGCGCCAGCGTCACGACCGTCGGGTTTCCCGGGAGCTCGACGTCGAGCGCCTCGGTCACCGAGGCCACCATGGGGCCACCGACCGA
>DASXNO010000241.1:0-2833 GCA_036495025.1 Actinomycetota bacterium | reverse complement strand
TGGACGACGATCACGTAGGGCGAGGACGACAGCTCGCCGAGGGTCGAGTTCAGCGGGCTGGTCGTCGAGCGGCCGTTGACGACGGGGTTGAGCGGGAACTTGGTCGCCGCATCGAAGCCGTTGCACGTGCCGGCGTGGATCGATGCCGGCTGCTGGGCCGTCTGGCCCGGGGGGTTCTGCAGGGCGATCGTCACCGTGAGCACCACGCTGGGCGACTCGGAGAGCTTGGCGGTGCCGGACTGGCCCCCGCTGACGGCCTGCATCGTCACGTCGGAGATCTGGCCGACGGCGCCGCCGCCGATGGTGGGGTTGTCGCTCGCCGGCGACGAGCACGCCGCCAGCGTCAGCGCCGCCGCGACCAGGGCGGCGGGCCAGGCTGGTTTCATAGGCCGCTACGCTACATCGCCGGACTCGCCGGAGTAGGCTGCCCGTCGAGCCTCCCCCCGGCCCTCACCCCAGAGGGTGGTGAGCCGCCTGATGGTGCTCAACGTTCGACTAGGATGGGTGTGAAGGTCCTCCCTCCCCCGTGGCCCTCCTCGAGCCCGGGACACATCAGGGGACAATTCGGGGGACACGGATCGGGAGGAGGCATCGGGTTGTCCGATTGTGACGTCGTCGTGGTCGGTGGGGGGCCGGGAGGCTCCGCGGCGGCCTACTTCCTGGCCCGGGCCGGGGCCAAGGTCGTCCAGCTCGAGAAGAAGGCGTTCCCCCGCGCCAAGACCTGCGGCGACGGACTGACGCCGAGGGCGGTCGCGATGATCCGGGAGATGGGCCTGGGCCCCGAGCTCGACACCTACCACCGCACGAACGGCATCCGCATCATCGCAACCGGCAAGGAGCTCGAGCTGCCCTTCCCGAAGGCGTCCACCGCACCGGACTACGCGCTCGTGCGGCCCCGGAAGGACTTCGACGCCACCCTGGCCGCCAACGCCCAGGCGGCGGGGGCCGAGCTGCGAACCCGCACCGAGGCCGTCGCAGCGCACCTCGACGCGGACGGCCGGGTGGCCGGCGTCAGGTGGGTCCGCAAGGAGCCGGCCGAAGGTGGCGGGGTCGTCAAGGCCGACGAGGGGACCCTGCACGCCCCCTTCGTCGTCGTCGCCGACGGGGCGTCCTCGTCCTTCGGGCGAGCCCTGGGCGTCGCCCGCCGCAGCGACACGCCGCTTGGGCTTGCCGTCCGCACCTATTACGAGACCGACCGCAGCGACGACGGCTTCCTCGAGGCCTGGCTCGAGGTCCGCAACGCCGACGACAAGATGATGCCGGGCTACGGCTGGCTCTTCCCCGTCGGCGACGGGACGGTCAACGTCGGCGTCGGGCTGCTCTCCACCACGCGACGAGCTCACAAGATCAACCTCAACGAACTGCAGCGCGCCTTTGTCGACGGGCTGCCAGAGCGCTACCACATCGGCCACGACGGGCAGGTCGGCCCCTACAAGTCGGGCCGGTTGCCACTCGGCTGGAACGTGCCGAAGCCCTACGGGCCCGGCTGGCTCGCCATCGGCGACGCCGCCGGCGTCATCAACCCTCTGACCGGCGAGGGCATCGCCTACGCGATGGAGACGGGGAAGATGGCCGCCGGCCTCATTGCGTCGGCCCTGGCGGACGGCTCGTCCGCCGAGCTCAGCGCCTACCGGGAGGCCCTGAAGGACACGTACGCCGCCTACTACCGCCTCGGGCTCGACTTCCTCCGGCTGATCTCGCATCCCCGCCTCTTCGAACGGCTGACGTCGATGGGGATGACCTCCAAGGCGTGGATGTCGTTCCTCGTCCAGGTGATGGTCAACGTCGCCGAGCCACGTGGCGGCGGCCCGGGCGACCGGACCTTCCGCGCAGCGGTCAAGGTCTACGAGCACCGGCTGGCCCACCTGCACGACCCTCAGATCGCCGCCCCGCCGGTCCGCCGGGCCCGGGCCAGCAGCGGGCCGGAGCCCGCCGAGCACACGCAGAAGGTTCCGGTCTCGTGACCCTGAACGACTACCTCCCCATCCTGTTGCTGACCGTCGTCGTCGCGATCTTCGCGGTGTTCTCGTTCGTGGCGTCGAACCTCCTCGCCCCCCGGCACCCGACGCCGGCCAAGCTCTCCCCCTACGAGTCGGGGATCGAGCCCGTGACCGTGATCGGCAACGAGCCGTTCCCCATCAGGTTCTACGTCATCGCCATGCTCTTCATCGTCTTCGATGTCGAGTCGGTGTTCCTGTTCCCCTGGGCCGTGATCTTCCGGTCGCTCGGCCGGGGCGGGGTCCTCGAGATGGCGGCCTTCGTGGCCTTTCTCCTCGGGGCCTACGTCTACGTCCTCAAGCTGGGTGGGCTCGAATGGGAATAGACCAGCCGCCGCCGCCGGGCCTCGTCGGCCCCCCGAGCGAGGATCCGGCGCACCTCCTCATCCGGGCGAACGAGCCCCGGGTCGGGACGGGGATCATCACCGGCACCCTCGACCGGGTGGTGGACTGGGCGCGGCGCTCGAGCCTCTGGCCCGCGACGTTCGGCCTGGCGTGCTGCGCGATCGAGATGATGGCCGCGGGCGCCCCACGCTTCGACCTGGCCCGCTTCGGGATGGAGGTCTTCCGTGCCTCGCCCCGGCAGTCGGACCTGATGATCGTGGCCGGGCGTGTGTCGCAGAAGATGGCCCCGGTGCTCCGGCAGATCTACGATCAGATGCCCGATCCGAAGTGGGTCATCTCGATGGGGGCCTGCGCCTCCTGCGGGGGCGTCTTCAACAACTACGCGCTGATCCAGGGGGTGGACCAGATCGTCCCGGTGGATATGTACATTCCGGGGTGTCCTCCTCGACCGGAGATGCTGATCGACGGCATCCTCCGGCTGCACGACAAGA
>DASXNO010000240.1:0-9153 GCA_036495025.1 Actinomycetota bacterium | reverse complement strand
TCCTCGGCCTCCTCGAAGCGCGACTGGATCTCCTGGTAGGTCTCCAGGGCTTCCTTGCCACGGCCCACCTGCGCAAGGATCTCCCCCTTGGCGACCAGCGCCCGTGCGACATGCTCGTGCAAGGGCGCCTCCGTGGCCTGGCCGAATCGGGCGAGCAGGTCGTCGTAGGCCTCCAGCGCCTCGTCCGGGCGGTCCACGGAGCTGAGGAGCAGGCCCTTGTGGACGAGGGCATTCGCCACCTGTTCCTGCAGCGCGGCACCGGGTGCCTCGCTGCTGGCCTCCCTCGGGGCCGTACCGAAGCGGGACAGGATCTCCTCGTAGGCCCTGAGCGCCGTGAGGACCCGGCCCTGGGCCGAGAGCACCGCTGCCTTGTCCGCCAGGGCCTTGGCGACCCACTCGGTCACCCGCCCGCCCGAGGTGCCGAACCGGGCAACGACCTTGTCGTAGGCCCCGATGGCATCGCCGGGCCGGCCGAGCGCCGACAGCGCCACGCCTGCGCCGACGAGCGACTTGGCGACCAGCTCCTGGAGGCCGGTCTCGGAGGAGGCATCAAACCGCGCGAGGACCTCGTTGTAGGCGGAGAGGGCGTCGTCAGACCGGCCGAGGGCCGCCAGGCCCTGCGCCCTGCCGACGAGCGCCCGGGCGACCAGTTCCCGGACCGCGGTCTCGGAGGAGCCGCCGTAGTGAGCCACGAACTCCTCGTAGGCATCGAGAGCATCCTGGGTTCGTCCGAGGGCACCGAGAGCGACCGCCCGGTTGAACAGCGATGTGGCGACCGGTGCCTGTACGGCCCCGAGGGAGTCCTCCTCAACCTCGCTCGTACCCGGCGCCTTGAGGGCCGCCTCGGGCCTGAAGCGACGCACGACCTCGTCGAAGGCCCCGAGAGCCTCCTCGGGCCTGCCCATGGCGGCCATGGCGGCTCCCCTGTTGAAGAGGGACCTGGCCACCAGCTCGCCCAGCGACGGATCGGACGTGCCGCTGAACTCCGTGACCACCTGGTCGTAGGCGGCGACGGCGTCGCTGGACCGGCCGAGAGCGGTGAGCATCAGCCCCTTGCCAGACAGCGACCTTGCCCGCAGCTCGCGGAGCGACGCCGCGGCCTCGGGACCCACGCGGGCAAGGACACCGTCGAACGACTGCAACGCCTCCTCGGAGCGCCCCAAGCCGGCCAGCACCTCACCGCGGTCAAAGAGCGACGTCGCCACGATCTCCCGGGGGGCCGTCCCCTCGTGCCCTTCGAAGTGTGCGATGGCTGCCTCGTAGGCTGCGAGGGCCTCGTCGGTCGATCCCATCGCCCGGGCAGCAGCTCCCTTGCCGGCGTAGGCCTGGGCGACGAGCTCGTCGGGAGGCGGTTCGGGAGCGTCTGCCAGGAGGGACAGCCCCGCGTCGAACGCCTCGAGGGCCTGGGGCTTCCGATCGAGGCTTGCGAGCACCTCCCCTTTCCTCAGCAGGGCCGTGGCGACCCGTTCTCGCTCACGGGGGGTCGGCGCTGCGCCGTAGGCGGAGAGGAACGCCTCCCAGGCGGCGACCTCGTCGAGGGGGCGTCCCAGGCCGCGCAGCGCGAGGCCGCGGTGGAACAGTGCGGCAGCAACCACGTCGGCCAGCGCTGCGTCCGGCTCCTGGCCGCAACCGTCGAGCGCTGCGTCGAGTGACTCCAGTGCCTCGGTGTGGCGACCCGATGCCAGCAGAGCGAGGCCGAGGTGCAGGCGCGCCCGGCACGACGTCGCCGGCGACGCTTCGGCCGCTGCCTTCGTCCAGGCATTGACCGCCGCCGCAGGGTAGCCCCGGATGTGGGCGGCGACGCCGATCTCGAACGCGTCCTCCCCGTCTGCCCTGCCGAGCACGTAGGCCCAGGTCGCCTCCGGGATCGTCCGCAGCGCTGCGTCGACATCGGGTCCTCCTCGGTCCACCCACTCCCGAACCGCACCGTTGATCTCCCAGGAACCTTCGGTTCCGACCTCCGGCGGCATCAGGAGGGCGGCGTTGCTCTCGGCCCTCTCCCTGGCTCGAGCGAGCGCGCCGCCAAACGCGGCCTGCGGGTCGTCCTCGGCTGCTGGGGAGGGCCGCAGGTACATCGTCGAGAGCTCCCCCAACTCATCCTCGGTGACGGGTCGCGGAGCACCCGCCCGCCTCCAGTCGAGGGCCGCAGCGACGACCGAGGCCGTGCGCGGATCGTCCCGCAGCTCGTCCCTGAACCGGTTGACGACCGCGCCGGTCGAGGCGAAATGCTGGCCGATCCCACGGCTGAGCTCCTGCCCCGGATAGAGGCGGGCCGCCCGCTCCCGCTCCGCCGGGCTCATCTCGGAAGGGACCGTCACCTCGAAGGCGGAGCCGAGGATCTCGCGCATCGACCGGCCGATCTCCCCGGTTGCGCTGAGGAGGGCCCCGGACTCTGTCAGGTTGAGGGTTGCCAGCACGACGACCGTTTGGCCCTTTGCCCCGGCCCTGGCGCTCAGGCTCTCGAAGAGGGCCGGCCGAACCCCCGGAACGGTCAGGTAGCGGGCCAGGTCATCGAGCCAGAGCAGGGCCGGACGACCGTCCCCGATCACCTCGTCGGAGGTGAACAGGTGAGGCAGCGCCCGGGGCGAGGCGGGGACGAGGAGGAGAGGCTCGGGTTCCATCCGGGTGGCCGCGGCGAATGTCGTCCGCGACTTCCCGGCACCGCTGGAGCCGGTGACGAGCACGAACAGACTGGTGGCGAGCGCCTCGTCGAGCCAGGAATCCACATCTCGCGGGACATAGGGAGGGGGTGCCTCGCCCGCCCGGTACGCGGCGGCGATGGCTGACTCGAAGACCCCCAGGCCCGAACGGAATGGATGCACGCTCCGCACGGGTGGGGGCGGCGACAGCTTGAGGAGCGGCCGGAAGCCACGCGCTGCCTCGACCGGTTGCTGTTCGTGTTGCCCGGCCGGCGGTTGATCCTGCTGTTCGAGCGGTGGCCGGGCTGGTGGCTCGGCTGGCTCCTCGACTGGTTGCTCGGCGGCGGGCTGGGGCGGCCGGGGGACGTCACCCCGTGGGCGCTTGCGGATCAGGCTCCAACGCATGGGACGACGCCTTAGGGACGCAACATCGGAACAGGCCGGCCGGGGCGGCGCCCAGGTCGTGCCCCGAGATCATCGTCGTACCTGCGGCGGTATGGGCAGCCGGCAACAGAGCCCAGATGGGGATCTGTCACAGGGGGCGGCGTGCCCAAGGCTGACCCCAACCGAGGACGCACGAGACGTCCCCGGAAGGGCTCCCCCCTACGATCCTTCTTGTGCCGTGCGCGCCGAGGTGGGCAGCTCACCGGGACGCCGCGGGAGACGCTCTCCCTCGCGCTGGACGAAGCTCTCCAGTGCCAGCTTGGCTTCGTGCAGCTCCACATCCTTTCGAGCAAGCGCCAGCTCCGTTCGCTGGAGGCGCTCCTGAAGCTCGGCGATCTGGCTGGACTGGCTGGTCGCCTGCAACCCCCGCGAGAGAAGCTCGGCCACGGCTGCCGCAACTGACCTGCCATTCGCGCCAGCGAAGGCGTCGATGGCTCCTTTTGTTTCAGTTGGTACTCGTGCATACAGGACCTCTGACATGAGGCGTATGCTAGACAACCGCAGGCACATTGGCAAGCACACGGCCCGGGGTTCGCAGGATGCCGAAAGGCAGCGCTATCGCGCTTCGTGAACAACCGGAGGATCGGCGGCCTACGAACAGGGTCTTCCAGGTCCTGCCAGGTGTCTACGGCCCCAGAAGCCCAGAACCGCTTGCCGGCGTTCTCGCCGAATGGCTCCATCGCTTCGCCGCGGTACCCTTCCGTGCGCGGGAGGGCCACCTGCTGGGAGGCTGTGGGGCCACGCTCGGGGATGCCAGGGTGACCGCCGAATCACCTCATGCACTGCCCTCGTGGGCAGGGTCAGCACGTAGGGAGAATCCTCATGCCTCGATTTCATGTGGATATGGGCTCGAAAGTCCATTCCGTCGATGCTGCTAGCTACCACATTAAAGATGGCTTTGTAACCTTCAGGGATGGCGACGACGTCCCGATCGCCTCGTTCGCCACCATCCATGTCAGGAAGGTCGAACTCGAAGGCGCAGTAACCGAGCCGGCGAACCCGTCTCCGCCGCAGGTGCTCGCACCGGCAGCAGACGAGTGGACGACACCGGCCTTCGGATGGGACAGGCCGGCGCTGCCCCCCGAGATCACCCCGGATTCTCCGTTGTCCGTGATCCGGCCGGTGGAGGCGCAGCCCTGGGAGCGCTGGACGGACGCGTGGCAGACGTCGGCACCAGACCTCGGAGCCCCACCGGCCGTGCCATCGCCGGTACCCGACGAGCACGTTGCGGGGCTGGAGGCCGACGATGCCACGGTGAGCTGGCCGCTCCCGCCCCCGGTCGAGGAGGGACCACCCGCTCCCCCGGAGGAGCGCCAGGATGCCGGACCGGCGGATGCAGTGGCCGACGATTGGTCGGCTGCTCGCAGTGCGACCGCCCCGGACTCCGGGGAGTGGTGGATCGTCGACAACCCCCCGGTGCCAGATACGGACCCGCACCAGTGGTGGATCGTGGACGACTCGGCCGAAGCGACGACCGGCACCCGGGCGCCAGCACCAGACCCGGAGTCGGGAGCGTCGGCGCCGGAGCCCCCGCCCCCGACCGCCCGGGCGGAAGCCGGGGCGGAAGGGGAAGACGCGTCCCGGCGAGCCGGGCGCAGGCCCAGGGATCGCCGTGAACGAGAAGCGAACCATGGCTGGGCGTCGTCGCTGGCATCGAAGAGAAACCGCTCCACTGGGTCTGGGTCCGCGCCCCGGCCCGGGTCTTCGGACAAGAGCGCTTCGCTTTCGCATCAACTCAGGGCACGCCGGGTGTGGGCAATGGAGGAACCGGAGGCTGCGGCGCGTGAAGCCGAGGTGACCCCGCCGTCCCCCGCGCAGGAGGGCGCCGGCAACGTGGTCCGGCTGCCCGTGGAGAACCATGCCGACGCCGTCGCGCACGACGTCGCCCCGGAAGCCAGGGCTCAGGAGAATCCCGTGACGGCGATCGCGTCCGGCGGGAGGGCAGCCCCGGCGGCCGTCGGGACCGAGCGGGTACCGCAGCGCAGCGCGGCCTCGGAGGCCGCATGGGTCGAGAGCGTGGTTGCGGGAGCCGTCGCCGAGGCGGAGATGGCCGGGGCGGAACCGGGCGCGGGGGAGGCTGCCGAGGAGGGGACGGTCCCGGGGGGCTCCTCCCAGGAGGGCGGAGCGCACCACGCTGGCCCGGCGCAGCACGAGAGCGCCTCGGCCGATGCGGCGGACCTCCTCGAGATCGCCGCGGTGCAGGCGGCGGTGGATGCCATTGTGGATGCCGCGGTGCGGGGAGCGTCGACGGATCCTGATGACGAAGTCGAGTAATTTGCACCGCACCTGATCCTCCACCCACTGGGCATTCCAGCCATCGACCGATCGCGCCACCGATGAGTTTTGGGCGCAGCCCTCGTTTCACCTTTGGCACACCGGCTTGGAGTACGAGCGACAACGATCGGAGGGTGAGATGAGCAGGCTCCTGAACGGCAAGGTTGCAGTCATCTATGGCGGCGGGGGGTCCATCGGCAGCGGCGTCGCCCGCACCTTCGCCCGGGAAGGGGCCCGCCTCTTCCTCGCCGGACGGACCGAGGACCCCCTCGAGGCCGTCGCCCGGGAGATCACGGCGGCCGGCGGACTGGCGGACATTGCCGTGCTCGACGCCCTGGACGAGGGGGCCGTCGACACCCATGCCCGGGACGTGGTCGCGAAGGCGGGCAGCCTCGACGTGTCGTTCAACCTCATCAACCGCGGGGACGTCCAGGGCACCCCGCTGGTGGAGATGACCACGGACGACCTGCTGCGGGCCGTCGTCAACGGCCTCCGGAGCAACTTCCTCACCGCCCGGGCCGCGGCCCGGCGGATGGTCGAGCAGGGCTCCGGCGTGATCCTCCACCTGAACAGTGCGTCGGGGGCGGGAGCGATGCCCGGCATGGGCAGCACCGGCCCGGCTGACGCGGCGACGGAGGCGTTCATGCGCTACCTGGCGGCCGAGGTCGGACCCCACGGCGTGCGCGTCTGCGGCATCTGGACCGCGGGTGTCGCCGACACGCTCACGAGGGAGAAGCTCGCCGCAGTGGGCGGCGAGGCCGTGCCCGAACCGCAGACGGTGATCGAGATGATCGCCGGGATGGCGGCGTTGCGCCGGGCACCCAGGGTGGCCGATGTCGCCGAGGTGGCGGCATTCCTGGCGTCCGACCGGGCCGCGGGCGTGACCGGGACGATGGCGAACGTCACGTCCGGGCTGGTGCTCAGGTAGGTGAACCCCACCCCAACGACACGAAGGGAGCCACATCGTGGACTGGAAGCTCGAGCTCGTGATGATTCCCGTCTCGGACGTGGACCGGGCCAAGGCCTTCTACACCGAGAAGGCCGGCTTCAACCTTGACGTCGACCATCGGGCGGGCGACGAGTTCCGCGTCGTGCAGATGACACCGCCCGGCTCGGCGTGCTCGATCGCCGTCGGCCTCGGGATCACGAAGGCGGCGCCGGGCTCCACCCAGGGCCTGCACCTCGTCGTCCCCGACATCGAGGCCGCCCGGGACGAGCTGGCCGGCCGGGGGGTGGACGTGAGCGGCGTCCAGCATTTCGACGCGAGCGGGATGGTGCCGGGGCCGGACCCCGAGCGCCGCGATTACGGCTCCTATGTCTTTTTCAGCGATCCCGACGGAAACAGCTGGGCCGTCCAGGAGGTCCGGCGGGGCGACCCGGGGGCGTGACCGCGAGCGGCAGGTCACGCGGGTGGCCGGGCTCCCCAGGCAAAACGCAGCGGGCCGAGCTCGACCTCGTGGGGAGCGGCCAGCGCGGCGCGCGCGTGGGCGACCCAGGCCGGGTCGGCCCCTGGACGCCCGGCCTCGTAGAAGCATGAGGCGTCGCCGAGGCGCCAGTAGTCCACGACGAGCACCGGCTGCAGCCCGAGGGCGTCGAACGCCCGGACCGAGGCGGTGTTGTCCAGGGCGCAGCCGATCCAGGCCCGCCGGTACCCTTCGGCAGCGAGCGCACCGAGGACGGCGGCGAGCAGGCCCTTGTACACCCCCCGGCCCTGGAAGGCGGGCAGCGTCGCGAAGTGCCAGAGGTAGGCCTCGTCCCCGTCGAGGCGAATCGCCCGCTCCAGCCCGCCGATCCAGTCGCCCGCCGGCGTCACCCAGCCATAGGCGGCGATGGCGCCGTCGACCCTGGCGGTGAAGCAGCGTTTGCCGCCGGCCAGCCGTGCCGCGACCTCGTCCGGATCCCATCCGCCCATGGCCCCGGCGAGCTCGGCCACCGTCTCGGCACCCGCCTCCTCGACGAGGACCGGGCCCGCCCCGAGGGCCGGCAGGGGAAAGCGAGCGGCCTCGTCCCGCAGGAGGTCAGTTGCCCACAGTCCCCCGCGCTCGTGGTGCACCTTCACTGCCGGCGTCTCCGTCTTGACCGGGAAGAGCGTCACTCACCAGCCCCGGGTTAGCTGGACCACCCTACCGGTGGCTGGAGTCACCGAGAGCCAATGCATCTCGCCCGCCCGGGACCACCTGGCGGCCCACGGGGTGACGACCGACTCGCACGGACCTGCGTGCAAGCGATAGAAAGAGCACGTGAGCCCCGACGAGCGGATCCCTGTGTCGACCTTCCTTCAATCCGAGAAGGCGGGATGGGAGGAGCTGGAGGCCCTCGTCGAGGGGTTGAGCCCCGAACAGGCCGAGACCCCCGGGTACCTGCCGAAGTGGTCGGTGAAGGACTTCCTGGCCCACATCGCCGGCTGGCTCGCCGAGGCCGGGCAGGCGTTGGAGCAGATCAGGTCGGGCACCTTTACGGACGGCGACGTCGACGTGGACACCCTCAACGACACGTTCGTCGAAGCGAACCGGGACCAGCCGCTGTCGGTCGTCCTCTTCGAGCTGAAGGCAACCCGTCGCCGCCTGCTCCATCATCTCCATGGCCTCACCGAGATCCCGCCCGCTGCCGAGGCCCCCTTGCGCAAGGCCGGACCCCAGCACTACGCCGAGCACCTTCCCCGCCTTCGGGAATGGGTCGCCAGACTACGAGCGACAGACGACTAACCTCCACGTGCCCGGAGGTCCGCCCCTCGGTAGGCTCTACCCTCGCCCGATCTCGGGCAGGCCGAGGCCGGGCAGCCCGTAGGCGGCGAGCTGGCCCCGTGCCGCCCGGGACCGCTCGATCAGCTCGCCGATCGCATCGACCGAGAAGGCCCCGGCCACCGTCGCCGTGCTGAGGTCGAGGAGGAGCTTGCCCTTCCGCAGACGGTTGCCGGGGGACTTCTCGATCCAGCGGTTGTAGCGGGCCTTCGGACCGAGGGTGAGCTCCCAGGGGCCGAAGAATCCCCAGCGGGATCCGGGGAGATCGTGGACGGCAAGGTACCCGCCTCCTCCCTGCCAGACGATCCGCCGGTAGACGGTCTCGTCCAGGATGAACAGGTCCGTCGGATCCCTACCGGCCCAGAGCTCGGCGATCCCTCTCGAGTACGGCTGGCGCTTCTCCTTGACGTCGAGCCACACCCGCTCGCCCGCGAAGAGGAAGGAGAAGTCGAGACGCTCGTACGCCCCGGTGTGGTCCTCCAGGTCGACGACGAGGGGGCTCGCCCGCAGCACTGCCGCCACGGACCCCTCGACCTGCCGGGAGGCGGCCAGGTCCCGCGCCCAGTCTCCTGCCTTGCGCATCCGGGTCATCGTGCCGAACCGACCTTTCTGCCCTCGTAGTCCCCAGCATATTGAGCCCCAGGCCCGGTCACGACCGGTGAGCGTTGCACCGGGCCATCCAATGTCCGGGTCGTGGTGTCGCTCAATCGGAACGTATTTATCGAGATTCTGCGCCCTCAGATACCCGGATACGGCACTGGATTTATTGCTGTTGCGCAGCCCGGCAAGGGACGCCCGGGCCGCTAGAACATGGGCCGGCACGAACCGGCACAACCATGCAGAGGGGCGATGCGGATGACGAAGTGACCTTGTGCCAGAGCGCCCAGACGTCGATGCCGCACGGGAAATGCTCTGCCTCAACGCAAGAATCTCAACGCAAAGGAGATTTGAAATGCATCTGCAAACGCATGCTCACACGCACGCACTTTCCTTCCGTCTCGCCGCACTCGCCGGCAGTCTCTGCGTCGTGTTCGGCACGATCGGACTGTGGGCCC
>DASXNO010000239.1:0-3893 GCA_036495025.1 Actinomycetota bacterium | reverse complement strand
GCCGATCCGTTCGTCAGCCGTGCCCGCACGATGAGGCGCTTCGCGGCGCTCCCCTTCGGGTGACAGGTCGTGAGCGTGAGGTATGACCCCTGCAGCGGCGCCACCGCCGACCAGTCGTCGGGTGACGTCACCCAGGCTGCGGACCCCTTGTGGGGTGCGGGCCTCGGGGAGGCACCGGACACCACCTCGTAGGTGCAGCTCCGCTCCGGCGTGACCAGGGTGATCTTGTCGCCCGCGGCCAATTGGTCGAGGCCGCCGAAGGGGCGGCCGTAGGTGGTCCGGTGCCCGGCAACGGCCATGTTGCCGCGGGCACACGGGAGCGACGACCCCGGGTAGTGGCCCGGGCCCTCGCGCAGCGTTGCGGGGTCGGTGCCCTCCACCATGACGGTGTCCAGATCCAGTTTGGGGATCTGGATCAGGGCGACGACCTGGCCGGCGTCGACGACCGGCGGCCCCGGGGCCGCCGGGCCCTGGGCCGGCCGGGGGGCCTGCTCCTGCGCGACCCGAGCGGCGAAGTCCCGGCGCAGCCTGGCCTGGGCCCGGCTCGTGTAGATGTCGGTGGTAACGGGATAGAGGAGCATCCCCACGCCAAAGGCAACCAGTGCAACGGCCAACCCCGCCACCGCCCGGCGTACCCCGGGCCGAGCGAGCCAGGGCACAATGGGGGCAGGCGGAGGGCGCAGCCTGCCGTGAACGGGGTCAGGGACCCCGGTGGCTGTGGTAGTGGGCCGGGACAGGCGGGACGGATCAGGACACATTGAATAGCTCAACCAACCTAGACCGACCAAACACACACAACAAGGGCGGGGCTGCCTTCTTCGACCTCGACCGGACCTTGGTCGCCCGCCCGAGCGGGCTGGCGTTTGGACGGAACTTCTACCGGGCGGGCCTCATCACGCGGGCCGCCCTCCTCCGTGGCTATGTCGCCCAAACCATCTACCTGCTGCGGGGCGCCGACGAGGCCCGGATGGAGGAGTGGCGCCTCCGCGGTCTCGAGCTGTCGCGAGGGCAGGACCGGGCGAGCTTCCGGCGGGTCATCCAGTCGACGATGGACGAGGTCATCCGGCCGATTATCTACCGCGAGGCTCTGGACCTCATGGAATGGCACCGGGCCCGCGGGCGGCGGATCTACCTGGTCTCGTCGTCGCCCGAGGAGGTCGTCATGCCGATCGGCGGCCTCCTCGGCGTGGACGAGGTGATCTCCACGAAGTCGAAGGTCGACGAGGCGGACCGCTACGTCGGCGAGCTCGAGTTCTACTGTTACGGCCCCTTCAAAGCCGAGGCGATGCGCGCCCTGGCGGTCGAGCGGGGCATCGACCTGGCCGGGTCCTGGGCCTACTCGGACTCGATCACCGACCTCCCCATGCTGGAGGCGGTGGGCCGCCCCGTGGCCGTCAACCCGGACAGGGACCTCCGGCGCGTGGCGAGGGAGCGGGGCTGGCCCGTCTTGCGCTTCCGCCTGCCCGCCGACCTGCGGCCCGTGCGACTGGCGACCGCAACGCCGCAGCGGCGCCTCGTCGTGGGGGCGGGCGTGGCGACGGTGAGCCTGGGCCTCCTGGCGCTGCTCCGGCCACGGCGCCAGCGAGGATAGTCCTCGTTCGCGCGCCGGCGCGCGATCTGCTCCTATCCTCGGTGAACCCGCCTCGTCGGCCGGATCTCTTCCTCACTCAGGGATGACATACAGCGAGCTGCCCCGCCGGTGGAACTCCTCGGCCTTGTCCGCGAGCCCGGCCGCGACCGCCTCCTCCTCGTTGAGCCCGTGGGCCGCCGCGTACTCCCGGACGTCCTGGCTGATGCGCATCGAGCAGAACTTCGGCCCGCACATCGAGCAGAAGTGGGCCTTCTTGGCGGGGGTCGCCGGCAGGGTCTCGTCGTGGAGGCTCCGGGCACACTCGGGGTCGAGCGAGAGGTTGAACTGGTCCTCCCAGCGGAACTCGAAGCGGGCCTTCGACAGGGCGTCGTCCCAGACCTGTGCCCCCCGGTGGCCCTTGGCGAGGTCGGCGGCGTGGGCGGCGATCTTGTAGGCGATCACGCCGTCCTTCACGTCCTGGCGATGGGGTAGGCCGAGGTGCTCCTTCGGCGTGACGTAGCAGAGCATCGCCGCCCCGTACCAGCCGATCATGGCGGCACCGATCGCCGAGGTGATGTGGTCGTAGCCTGGCGCGATGTCCACGGTCAGGGGACCCAGGGTGTAGAAGGGGGCGTCGTGGCAGACCTCCCGCTCCAGGTCCACGTTCGCCTTGATCTTGTCCATGGGCACGTGGCCCGGGCCCTCGATCATCACCTGGACGTCGTGGCGCCAGGCGATCTCCGTCAGCTCGCCGAGTGTCCTGAGCTCGCTGAACTGGGCCTCGTCGTTGGCGTCGGCGATCGAGCCGGGCCGCAGGCCGTCCCCGAGCGAGAAGGCGACGTCGTAGGCGGCGAGGATCTCGCAGAGCTCCTCGAAGTGGGTGTAGAGGAAGTTCTCCCTGTGGTGGGCCAGGCACCACGCGGCCAGGATGGAGCCGCCGCGGGAGACGATGCCGGTCACGCGCCGGGCGGTCAGGGGGATGTAGCGCAGCAGCACGCCGGCGTGCACCGTGAAGTAGTCCACGCCCTGCTCGGCCTGCTCGATGACCGTGTCGCGGTAGATCTCCCAGGTGAGGTCCTCGGCCACGCCGCCGGCCTTCTCGAGGGCCTGGTAGATGGGTACCGTGCCGATGGGGACCGGCGAGTTGCGCAGGATCCACTCCCGGGTGGCGTGGATGTCCGCGCCCGTCGAGAGGTCCATCACCGTGTCGGCCCCCCACCGGATCGACCAGGCGAGCTTGTCGACCTCCTCCTCGATCGAGGATCCGATGGCCGAGTTGCCAATGTTGGCGTTGACCTTCACCAGGACGTTGCGGCCGATCGCCATCGGTTCGGTCTCGGGGTGGTTGACGTTGCTGGGGATGATCGCCCGTCCCGAGGCCACCTCGGCCCGGATCACCTCGGGGTCGACGCCCTCCCGGATGGCGACGAACTCCATCTCCGGCGTCACCTCGCCGCGCCGGGCGTAGTGCAGCTGCGTGACGCAGCGACCGGCCTTCGCCCGGAGTGGACGGGGGCGGGCACCGCCGAAGCCCGCCACGGGGATCGACAGCGTTGCCCCGTCGTACTCCTCGACGTCGCCGCGCCCGGTCACCCAGGGCCGCCGCAGGGGCGGAAGGCCGAGGCGGACGTCGGGCCTGGGAAGCTCCCAGTCGGTGTAGGGGCCTCCGGTGTCGTAGAGCCGGACCGGCGGGTTGTCCTCGGCCCCGTACTCCAGGGGGGTCGGCGAGAGATGGATCTCCCGCATCGGCACCTGGATGTCGGGGCGGGACCCCTGGACGTAGACCTTCCGGGCGTGCGGTGGTGGGGCTTCGGATGGGGCGATGTCGTCCTCGAGCTTCATCGAGCTCCTCCCTTCGCCAGCGTTACCTGGGGCAGGTTCAAGCGGTCGGCGCCAGGTGGGAGCGCCCTCTCAGCCCGGGCCTCCGGGCTCCCGCGGGAGCACCATCCTAGTCCGGGTGGCCTCTGTCTGCCCCGGCCTACAGCCGGCCGAAGTCCGTGACCTCGGGGGCGACCAGCGGGTGGCCGACGTCGAGCTGGATGTCGGCGTGGGCGGTCAGCGGGATCACACGGACATCGGCGCCCGCGTACACCTTGCCGTTGTAGAAGGCGGTGACGCTCCCGGTGACGGGGCCCACCTCCACGTTGGTGAGCGGCTGGCCCCAGATGTCGAAGAACTGGCCGAGGGTGTAGGCGCGCTGCGACGGGGACTCGACGTGGATCACCCCGTCCGCCACGTGGGTGTGCAGCCAGTAGAAACACTTGCCGCTGACGACGAACGGGTAGCCGTTCGCCTGCTGGGTGACGGGATCGGGGATGCCGAT
>DASXNO010000238.1:0-9180 GCA_036495025.1 Actinomycetota bacterium | reverse complement strand
GACCTCCGGCGGGGGTCGGACCGCCACCGTGCCGGATCGAACGACGATCCAGCGGCCGCCGAGGATGGTTTGCCGCGAGCCAGAAGCGCCGGAATATGAATTGCCGATGAACGGACGGATAGGAATCGTGCGATGCGGGTGGAAATCTGTGACCGCTATCGGCGCGCCCTGGCAGTATGACCCACGTCAACTCCCGAACTTGGATTCCCATGTTTTGTTGCATGACGAAGCCACCGGGGGGGTCGAGACGCGCGGCCGTGTCCGGCCACCCGCACCGGCGCCTGCGTCCGCGCTTCCCACACACCGCAGGTAGCGAGCGGCGCCTCGGGAAGCACGCCGAGCGACCGGGAGGCCCTCACGGCAGGGGCCCAACCCGGTCACCCGAGGGGAGGTCGGTACCGGACGCCCCGGGGTCCTTTCGTGTCCCCGGTCGCCCGTCCCTGCCAATTACTCGGATATGGGTATCATTCAGTGTTCGCCTCAATCGTACGCAGGCCTGGCATGCTCACCGATTTGCAATAATGCTAGGAAAGAAACATTATGGAGGACTAACCACCCGAACCACTAGAAGGGTCCGCAGCACGCTATCGGGGGTAGAGGGTTCACGCGCGGGCGCGCCGGACCGGAAGAGGAGGCTCCTTGGGTTCAATCGTTGACATACTGAACAGGGTCCGAGACATGCTGATGCTCATCATCGGATCCCTGTCGCTGGTGATGCTGACGGTGGGTGGCATCCGCTACGTCACCGCCGGCGGAGACAAGGACGGGATCAACGGTGCGAAGCAGACCGTGAAGCATGCTCTGCTGGGCCTGGGCGTGGCAATCCTCGCGCCGGTGCTGATCCAGATCATCAAAACCATCCTCGGCCAGTAACGCAAGCTGTCTCGTGTGGGGTGCGTCCAAGACCTCTCGTAACCAGTCTCGGGTCCGTGCGCTCGGGGTAGGTCTTGTCATTGCCATTGCCGTTGTCGTGCCCTTGACGCTGTATGCGCCAGGAGCACCCGCCGAGGCCGCTCCCGCTCATGCTCACCTTGCGACCGCAGTCACCCGCGTCGCGGCGGCCCCATCCCAGGTCCCCAACCCGACCGACTGGCTGCTCCAGCATCTGTTTACCAACCCCTTCAAGTCCTCGGCCAAGAAGACGATCGCCAATGCGCTCCAGTCGGCAGAGGTCGCCTTCCAGACTCCCGACGTCTCCACACAGCCGAGGGTCCGCGAGATCTGGCAGAGCCTGCTCATCGTCTCCGACTCGCTCCTGCTTCTCCTTCTGGTCATCGGCGCGATCATGGTGGTTGCCGGTGACTGGACCTACCTCGAGGCCAAGGAGCTGGCGCCGCGGGCCCTCATCGCAGCAATCGGGGTGAACCTCTCCCTCTTCTTGCTGGGGCAGGGCATAGTGATCTCGAACGAGCTCGTAAAGGGATTCTTACAGGTGGATCCGAACTCACTTTCGATAACGACCGACCGGCTGGTCCAGTCGGGGACCGTCGCGCCCATCGTCCTGTCCCTGCTGCTGGTGGGGGCGCTCTTCCTCCTGCTCTCCAACCTCATCCGCGTCGTCATCGTGGTGCTCCTCGGCATCGGCGGTCCGATCATGCAGGTGTTCGGCGTCCTGCCCCAGACCGACGGCGTCGCGCGTGGGTGGTGGCGGGCGACGGCGGCGTGCCTCATCGCGCCGGCGGTCCAGGCTCTCCTGCTGACCATCGGCGTGAAGATCTTCTTCTCCGACGGCGGCACGGCGCTGGGAGCCGCTGCCCAGGCAAAGGCCGGGAGCGGCACACTGGTGGACGTGGTCCTCGTCCTCGTGATCATCGTCCTCATGGCATGGATCCCGCTGTGGATGCTGAAGACCGCGGTCGGCGTGACCCACAAGCACATCCGCAGCTCGGTGAAGGGCGTCATCTCCGTGGCCGGGGTGGGCGCATGACGCGCATCCCGGGCGACCTGGACCGCCCCGATCAGTTCCTCTTCGGGCTCACTGCTCGCCAGCTCATGATCGTCGCTCCGGCATTCGCGATCATCGCCCTCCTGGCGTGGCTGATGACCACGGTGATCCAGCTCCCGCTGGCGGTGACGATGCCGATCCTCGCGATCCTGACCGGGCTTGCCATCTCGACCACGCTCATCAAAGCGGACGGCCTCTCGCCCGACCGCCTGGCCGGTGCCTTCTTCCAGTACATCCGGGCTCCGCGGCGTCTGGTGTGGGCGCCCGAGGGAACCCCGCCGCTCCCCCGGCGCCTCCGGGGCCTCCAGCGCCGAAACAAGGCCCGGCACAGTCTCGGTCAGTTCGAGGAGCCCTGGAAGGGCTTCCGGGACGGCGACGTCGACCTCGGCGACGCCTGTGTCCGGCTCCTGGCGGTGTCCTCCCTCGACCTGCAGCTCCGCTCGGACAAGGAGACCCGCGTCCTCACCGAGGGCTTCGGGCGCCTGCTGAATGCGCTGGACGATTCGCTGTGCGTCATCGTCCGCGGTGAGCCCATCGACCTGGAAGAGGCTGCCGTCACCGCTGAGCTTGCCGGGGCCAGCCAGGACAACGGCGCGATCTCCGCCTTCGGCGCCGACCACGCAGCCTTCCTCCGCTCGATCTCGGGCGGACTGCGCCGGCAGGTCTACATCGTCGTCCGGGGCGCCGACGGCGCCCAGCTCGACGCCCGCTGCGAGGAGATCCTGACCCTGCTCGTGCCCTTCGGCATCCGGGCAAGCCGCCTCGACAAGGAGGAGACCGTCGGCCTGCTCGCCCGGGCGACCGGCGGCGGCGTTCCCGGGAGCGGGCAGGCCGCCCCGGGTGAGACCGTGAGAGGAGGTGTGGCCGATGCGATCTCCCCGTAGACGCCTCAAGCGTCGTTCCCGCAGGTCCGGCGGATCGGGTGCGGGACACCTCGACCAGGAGCAGCCGGGCAAGGGCCTGTTCGGCATCGGCAAGAGCAACGGGGCCGCCCATACCCCCATCGACGGCTTTCCGGCCCCCGAGGCGCTCGAGATCACGCCGCGGGCCGTCAAGGCCGGGGACACGTGGTTCCGCACCCTCGCCATCGTCGGCTGGCCCCGAGAGGTCTCCGCCGGGTGGCTGCAGCCGCTGCTCTCGTGGCGGGGTGCCGCGGACATCGCCCTGTACTTCGAGCCGGTTGCCAACGACACGGCGGCCCGCCATCTCCAGAAGCAGCGGGCCCGCTTCTCCTCCTCGCTTTCCAAGACCGGCATCTCCGACCCGCAGACGGAGGTCGCAGCGAGCGACGCCGAGGACATCGCCCGGTCCATCGCCCGGGGCGAGAGCCGCCTGTTCCGCCTCGGCCTCTACATCACGCTCCGGGCGGACACGCTGGAGGCCCTCGATGCCGAGACCTACAAGGTGAAGGTGCTGTGCAGCTCCCTCCTCCTCGACGCCCGGCCGACCACGTACCGGGCACTCGAGGGATGGCTGACGACGCTGCCGCTTGGCGCCGACCAGATCAAGCTCCGGCGCACCTTCGACACCAGGGCGGGGGCCGACTGCTTCCCGTTCGCCACCGGAGAGATGGTCGGGCACCCCAGCGGCATCCTCTTCGGCCGAGGCGTGTCCCGCACCCGGACGGACGCGACCGGGGGTTCCCCGATCTTCGTCGATCGCTTCGCCCTCCCCAACCACAACATGCTGATTCTTGCGTCCTCCGGGGCCGGCAAGTCCTACACCGCCAAGGCCCTGACGGGCCGCTCGGCCCTCCAGGGCGACGAGATCCTCATCGTCGATCCCGACGACGAGTACGTCCGCCTCACCGAGGCGCTCGGGGGCGAGGTGATCCGGGAACCCACGCAGCCCGCCAAGGAGGATTCCCGAGTGGTGTGCTACGCCCTCGGTGAGACCGAGGAGGCTCGCCTGCACGAGGCGGTCGGGCAGGCCCTCGGCTCGGTCTGGCAGCGCGTCGACAAGGGACCGGTCCGCCGTCGCCAGGTGGTGGTCGACGAGGCCTACCTGATGCTCCGGGAGAACCCGGAGGCCTCCTACCTGCTGTGGGCGCTCATCAAGCGTTCCCGCAAACGGCTCTGCGGGCTCACGATCATCACGCAGGACCTCGCCGACGTCCTCTCGACCACGCTCGGCGAATCGATCATCAACAACGCCTCGATCCACCTGCTCCTGCGCCAGACCGAGAAGGCCATCGACGGCATCGGCTCGGCCTTCGGCCTCTCCGAGGGGGAGCGGAACTTCCTCGTGGCGGCACCGCAGGGCCAGGGCCTGCTCCTGGTCGGCGGGGAGCGGGCTGCGCTGAAGGTCGTGACCTCCCAGCTCGAGCACGGCCTCTGCGTCACCGACCCCGCCGCTCAGCTGGTGGCCGCGAACCGATGATCAAGGTCATCCTCTGGGGCCTGGTCATTGCCGTCGTCCTGTTGCTGGCGATGGGGAGCTTCGTCGGCGACGGCATCTCGCTGCAGGCGACCCCCGGGACGATGTCGCCGCAGTACAAGGCGATGTACCTTGCGGCGGCCCAGACCTGCCCCGGCCTGCCGGCCGAAGTGCTGATGGCCATCGGCCAGATCGAGTCGGGCCACGGCGCCAACGACGGACCCTCCTACGCCGGGGCGATCGGGCCCATGCAGTTCATGCCGGCGACCTGGGTGGCCTACGGGGTGGACGGCAACCACGACGGGTTCGCCGACCCGTTCGATCCTGCCGATGCCATCCCCAGCGCCGCCCGGCTCCTCTGCGCCAACGGTGCGGGCAATCCCAAGTCGCTCATCGACGCCGTCGAGCTCTACAACCCGGGTGACCCGACCTACGCCGTGGCCGTGATGGAGGTCGCCAAGGGGTACACGAAGGAGGTGCCCACGGCGACCGTCACCGCGCCGGCGTCACCGGCCTCGGGCTCCCACTGACGCCCGACTGCCGGTGACCCCAACCGGCTAGCATTACCGCCGGTTAGCATTACCGGTTTACGGCAACTGCCAGGTCAGCTCTTTCCTGAGCCGTAGGTTCTCCGACTTGAGCCGGGCGATGGCCTCCCTCGCCACCTGGAGCCGGTCCTGGGCGGCGGCGATGCGCTCGTCCCAACGGTCGAGCTCGGCAACCGGGCAGCAGGAGTCGTCGCCCGGTTCGCCCGTGCCCTGGGCCTCCCGGATGGCAGCGACGTCAAGAGCGAGCACGAGGGAACAATCGTCGAGTCGGGAAACGATGTTGTCGGCGCCCTGCTGGGTAGCCGACAGATCTTCCTGCAGAGCCTCCCGGATGCAGTCGTGCCGGGACAGACAATCCATGTGGCCTCCCCGCAGAGACAGTTTGGATCATGCAACTCCAGGGTACCCGACATCCGGGCTCTTTACCCAATGCACCTAAGAGGATTTATATGGACTAGGCCAACTCACCTAGTCATTTCGGGCGGTGTTGGGCGGAAGGGTTACCGCACGAGCAGGTCGAACAGCCGATCGAGCTCGCGTGCCGGGTCCTCGGTGATCCCGGCGTGCACCGGACCGGCCTGCACGACGGTGGAGCGAGGTGCGGTCAGCCAGCGGAACCTCGCCCCCGCCGGCTGCTCGGCCACCGGCCCGGCGGACGCGTCCCCGGCGCAGACCGCTGCGACGGCCGCCAGCGCCGCGTCCAGGGCCGGCAGGTCGACTGCTTCGTCGAGCACCCGGAGCCGAGCGGGGTCGACGTGGGTGCGGGCCTGGAGGAAGTCGGTCGCCTGGGAGTACACGACGACGCCGACGTTGACGAACTCACCGCGGTCCACCCGGGGTACCGCCCGCAGGACTGCGTACTCGAAGGCCTGCCGCGGCTCGGTCATGCCGCGGCCGCGGGGAGCCACACCGGGCGCCGCCTGAGGCGGGCCAGCAGGAACGCAACGTAGGCCCGCCGCGTCGCCTCCACGGACGGGTGGGCGGTGTCCGAGGCGAGCCACTCCTCCGGGACGAGGCTCACGACCTCGGCCAGCAGGTCTTCGGTCACCATCGGGGCGAGCTCCTCGTCGGCCCGGTCGATGCCGCCGGCATACCCCCGGAGGATGTGATCGGTGGCGTCGTAGGGCTGGAGGCTGAATCGCTCCTCGGTGGTCCAGGCGTGGTGGAAGTAGAGGGCGGCACCGTGGTCGATTGCCCAGAGCCGGCGGTGCCACACGAGCAGGTTGGGGTTGCGCCAGGTCCGGTCGACGTTGGCGACGAGCGCGTCGAGCCACAGGATCCTCGCCGCCAGGTCGGCCTCGGGCCGGAAGGAGCTCCCGTCATAGCCGAGGGAGCCGGGGAGGAAGTCGATCGCCAGGTTGAGGCCTGCGCTCGCCACGAGCAGGTCCTGGACCTCCGGATCCGGCTCCCGAAGGCCGATGGCCTCGTCGAACTCGATGGTCTTGAGCTCGGGGACCGGGATGCCGAGGCGGCGGGCAAGCTCGCCGACGATCACCTCGGCGACGAGCACCTTCGGGCCCTGCCCGGCCCCACGGAATTTGACGACGTAGGTGCCGAAGTCCTCCGCCTCGACGATGCCCGGGAGGGAACCCCCCTCCCGGAGGGGCGTCACGTAGCGGAGGGCGGTGGTGGACTCGAGCACCCGCCCACCCTACCGAGCGGCATCCCGGCGGTGGGGCGGTGTCAGGGCGACGCAGGCCGCCGGGTTACCGGGCTTCGCTTCGGCGCCTTCTCGACGACGGAGCCCTTCGCCTCCCCTGCCGAGTCGCCGATCTTGGCGACAGCCTTCGCGTGCCCGGTGGGCCACCGCCGACATGGCGTACCGCCGGGCTGCCCTCGCCGGGATTCTGTGAGCAAAGATCGACGTACAGCGTCACTTTATACTCACAGAAGCTTATGACCGCTGTGCGAAGCTCACAGTGCCGCCACCGGAGCGTGGCCGCTGGAGAGCCGACCCGTGCATGTACCGCTCAGAGGCTTACCGGGCGACCACCAACCCCACCATCGGCCGGTTCAGTTTGATCGACGCCGCCGAACCGAAGAACCTGGCATCCCCGAAGTTGAAGACGCCGCCGTCGGTGGCGACGAGCCAGTAGCCCTTGCCGGTCAGGGTGCCCGCAATTGAGGCGACGGGCCGGTTCAGCCGGAGCGACCCCGCCGAGCCCGCGAACACGGCATCGCCGTAGTTGAAGATGCCCCCGTCCGCGGCCACGAGCCAGTAGCCCTTGCCGCTCGGCGTGGCGGCGATGCCCACGATCGGCCGGTTCAGCCGGAGGGACCCCGCCGAGCCCGCGAACACGGCATCGCCGTAGTTGAAGATGCCCCCGTCCGCCCCGACCAGCCAGTACCCCTGGCCGGTCGACGTGGCGGCGATGCCCACGACGGGGCTGTTCAGCCGGAGCGATCCCGCCGGCGGGCCGGAGAACTTGGCATCGCCGAAGGCGGAGACCCCTCCGTCGGTGCTCGCGAGCCAGTAGCCCTTGCCGGTCGGGGAGCCTGCCGCCCCCACGATGGGCTTCTTGGAGGAGGCCGATGCGCTGAGGCCCCCGAGGAAGGCCGCGGAGCCATAGTTGAAGGTCCCGCCGTCCGCGGCGACCTCCCAGTAGCCGTCGCCCGGCGAGGCAGCCGGCGAGGCAGTGCCCGTGACGTAGCGCTGAGGGGCGGGCTGCAGGCACACCGTCCCGGTGTCGTTCTGCCCGTGGGGGCAGACCACCGGGGGGTTCGCATTCGGGTCGGGAGCCGGAGGGTCGCCCCAGTACACCACCTCGCCGCTCGAGTAGGTCTGGCTGACCTTGAAGGCGTACACGCCCGCGGGGCCGGTCGTGGCCGTGAACGGGAAGTACGCAGCCGACACGGTCGAGCCCGCCGCACGGCTCCAGTGCAGGAGCGTGGGGGACCCCGGCTCCACGGCACAGCTCCAGCCGTCGGCCGGCGGGCCCGGCACGGTGCCGGAGACGGTGAGCGCCCCCTGGCACGCCGGCTTGGTCCACCCGGCGGGGAACTCGACCTTGATGTCGACGGTGCTCGTCGGATTGCCGCCGCGCTCCTCGGGCACGTTCATGACGAGGCTCTGCACCGTTCCCGCGGGATAGGGGGTGGACCTGGTCCCCGAAGGGTTCTGCGCGAACGGGAATATGGCGTGAGCGAAGGACGGTGCCGCCAGCAGGGCGACAAGCAGCACTGCCATACCGGACGCGAGACGCCACCGTCCGGGCACTCGAAGACGCCACCGTTGCATGCGATTCCTTCCTCTCATTCGATCGCTCGATCATGCGATTGCTCGATTTGCCAGCGCACGGGTAGTGACCGATCTCGCCTCGAAAGTTCCCGGCGCTTCCGGAGAAGTCGGCAAATCTGGATCGCCGGGAACTTTCCCGCCTCCGTCCGCCCACTACTTACGTAGATGCCTGGACGTCCCGGGCCCGGCCACCAGTCGATCTCCGAAGGAGGAAGGCACACGATGCGCAGAGGCCTTGTTGTTGGCGTCCAGACCGTGCTCCTGCTGCTCGCCGGGGCGAGCCCCGCCCTGTCGCACGCGACGTTTCCGGGTCAGGGCCCCCTGGCGGCCCAGGCCGACCAAGTCCTCAACATGGCGGTCCCCGAAGAGCGGGATCCCGATACGCACAATGTCGGGGTGACGGTGGCGCTGCCGGCGAGCTGGACGGCCGTCCGCTGCCAGGCGACCGCCCCGTGGCAGTGCACAATCACGCCGGGCCAGATCCAGTGGACAAAGGTCCCCCCCACGGCCCCCCCGGGCCCGAACGACGTGGCGTTTGTCTTCACGGTGCACACGGGAGGGCCGGGCACCTATCCAATCCCTGTGATCCAGACGTACTCGCCGCCGACCAACGAGGTGGTCCGCTGGATTGGACCTCCCGACTCCGCGGAACCAGCGCCCGTCCTCACCGTGAGCGCCCCCGCAACCTCGCCCACCCCGCCAGCGTCGGCCGCCCCGCCCGCCCCCGCGTCGCCCGCCCCGCCCGCACCTGCATCACCGCCGAAGCCACCCCCCGCGTCGGCACCGCCAGCCGCCGCCCCGGCACCGGCCAGCCCTCACCCGACCGCCTCGACGGCCCACCCCGCCGCGACCGCCGCAACGCCTCCGGCCGCCGCGGCACCCGCCTCGAGCCCCTCGCCGTCGCCGACGCCGACGGCAACCGAGACCGCCAACTCCTCCCCCTCCGCTACCTCGACCGTCATCAGCGCACCCGACGACCACAGCGGCAAGAAGGTCTCCCAGTCCGGCAGCGGAGCGCTGCTTGCCATCGGAGCCGTTGCCGTGGTCGCCCTCCTCGGAGCCGGATGGGCTGC
>DASXNO010000237.1:0-5195 GCA_036495025.1 Actinomycetota bacterium | reverse complement strand
AGGTTTCGCTCCCTGATCTTCACGGCGGCCTATACCGGGATGCGGGCTGGGGAGCTCACCGCGCTGAAGCGGGGCCGCCTGAATCTCGCAGTTGGCAAGATCGATGTTGTGGAGGCTATGGGCGAAGTGTCCGGGGTTCTCGTGACCGGCCCGACGAAGACGGGAAAGCGGAGGACGCTGATGATCCCCGCATTCCTGGTGGAGCTCTTGGCCGAGCACCTGGCCACCTATCCGTCTGAGGAGTATGTGTTCACGGCGACCGAGGGCGGGCCCATTCGGCATCGCAACTTCTCATCCCGGCACTTCCACCCGGCGGTGCAGGCAGCCGAGCTGGTGAAGGATCTCCGGTTCCACGACTTACGCCACACCTGTGCCGCCCTTTTGATCGCAGCTGGGTGTCACATCCAGGAGGTGAAGGCGTACCTGGGGCATTCGTCGATTCGGGTGACGTCCGACCGGTATGGCCACCTGTTCCCCCAAGCCGGCGAGGCGATGCGGGACCGTCTCCAAAGCACTTTCGGGGGGCCTCGTCTGGAACCGCCTGCGGATTTTCTGCGGATTCCTGGCGACCTCGGTGGCCCGGAGTCCGGGGCCCCCGGAAGGTGAGTAGCCCCCTGACCTGCGCTGTTACCTGGAGCGGACGACGGGATTCGAACCCGCGACCCTCACCTTGGCAAGGTGATGCTCTACCAACTGAGCCACGTCCGCGTGAGTCACTTATCCTACCGCCCCCAGGCGTCAGCTTCCCGTCGATCCGAAGCCCCCGGCCCCGCGGTCGGAGGCCGGGAGCTCCTCGACCTCGGCCAGCGCCACCTGGGGCACGGGGAGGATCACGAGTTGGGCGATCTTGTCGCCCCGGCGGATGTCGATGGGGTCCCGGCGGTCCAGGTTGATGGCGACCACCTGGATCTCGCCCCGGTACCCGGAGTCGATGAGGCCGGGCGAGTTGACGAAGCCGAGGCCCGCCCGGGCCGCCAGGCCGGAGCGGGGCTGGACGAAGCCGGCGTGGCCGTCCGGGATGGCGACGGCGATGCCCGTGGGGATCCGGCAGCGCTCGCCGGGGGCCAGGACCACGTCGACCGCCGAGCGGAGGTCCATGCCCGCGTCGCCGGCCAGGGCGTACGAAGGCAGGGGGAGGGTCGGATCGAGGCGCCGGATGAGGACCCTGGGGCCCCCGCTCACTCCTCGGGGACCCCGGCGGGCTGCTTGGGTGGCACCTTCTTGGCCAGCAACCCGAGCTCCCGCTCGAAGTCGTTCAGCTCCTTGAAGTCCTTGTAGACGCTGGCGAACCGCAGGTAGGCAACTTCGTCGATGTCGCGGAGGCGTTCAAGGACGTCCCTGCCGAGATCGGCGGTCGAGACCACGCTCCGGCCCTCGAGCCGCAGCGTCTCGACGATGTCATCGGCCACCCGCTCCATCGCTTCGGGGAGCACCGGACGGTTCTTGCAGGCCTTGCGGACACCGGAGATCAGCTTCTCGCGGTCGAAGGGCTGCTTCGCCCCCGACCGCTTGGCGACGAGCAGCGGGGCGTTCTCCACCCGTTCGAACGTGGTGAAGCGCTGGTTGCAGACCTCGCACTCCCGCCGGCGGCGGATCGCCCGGCCCTCTTCGGCCACGCGCGAGTCCACCACCCGGTCCTGGTCGTGCCCACAGGAAGGACATCGCATTCTGAGGAAATTCTACGCTACCTTTGGAGAAATTCCTCTATATTTCGTGGTTCCCGAAATGGAGTCCCCCAAGATGTTGGGCCCGGATGTCAGGTCCCGAATCGCTGGGTGAGGCTGAACCAGTTCCCGGAGTCGTCCCGGAACACCGCCTCGATGCCGTACGGCCGCTCCGCCGGCTCCTGGACGAACTCGACGCCCCTGGCCGACAGCTCGTCGTAGGTGGCCTTGCAGTCGTCGGTCTGCCAGACGCCTCCGCCGATCGCACCCTTGGCGACGAGGGCCCGGATCTGTGCACCGGTCTCCTCGTCGTGCATGGGCGGGCCGGGCTTGAGGAGGCAGAACTCCAGATCGGGCTGGTCGTGCGGGCTGACGGTCAGCCACCGGAACCCGTCCATTGTGGCGTCCGTGCGTACCTCGAAGCCGAGCTTCTCCGTATAGAACGCCTTGGCAGCGTCCTGGTCCAGCACCGGGACGCCTGTGTGCGAGAGCCGCTTGATCATTGTCTCGTTCCCCTCTGTCCGATCGTCCGACAGGGCAAGGGTAGAGCCAACCTCTGCCAGGACGCTTCTCCCCGATTGCTCAGTCGCGCGGGGACTCGAGCCTGGTCCACATCATCACGATGCAGCCGGGAATCGGCGGCGGGCCACCGTTGCGGATCATGTCCTCCCGGTACTGGCTTGGCGGACATCCGACTAGCTCGGTGAAGCGGTCACTGAAGGACCCGAGGCTCGAGAAGCCCACCATGTGGCAGATCTCGGTGACGGTCAGGTTGGCGGAGCGCAGCAGATCCCTCGCCCGCTCGATCCGGCGCCGGGTCAGGTACGCCCTCGGCGTCTCGCCGTAGGCCTTCCGGAACGCCCGCAAGAAGTGGAAGCGTGAGTACCCGGCCTGCCGGGCCACGAACTCCAGCGACAGCGGCTCGGCGTAGCGGCGGTCCATGAGGTCCTTGGCAACCCGTAGGTGCGGCAAGGCTCCCGGGTACCCGAGACGTCGGTCCACCGGACGATGCTAGATCAAGACTCGGCGTCCGTCTCTGATTTCACGGGCTCGCCCGCGCCTTCCCAGAAGAACTCGACGACGTAGCCGTCGGGGTCGGCGACCTTGAGGGAGACGAAGCCGGGCTCCACCCACCAGTCGACCTCCGAGATCCCCAGGGCGGCGAGCTCGGCTCGGCGGCTGCCCACCGCCTCCTCGTCGGGAAGGGCCACGCCGAAATGGACCTCCCCCAGATGCTCCGGAGGGTCGCCCCGGATCAGCGAGAACGTGATGCCGTTCGGCGTCGTCAGCACGAAGCCGAAGCCGGCCTCCCGGACGGCTCCCTCGAGACCGACGACCTCGCGGTAGAAGGCGAGCGACCGAGCCGGGTCCCGTACGCCGAGGGCGAGATGGGCGATGTCGGTCACAAGATCGCCTGCCCAGTGAAGACCAGGAAACGCCTACGAGCAGCCGCTCGTCGTGGCGCACGAGGGGCACACGAAGCAGGAGCCCGCCGGCTGCATCGAGATGCCGCACGTGTAGCACATCGGGGCATCGCTGGTCGTCCGCACGATAAAACGGGACTCATCGGTGACGCCGAGGGTGGCGGGGTCATCCGGCTCCTCGTGCTCCCTGCCGTGCCCGTTCGGGACCTGGGGCACCCCGCCATCCAGCGCCCGCTTGCGCTCGGCCGTGGTGAGCACGTTGAGGGACGCCCGATCCTCGGGGCTCAGGTAGTCGGCTCCGAGGCGCCGGAAGATGTAGTCGACGATCGAGCTGGCGAAACGGAAGTCCGGGTCGTCGGTGATACCCGAGGGCTCGAAGCGCATGTTGATGAACTTCTCGACGTAGGCCTTCAGCGGCACCCCGTACTGCAGGCCGATCGAGATGGCGATGGCGAAAGCGTCCATCACGCCGGCCAGCGTGCTGCCCTGCTTGGCGACCTTCAGGAAGATCTCACCCAGCTCCCCGGTTTCCGGGTACTCGCCGGCGTTGACGTAGCCGTCGCAGTCGGCGATGCGGAACGAGGTCGTCCGGGAGGGCCGCTTGCGGGGCAGGCGGCGGCGGGTCGGGGCCGGGCGTTCCTGTACCGCGGCCTTCGCCTCGGCGGCAGGGCCCACAGCCGGGGTGGGGGCAGCGGCCACGGGCGCAGCGGCCACCGGGGCCGGGCGGGCGTCGACGGCCGGGGCGCCTGCCGCCGGGACGGCCGCGGCCCCCCCCGACGTCTTCTTGTCGGCCGAGAGCGGCTGGCCCACCTTGCAGTTGTCCCGGTAGATGGCGAGGTTCTTGAGGCCGAGGCGCCACCCCTCCAGGTAGAGGGCCTCGATCTCCTCGACGGTGGCGTCCTCCGGCATGTTGACGGTCTTGGACGAGGAGCCGGAGAGGAACGGCTGCACGGCGGCCAGCATGTTCACGTGGCCCATGTAGTGGATCGGACTGGCCCCCATGGCGCAATCGAAGACCGAGTAGTGGTCCGGGTGCAGGTGCGGCGCCCCCTTCACGGTGTTGTTGTCGGTGACGTACTCGACGATGTCGGCGATGTGGCGGGGCGGGTAGCCCAGCTTCTTCAGCGCCTTGGGCACGCCCTGGTTGGCGATCTTCATCGTGCCGCCGCCGACCAGCTTCTTGGTCTTCACGAGGGCAAGGTCAGGCTCGATCCCGGTGGTGTCGGCGTCGAGGAGGAAGCTGATCGTCCCGGTGGGGGCGATGAGACTGACCTGGGCGTTGCGGTAGCCGTACCGCTCCCCCAGCTCGATCGCCTCGTCCCAGGCGAGCTTGGCGGCATCGACCAGCTGGCGGGGCGCCAGGGAGACATCGATCTGGTCGACCGCGGCCCGGTGGCGGCGCACAACCGCGAGATGGGCCTCGGAGTTGCCGGGCTCGACCCAGCCCGGGTACGGCCCGACCGCCGCGGCGAGCTCGGCCGACCGCCGGTAGGCGACCCCGCTCATGAGGGCGGTGACCGCAGCCGCCCACGCCCGGCCGGCGTCGGAGTCGTACGGCACCCCCTGCTGCATGAGCAGGGCGCCGAGATCGGTGTAGCCGATGCCGAGGTCCCGGTAGGTCTTCACCATCGAGCTGATCTTCTCGGTGGGGTACTCGGCGTTGTGCACCGAGATGTCCATCGCCGTGAGGGTCGTCTCGACCGCGGCGGTGAAGGCGGGCACATCGAACGTGCCCCGCTCGTCCACGAACCTGGTCAGCCGGAGGGAGGCGAGGTTGCAGGAAGTGTTCGCAGGACGAACGAACTCCCCGCATGGGTTCGTTGCCTTGATCGGGCCCGCCGCCGGAGAGGTGTGCCAGGCGTTCATCGTGTCGAGGTAGAAGACGCCGGGATCGGCGCACTCCCAGGCCGCCTCCGCGATCTGGCGCATGAGCGCACGGGCCTTGACAGTCTCGACGGTGCGCCCGTCCTGGACCGCCTTCAGGTCCCAGTCCCCATCGGCGAGGTAGGCCTCGAGGAAGGCGTCGGTGAGGCCGACGGAGTTGTTCGCGTTCTGGTACTGCAGCGAGTGGGAGTCGATGCCGTCGAGGTCCATGTCGAAGCCGGCC
>DASXNO010000236.1:0-16154 GCA_036495025.1 Actinomycetota bacterium | reverse complement strand
CATCGGGTGGGCGACCGACCTGCCCGTCCTCTACGGGGCCCTCGACGTCGTCGTGCTCACCTCGCGCAACGAGGGGACGCCCGTGGCGCTGATCGAAGCGGGGGCCGCCGGCCGTCCCGTGGTCGCCACCGACGTCGGTGGCGTCGCCGAGGTCGTCCGCGACGGGACCTCGGGATTCGTGGTGCCGCCCGGTGACGCGGCAGCCCTCGCGGCCCGGGTGGGGAGCATCCTCGACGAGCCGGACGCCGCCCGAGCGATGGGCCTCGCGGGACGGGCATGGGTACGCGCCCGCTTCGGCTCGGAGCGCCTCGTCGACGACCTGACCGCCCTCTATCAGGAACTGACGGAGACTCGCAAATAAGCCTGTGGCGGATGTAAGCTTCCTTACAGACGAGGAGCCGGAAGGGGGTGGTGTCCGCTATGAGATGCCGTTGAGTTAGAGCCCCGTGCTTGCCCCTCCCGAGGCGCCCCACAAGGCGCCGGATACGACCCGGGGCGAGCCAGCTCGGGGGCCTTCTGCAGTTCGATCCTGATGTCGGGCATCTGCCCTTCTTTCCCGCAACCTTCTTGAAAGGGAGAACTTCAAATGGCCAACACGTACGCATGTGCCAACGCTGGCGCCTCCACCTGTGGTTTCCGGACCACCTGGACCGACGAGGCGGACCTCCGGCGCCAGATCGCCAACCACCTGGTGACGGTGCACGAGGTCAAGACCCCCACCGCGACGATCGTGAACTACCTGGTCAAGGTCGCCAAGGACATGTCGGGTCAAGTCCAGCACTGACGCACTGCAGACGATGTGAACGAGGCCGGGCCCGACGGGCCCGGCCTCGTGCGTCGGGCCACGGTACCCTTGATGGCCATGGCGCCCGCCACCGTGTCCGTCGCACTGTGCACCTACAACGGGGCGGCGTTCCTGGGGGAGCAGCTCGACAGCATCGTCGCCCAGTCCCGGCTCCCCCACGAGCTCGTCGTCTGCGACGACGGGTCCACCGACGGGACGGTGGGGTTGCTCCAGGCCTTCGTTCCCGGGGCACCGTTTCCCGTCCGGCTGTACCGCAACGAGGCGAACCTCGGCTTCGCCAAGAACTTCGAGCGGGCGATCTCGCTGTGTTCGGGCGACTTCATCGCCCTGTCGGACCAGGACGACGTCTGGAAGCCGGGCAAGCTCGCCCGCCTGGCGACGGCCCTGGAGTCCCATCCGCTCGCCGGGCTCGTGTGCTCGGACGCCGAGGTCGTCGATGTCCACCTCCGCCCGCTCGACCAGCGGCTGACGGAGAGCATCGGGCTGCGGCCCGAGGAGCGGGAGCTGGTATCGCTCGGCCAGGCCCTCCCGGTCCTGCTCAAGCGCAACTTCGCCATGGGGGCGTCGTCCATGTTCCGGGCAACCGCCCGGTCCGACATCCTGCCGATCCCCGCGAGCTGGCCGCACGACTGGTGGATCGCCCTCGTGATCTCGCTGCGCTCCCAGGTCCGCCTCATCGACGAACCGCTGCTCCTCTACCGCCAGCACGACGCCAACGCCATCGGGATCCCCGAGGTGGCGTCGCAGACGGTCGGCGACCTCGTGCGCAGCTCCGTCCACCCGCGCTCGCTGCAGTTCGTCCGGCAGGCGGAGCAGTGGGAGGCGGCCCTGGAGCGCATCGGCCGCATCGGGAGCGAGGGGCCGTGCAACATCTCGGTGCGCGACGTCGCCGGGCTGCGTGCGTTCCTCCGGCACCTGCGATCCCGGGCGAACCTGCCACTGCGCCGCCTGCCGAGGGTGCCCATCGTCGCCAGAGAGCTGGTCAACCGGGGCTACCACCGCTACTCGGCAGGGATGGTCAGCGCCGCGAAGGACCTCTATGTACCTCTTGACGCACCTCGGACGTAGCGCTTCAATGTCATGATACGGACCCAGCCTGACCAGCTGATGAGCCGCCGGGCGTCATGACCCCGTCACACGGGAGGCGAACAAGGTGCGAGCGACTCCGCAACGTGCTGCCGCGCAGGAAACGGTCGACGCCAGCGTCGACCGGTATCTCGATGTCCTCAAGAGATCGCTGACTCGCAACGTCTCGTCCGAGCGGTACCGGGCCCTCGGTCCGGTGAACCCGTGGCGTCGAGCCGCCTGTCAGGCGGTCAACCGGCTGCTTCGCCCTGTCAACCTCGAAGTGGTCAAACGTCTGCCATTCGATCCGCACGCCCGAGAGGACGGGCTGGACCGTCCGGCCGAGGCGGAGACCATGATCGGCGTGCGCCGCCTCGACAACATCCGGTTCTGCGTGGAAGACGTCCTCCGGCGATCCGTCCCGGGCGACCTGATCGAGACCGGCGTCTGGCGGGGCGGTGCGTGCATCTTCATGCGCGCCGTTCTCAAGGCGCACGGCGTCGTGGATCGCTCGGTCTGGCTGGCCGACTCCTTCCAGGGGTTGCCGAAACCGGACCCCCGCTACGTCCAGGACACCGGGGACCTGCACCATGCCGCGCCCGAGCTGAGCGTCTCCCTGGGCCAGGTCGAGGACAACTTCCGCCGGTACGGGTTGCTCGACGAGCAGGTGAAGTTCCTGGTCGGCTGGTTCGCCGACACCCTGCCCAGCGCTCCGATCGAGCGGCTCGCCGTACTCCGTCTTGACGGTGACATGTACGGATCGACGATCGAGGCTCTCGAAAGCCTCTACGACAAGCTGTCGACCGGCGGGTACGTCATCGTCGACGACTACGCCCTGAAGGGATGCCGGGCCGCGATCGATGACTTCCGGAGGGACCGAGGAATTTCCGACGAGCTCGTCGTCATCGACCGCAGCGGTGCTGTCTACTGGCAAAAAACCTAGTGCTCAGGTTGTCGCAAAAAGCGAGCCGGAGCCGGGCGTGGCTTGAGGGCCAGATTGTGCCAAGAAGTGCGGTATCCGCACTTTTTGGCCCAAACATCGGCAGGACCGCTCCCCACCCAGCACACTAGGCCGAGCTCAGGACAGCGTGCTGGCCCCCGGGCCGAGGTTCGGGTTCAGGTAGGGGTCCTCGACCGGCTCCCCCGGGTCCACCGGCGCCAACCGTTGCCCGGACCGGAACCGTGCGAACGGCCAGTAGACGTTGCGAAGACCCCGGCGGTGGGCGGCCAGGGACAGGGAGACCGGGTCGAGCGACGCTCCCGCCTCCAGCAGTTCCCGGGCCAGCCCCACCCCGAGCGCGGCACACCCCCCGGCGGCGAGCACATTGCGGGGCCACGCCACCTGGCTCGCCCGCGTGAAGCGGGACCAGCGTTCGCCGGCGAACAGCGGCCAGAGCCGGCCGTCCCGGGCGCCGTAGCCGATGCCGGCGCTGCGCCCGGCCGCATCGAGCAGCGCCGGGGTCACCGTGCCGGTGCCGGGCTGCACGGCCACCGCGGCCAGTTCCTCGACGGCGGATGGGTGCATCGGGTGGACGGGCGCCGCACCCGGCGCCAGCACGACGAGGACGTCCCCCGCCGGCAGGCCGCCCAGGGCGTCGGGCGAGCTCAGCCCCTCAGCCCCCGGGAGCTCGCCGCCGGCGGCGTGGACGGCGGGCGGCACCGCTGGCTCGAAGGCCAGGCGGTAGTTCGTCGGGTAGTCGGGGATGCGCTCGACCCGGGCGGCGATGCCGTTGCGGACGAGGTAGTCCTGCAGGGCGCGGTAGCCCGCATCGCCGGCCCCCCGCTTCTGGCGGGCGCCACGGGCGGTCGAACCCTGCGCGAAGCGCCAGTGGTAGGAGAACCTCGGGATGTGCACGACGCGGGGTTCGTGGTCCAGGGTGCGGAGGATGAAGTCGTAGTCCTGCGCCCCCTCGTAGCCGGTGCGGATGCCGCCGACCTTGCGCACCAGCTCCGCCCTGGCGACCACGAAGTGGGCCAGGTAGTTGCCGTAGAGGAACAGCGCCGGCGACCAGCCCGTCTTGAAGAACGGGTGGGAGCGGGCGGTTCCGTCCTCGCTGAGCTTGTCCTCGTCGCTGTAGAACAGATCGATCCCGGGATCGTCCCGGAGCACGTCGGCGACCTCGTTGAGGGCGAAGGGCGCCAGGGTGTCGTCGTGGTCGCAGAAGGCGATGTACTCCCCCCGGGCCTGGTCGATCCCGGCGTTGGTGTTCCCGGCGATGCCGAGGTTCGACGACAACCGGTGGAGGCGGATCCTGCGGTCGCGCCCGGCCTGCGCCGCGATGGCTGACGCCCGTTCGTCGTCGGTGGAGCCGTCCGCCAGGCAGAGCTCCCACCGCGGGTAGGTCTGGGCCAGGACGGAGTCGACGAGGGGCACGAGGTACCGGTCGGGCGTGTTGTACGTCGGCACCACGACGCTGATGAGGGGCCCGCCCGCTTCCTCTGCGACGGGCGCCGCCAGCGCCGGCTCGACCTCCCTGATCCAGCGCTGGAAGGCGCGGTTCCCGGCCGCCTCGGAGCGGTCGACGAGGCGGATGACCGCCTGCCGCCGCCTCGTCCCGCCGGGCAGGAAGACCCGGGCCATGCGCTTCAGGCGCGTGACAGTTTCTCCCAGGAGGCGGGCGGCGAGGCCCTCGTTGTCGGCGTTGGTGACCACCGTGATCCTCGGCATGGCTCTGCCTCCATCATGGCGGCTCGTGGCGAGCATGGCCGGTCCCTCCATAATGGCCTCATGGGGACTCCCGCGGCTCCCGGCCTTCCGGTGCGCGACATCCACCCTCCCGGCCGCTTCTCGGCGGTGCGGCTCAGCGATCTCTGGGCCTACCGGGAGCTGCTGTTCTTCCTCGCCCAGCGCGACGTGAAGGTCCGCTACAAGCAGGCCTTCATCGGCGTCGCCTGGGCCGTCCTGCAGCCGGTGTTCATGATGGCGATCTTCGCGGTGTTCCTCGGCAAGCTCGCCAAGGTGCCCTCCGAGGGCCTCCCGTACACGGTCTTCGCCTTCGCCGGCCTCATCCCCTGGCTCTTCTTCGCCAACGGGGTCGGCAGCGCCAGCGACAGCCTGGTGACGAACTCCAATCTCATCTCCAAGGTGTACTTCCCCCGCCTCGTGATCCCGCTGGCCTCCGTGAGCGCCTGGCTCCCCGACATGGCGATCGCGCTCGTCGTGCTCGTCGGCGTGATGGCGGTCTACGGGCTCGCCCCCGCCGCCACCGTCGTCTACCTGCCGGTCTTCGCCCTGCTGGCGATCCTGAGCGCCCTGGCGGTCAGTGTCTGGCTGTCGGCGCTCAACGTCGCCTACCGGGACATCCATTACGCGGCGCCGTTCTTCATCCAGATCGGGCTCTTCCTCACCCCGGTCACCTATCCGGCCACCCTGGTCGGCTCCCGGGTCCTGCGTTCGCTGTTCGCCCTCAACCCGATGTCGGGTGCGGTCGAGGGCTTCCGCTGGTCGCTGACCGGCGCCGGGCACGCGCCCTGGGCGCTCGCCGGCGGATCGTTCGCGGTGGCGGGCATCGTGCTGGTGCTCGGTCTGCTCTATTTCCGCCGTGTCGAGCAGTTCTTCGCCGATGTCATCTGAGGCACCTCCCCGTCCGGCCGAGGCGCAGGCTCCCCCCGCCAGGCCCATCGCCATCCGGGCCGAGTCCGTCGGGAAGCTCTACCGCGTCGGAACGACCCAGGGGGTCTACCGGTACCGGCTGCTCGGCGAGGAGCTGGCGTCGAAGGTGCGGGGCCGGGGCGGCGCGGCGAGGGCCATCGAGACCTTCTGGGCACTGCGCAACGTGTCCTTCGAGGTGGCGGAGGGCGAGGTCGTCGGCATCATCGGCCGGAACGGCGCCGGCAAGTCCACCCTGCTCAAGATCCTCTCCCGGATCACGCCGCCGACCGAGGGCCACGTCCGCGTCCGGGGCCGGGTCGGCTCGCTGCTGGAGGTGGGCACGGGGTTCCATCCCGAGCTGACCGGCAGGGAGAACGTCTTCCTGTCCGGGGCAGTCCTCGGGATGCGCAAGGCGGACATCGTCCGCCAGCTCGATCAGATCGTTGACTTCGCCGGCATCGAACGGTTCCTCGACACGCCGATCAAGCGCTACTCGACCGGCATGTACCTCCGGTTGGCGTTCGCCGTGGCGGCCCACCTCGAGACCGACATCCTGCTCGTCGACGAGGTCCTCGCCGTGGGCGACGCCGAGTTCCAGCGCAAGTGCCTCGGCCGCATGGCCGAGATCGGGGCGACCGGCCGCACGGTGCTCTTCGTCTCGCACAGCATGCCCTCGCTGCTGCGCCTCTGTCCGAGGCTCATCCTGCTCGACCGCGGGGGCGTCGTCGCCGACGGCGTGGCCCATGAGGTGGTGCGGACCTACCTGGAGTCGGGTCTGGCCACGGCGGCCGAGCGGACCTGGCCGAGCCCCGATCTCGCTCCCGGCGACGACACCGCCCGGCTCAAGGCGGTGCGGGTCCGGACCGATGGCGGCGAGATCACCGACGAGCTCGACATCCGCCGTCCCGTCTCGATCGAGGTGGAGTACTGGCACCTGGCCGAGGACCCGGCCGTGCGGCCCTCGGTCAACCTCCACTTCTACAACGAGGACGGTGTCTGCCTCTTCCTCAACAACGACTTCAACGACCGGGCCTGGTGGCAGAGCCCGCGCAGGCCGGGGGTCGTCAAGGCGACGTGCCGCATCCCGGGCAACCTCCTCGCCGAGGGGCGCATCTACGTCACCGCCGTCGTCAGCACGTACAACCCGACCGTGGTGCACGCCGAGGAGAAGGAGGCGGTCGCCTTCCAGGTCGTCGACCGCAGCTCCGGTGCGGGCGACGGGGTCCGCGGGCCGTACGTCGGCGACTGGCCCGGGGCGGTGCGACCCATGCTTGCGTGGACGATCGACCCACCGCCGCCGGCCTGAGGCCAGGATTGGCCCCGCTCCGGGTCACCTTCCTCGTGCCCTACCCCCCCGGACGCTCGCCGGGGCAGCGGTTCCGCTTCGAGCAGTGGCTCCGCCTTCTGCCGGAGGGCGCCGTCGAGGCCGACATCCGGCCCCTGTTCGGCCCCGCCGCCTTTGCCCGCCTCTACGAGCCCGGCGGTGCGCCCCGCAAGGCGGCGCAGACCGCGGCCGCCCTGGCCCGGCGGCTGGTGCAGGCCCACGTGGCGAAGCGGGCCGACGTCGTGTTCGTCTACCGCGGCGCCTTCGTGCTCGGGCCGCCGCTGCTCGAGGCCCTCCTGGAGCGGAGGGTGCCGGTGGTGTACGACTTCGACGACGCCATCTGGCTCGGCACCACCTCCGAGGCCAACGCGCTGGCGGCCCGGCTCAAGCGGCCCGAGGGTGTCGGGCGCATCGTCGCCGGGGCGGCCGCGACGACGGTCGGCAACTCCTTCCTCGCTGCCTATGCCGGCACGTTCAGCGACCGGGTCCACGTCATCCCGACCACGCTCGACGTGGAGCGGTACCGGCCCCAGGCCCGGGCCGGCCACGAGCTCGTCCGTGTGGGGTGGAGCGGCAGCCCGACCACCTCGGTGCACCTGCGCACGATCGAGGGCGCCCTCCGCCGCATGCTCGACGAGTTGCCGGTCGAGCTCGTCGTGACCGGCGATCCCCGCTTCACGCTCCCGGGAGCCCCGCATGTCACCGTCAAGCCGTGGCGGGCCGACACCGAGATCGCCGAGGTCGGCGCCTTCGACATCGGCCTGATGCCGCTGCCGGACGACGACTGGAGCCGGGGCAAGTGCGGCTTCAAGGCGCTGCTGTCGATGGCCCTCGGGGTGCCGCCGGTCGTCTCCCCGGTGGGCGTCAACACCGAGATCGTGGAGGACGGGCGCAACGGCCTCGTCGCCAGCGGCGAGGACGCCTGGGTGGCCGCCGTCGGCCGCCTCGTGGCGGATCCCGACCTCCGTGCCCGGATGGGCACCGCAGCCCGCGAGACGGTCGTGGAACGCTACTCGGGACAGCGCTGGGCGCCCCGCTTCCTCGAGGTGCTCGTCGAGGCGAGGGACACCGGACCCCACCGTCTGGGCGGTGCCAGCCCCGGTGCCAGCCCGCACCGGGCGCCGCTGCGCTGAATGTTCAAACTCCCCACAGACAACATTAAGCTCACGTTCACGGTGTCAACGTATAGTTTGGGCTCGTGCGCGCACTGATCACCGGCGGCGCCGGTTTCATCGGATCACACCTCGGGGACGCCCTCCTTGCCCGCGGGGACTCGGTCATCGCGCTCGACAACCTCGCCACCGGCCGCCATGACAACATCCGGGAGCACATCGGCGACCCGCGGTTCGAGTTCGTCATGGGGTCCGTCATCAATGCCGACCTCGTCGACGACCTGGTCGCCCGGGCGGACGTCATCTTCCATCTCGCGGCGGCGGTCGGCGTCAAGCTCATCGTCGAGCGCCCCCTCGAGTCGCTTGTCACCAACATCCGGGGCTCGGAGATCATCCTCGAGAAGGCCCACAAGTACGGCCGGAAGGTGCTGATCACGTCGACCTCGGAGATCTACGGCAAGAGCCCCGAGATCCCGATGCACGAGGACAGCGACCGGCTCCTCGGCTCCCCGCTGGTGGGCCGGTGGAGCTACTCGACCTCCAAGGCGGTCGACGAGATCCTCGCCCACGCCTACTGGAGGGCCAAGGGGCTGCCGACGGTCATCGTGCGGCTGTTCAACACCGTCGGGCCGCGCCAGTCGCCCGAGTTCGGCATGGTGCTGCCCCGCTTCATCGAGGCGGCGCTCGAGGGCCGGGTGCTCAAGGTCCACGGCGACGGCTCCCAGTCGCGCTGCTTCGGCCACGTCCGCGACATCGTCCCCGGCCTCATCGCACTGATGGAGTCCCGGGAGGCCGAGGGCCTGGCCGTCAACCTCGGCTCCCAGGAGGAGGTCACCATCCTGCAACTCGCGAAGCTGGTCATCGAGCGGACTGGCTCCTCCTCCGAGGTCCAGCTCGTCCCGTACCAGGACGTGTACGTCGGGGGCTTCGAGGACATGCCCCGGCGGGTGCCCGACATCACCAGGGCGCGCAAGCTCATCGGCTTCGAGCCCGCGACCTCCCTGGCGGAGATCGTCGACACGATGATCGACGACGCCCGGCGGCGGCACTGAATGCCCCCTTTCTGGCCGGCGCCTTGAGGGGCGCCTCGAGGTTTCCCGGCGCCTTGAGGGGCGCCTCGGGGCCCCCGGTGGATCGCTGACCGCATGGGCGCCGTCTACGCCGCCGCTTTCGCCGCCGCGCTGGTGGGGGCACTGCTCGCCACTCCCGTCGCCAGGAAGGTGGCGCTGCGCCTGGACATCGTCGACATGCCCGCGGCACGGAAGATCCACACCGACCCGATCCCGTACCTCGGGGGCCTCGCCATCATCCTGGCCTTCGTCGGGGCGATGGTGCTCGGTGTCATCGTCCATCCGCTCTCCGGCTCCTACGAACAGGTGGCGACGATCCTCGGCGGAGGCCTCGTGCTGGCCGGGATGGGCCTCGTCGACGACCTCAGGGTCGTGCCCGGTTGGATCAAGGTCCCCCTCGAGATCGTCGCGGGACTGGCCCTCTACGCGTCGGGGGTGGCCGCTCACCCGTTCAAGAACATCGTGTTTGACCTCCCCCTGAACCTCGCCTGGGTCGTCGGTATCACGAACGCCGTCAACTACATGGACAACATGGACGGGCTGAGTGCCGGCGTGGTCACCATCGCGGCGGGCTACCTCTTCGTCCTTGCGGCGCTGTCGCACCAGATCCTCGTCGCCAGCCTCGCCGCGGCGCTCACCGGGTGCGCCCTCGGGTTCCTCTGGTGGAACCGCCCTCCCGCCCGCATCTTCATGGGGGACACCGGCAGCCTGTTCCTCGGCTTCATGCTCGCCGCCATCGGGCTGAAGCTGCGGTTCCACGCCCTGCCCGACCGGGTTGGGTTCCTCGTGCCCATCGCCGTCCTGGCGATCCCGATCCTCGACGCGCTCATGGTCTCGGTCTCACGCGTGCAGCGGGGGCTTTCCCCCATTCACCCCGGCAAGGACCACATGTCCCACCGGCTGGTGCGGGTCGGAATCCCGTCGAAAGCTGCGGTAGGCTTGATCTACTTCGCCTCCGCGTCGTGCGGGTGGCTCGGCGTGATCATTGTCTACGCCAGCCCGAGGACCGCATACCTGCTCATGGGTTGGCTCGTGGTGATGGCGCTGTTCCTCGGATGGCTGCTTCTTCGTGTCAAGGTCGAATCGAAGATCGAGTCGAACGTCGAATCGAAGGTGGTCGGGTCGAAGGTGGTCGGGTCGACCGTCAAGCCGAAGGTCAAGTCGAAGTGAGAGCCCCAAGCGCAGTGAGATCCGGTTGAGAACCTGGATCCTTCAGAAGTGGCAGGGGTACGCGCGCGCGATCCTGCTGTTCGGCCTGGTGTTGAACGCGGACATCTTCTGGCGGCCGACGGTTGACGTCTTCAACCTCGTCAAGATCACCACGCTGTGGATCACCGGCATCGTGAGCCTGGTCATCTGGGTGGTCTGGGCGGCCGAGCGGGGGGCGTGGCTCCCGAAGATGCGCCTGTTCTGGGCGGCCGCAGCCTTCCTTGCGGTGCAGCTCCTGGCGACCCTGTTCTCCCAGGACCCGGGTCTCTCGCTCATCGGGCTGTACCACCGCTACGGCGGCCTCCTGCCCTTCGTGCTCTACGCAGTCATCGCACTGACCGCGGTCGGGCTCTACTGGGAGCGCCCCGACCGGCTGAAGGAGATCCCCTGGGCGATCGCGATCGCGTGCATCATCATGACCCCCCTGACGCTGTGGCAGGCGACCAAGATCCAGTGCACGGGCAACGGTCCGTTCTGCATCCCGTGGAGGGACAGCAACGGGCAGCCGCCGTCCTTCCCGGTGGGCACCATGGGCAACTCCAACTTCGCCGGTGGGTACATGGCCATGGCGGTCCCGATGTTTCTCTACGTGGTGCTCACCGCCAAGGGCGCCATCCTCAGGATCGTCATGGGTGTGCTCTTCGTCGCCGACCTGCTGGCGCTGTGGTTCACACAGACCCGCGGCGCCTTCATCGCCGTGGGTGTGGCGCTCCTCGTCGCAGCGTTCCTCTACCGCGACAAGCTTCCCCGGTGGGTCCGGCTGCTGGCGGCGGCGGGGGCGGTCGGCGGCGTGCTGGTCGCGGTCGAGGTGCTCGTGCATCCGGGCACGAAAACGGCGCCGGGCCTCTTCGCGCATGCGGGTGCCTTCAGCCCCTTCCGTACCGGCACGTTCCAGGACCGCGGCTACTACTGGATCACGGCGCTCAGGATCTTCCGCCACCATCCCATCCTCGGGACCGGCCCGGACACGTACTACGCCAACTACCCCCTGTTCCGCCTGGCCAAGGATGGGGCGAAGCTCGGTCTCACGATCACGGACAAGCCCCACAACGTCTTCCTCGAGTACGCCTCGAACTCCGGGATTCTCGGCATCGGGGCGTACCTGACGCTGGTCGGGTTGGCCCTGTTCTATGGCTACCGGCGGATGCGCCAGCTCGAGGGCACGGCCCGCCTCCTGCTCGTGTCCTTCATGGCCACCCTCGTCGCCTACCTCGCCAACCAGTTCTTCTCGATCGACGTGCCGCCGCTGGCGGTGATGGGATGGATCGCCCTGGCCGGTATCGCCGTGCTCGCGGATCCCGGCGCCGTCGCCGCCCGGGACGCCATCGCCGCCGCCCGGGCAGCCCAGGGCCCGAAGGGGATGCGGAAGAAGAAGAAGGCGCCCGGCGCGAGGTCCACGGCCCCCTATGGGGGGGCTCGGGTGCTGCGCCAGGGGCAGACCCGGTGGCCGGTGCACGTCCTTGCCGGCGTGGTCGCCCTCGTGGCCCTCGCCATCGGTGTCCGCCCGTTCTGGGCCGACCACCTTGCCCACGTCGGCCAGCAGGACCAGGCAAACCAGATGTCGCCCGCTCTCGTGCGAGCGGTCTTCCTCCATGCGTCATCCTTCCAGCCGCTCGAGCCCAGCTACCTGTCCCTCGCAGGAGCCCTCGACGAGGGCCAGGCCGCAGGCGCCCAGGATCCAGCCGCCCGAGCCACCAGCTTCAACTCCGCGCTCGTCCGCTACCGCCAGGCGCTGAGGCTGCAGCCCGAGAACGTCTTCTACGTGATGAACATCGCGAGGGTCTACACGAGCTGGGGATCGACGGATGTCACCAAGTACGCCACCGCCGGCACCTGGTGGCAGCGCGCGGTGACCCAGGACCCGACCGACTGGGAGGTCCACACCCAGTACGCCAACATGCTCGCCTCCTGGGTGGCCGCCGCCCCCACCGATGCCGCCCTCCGTGACAAGACGGTGGCCCAGATGATGTCCGTGGTCCGTATCAAGCCGCAGGACGCTGCCACGTGGATCAATTTGGGAAAGATCTACCTCCTGGGGGGCAAGGACTCCGAGGCGAAGGCTGCCGCCACGACGGCCCTCACCATCGACCCCAAGAACACCGACGCCAAGGCGGTCCTCGTCTCGGCAACCGCGTCGTCGGGCGCCAGCTCGGGCCCGGCGTCGGCGACGGTCTCCCCGGCGGGCGGATAGGCAGCCCATGGCTGCCGGGCTGACGACCTGGGAGGGGGCACCTCCCGCCGACTCGGCCCTCCGCGACGCATGCCGCGCCGAGGGCCTCTCCCCGTACGCCTGGTCCAACGGCCCCGGCGATCGCTACGGCGTCCACACGCACGCCTACGACAAGGTGCTCTACTGCGCCCGCGGCAGCATCACGTTCCAGGTCGAGGGAGAGGACGTGACCATGAAGGCGGGCGACCGCCTCGATCTCCCCGCAGGGACCGCCCACGGCGCCCTTGTCGGGCCCGAGGGCTGCACCTGCCTGGAGGCCCACCGCTAACCGACGTGCCTACCGCCAGGTGCCCAGGCGAGGTTAGGTGCGGATCGCGCATATATGCGCGATTTCGGACTAACGTCGTGCGGAAACGCCGGATCCTCCTGCATCTCGCCCTCGCCGCTGGCCTCGTCGTAACCGGGCTGGCTGCTCCGGTCCGGGCGGCACCCCGGCCGGTCAGGGCGGCACCCCGGCCCCCAACCCCAACCCCGGCCCCGGCCCCGGTGCCCGGCCCAGGTGCCCAAGCCCGCGGGGACGTGGTCCCCGGCCAGCTCCTCGTCGGCTACCGCCCAGGCGTGAGCGACGTGGCGCGCACCGCGACCGACCACCGCCACGGGGCACGGGTGCTGGAGAGATTCCCGCAGATCGGCGTCGAGCTGGTGGCGCTGCCCGGCGGGACGACGCCCGCCGCGGCGTCTGCGTCGTACGGTGCCGAGCGTGGCGTGAAATATGCCGAGCCCAACTACGTGGTCCGGGCGTCCGCCGCGAGCCCCAACGACACCTACTTCGGGCAGCAGTGGGGTCAGCTGAACACGGGCCAGCGGGTCCTGGGCGTCAACGGCACCGCCGGCGACGACGTCGGGGCGACCAGGGCCTGGGGCATCCAGACGGGGTCGTCCCGGACTACGGTCGCGGTCATCGACACCGGCATCGACACCGGGCACCCGGACCTTGCCGGCAATATCGACACCGCAGACGCCCACAACTTCCTCAACGACACCAACGTCGTCTACGACCCCTCGCAGTCCTGCAATGGTGCCCCCAACGACGACCACGGCACGCACGTGGCCGGCATCCTCGGCGCGGTCGGGAACAACGGGCAGGGTGTCGCCGGGGTCGCCTGGCACGTGAAGATCCTGCCGCTCAAGTTCCTCGGCGTGCAGAACGGCCAGTGCGGGATTGGCGACGACGCCCACGCCATCGCGGCGATCTTCTACGCCATCCAGAAGGGGGCGCAGTTCATCAACATCTCCTGGGGTGGGGAGATCGCCCCGAACGAGTCCCTGCGGCAGGCGATGATCCAGGCCGGCCAGGCGGGGGTCGTCTTCTCCGTCGCGGCCGGCAATGCCGGCGTCAACCTGAGCAGCTCGACCGACTACCCCGCCAGCTACAACCTCCCGAACGAGATCGTGGTCGCCGCCGGGGACCAGAACGACGGCCTCGCCTCGTTCTCCAACCACGGCGGCCCGACCGCCCTCGCGGCGCCGGGTGTGAACATCGTGAGCACGATCACCGAGGCGAACGCGACGCCGTACGGCTACCTCAGCGGGACCTCGATGGCCGCTCCCTTCGTCACCGGGGCCCTGGCCCTGCTCCGGTCGCAGTATCCCGGCGCCTCGCCCACCGAGCTCAAGAGCCGGCTGCTGTCCACGGTGGACGCACGGCCGTCGTTCGCCGGCACGACCTCGTCGGGAGGGCGGCTCGACGTCTTCAGCGCCCTGACCCAGGTGCTCCCCGTGGTGCCGACCATCGGCGCGCCCGTCGGGGGGGAGTCCTACGGTCCCGGCACCGTCCAGACCGTCACCTGGCAGACCAACGTCCCGGCTGGCAACCCGCCGACGCCGTACCGGGTCGAGTTCACCCCTAACGCCCTGGCGTCCACGACCTACACCGAGCCGTTCGCAGGCCCGGGCGTGCCGGCGAACTTCACGAGCGCCCCCGGGAGCGACAAGTCGTGGACCTTCGCAGCCGGGGAGGGCCCGAACGGCTCGAATGCCTTGCGCTCCGGGCTGGTGCCGGGGGATGACAGCAAGGCGTCGTGGGTCTCCACATCGGTAGGAACGGTCGTGCCCGGGACGGTCTCGTTCAGCTACCGCGTCGATTCCGAGGCGTGCACGCCGTCACCGTGCGGAGACTTCCTCCAGTTCTTCCTCGACGGCACCTCGCTGCTGGCCGTCAACGGGCTCCACAGCACCTTTTCCTCCGCCTCCTTCCCGATCCCCGCAGGGTCGCACACCCTCTCCTGGGCCTACCAGAAGGACCAGAACGCGTCGGCCGGGTCGGATGCCGCCTGGATCGCCGCGCTCTCGGTCACCGGCGTCGACGCCGCCCAGTGGTCCACGGTGGCGACCACGTCGCCGGGCGCCACGTCGGCACCCTGGCAGATCCCGGCCCAGCCGACGCACTCGGCCGGCATCCGGGTCTGCCAGGACACGGGATCCGCCTGCGGGGCCGCCGCCGCGTCCGCCAGCCCGGGTCTGTTCACGATCACGCTCGTGCTGATCCAGCCGGACTCGCTGGGGCTGACAGAGGGGGGCGCGTCCGGGAGCTACTCGGTCTCCCTGCTCTCGGCACCGGCCTCCCCGGTCACCATCAACCTCAGTGCGGACCCTCAGCTTTCCGTCAGCCCGTCGAGCCTCGTCTTCACGGCCGCCAACGTGCCCCAGTCCGTTTCCGTCAGCGCCCCGGACGATCACGTGGCCCAGCCCTCGCCGAACACGGTCTTCGTCCAGCACACCGCCTCCAGCGCCGATCCCCTCTACTCGGGGGCGCCCGTGGACCCGGTCCCGGTCACCATCGCCGAGGCCGACCACGCCTCGGTGGTGGTGAACGACGGGGGAGGGATCAACCTCGCGCGTGGAGGCGGCCCCGGGGCCTACACGGTCGCCCTGACCAGCAAGCCGCTCTCCCCGGTGACGGTGGGGATCATCCCCGATCCGGCCCTCGCCGTGGCGCCCACGTCGCTCACCTTCGACGCCGGCAACTGGTCGGTGCCCCAGGCGGTCCTGGTGGGACTGGCCCCCGGGGGCTCGCCGGTGGACCGCAGCGTCGTCGTGGCCAACGCACCCACGAGCGCCGATCCCGCCTACAACGGCATCGCCGCCGCTCCGGCCCGCGTGCACATCGCGGCGGTGGCGGCTTCCGGCTACTGGCTCGTCGCGTCCGACGGCGGGATCTTCTCCTTCGGCGCCGCCCGTTTCTTCGGCTCGACGGGCTCGGTCCACCTCAACAAGCCCATCGTCGCCGCCCTGGCGAGCCCGACGGGAGCCGGGTACTGGCTCGTCGCATCCGACGGTGGGATCTTTGCGTTCGGGGACGCCCACTTCTACGGTTCGACGGGCTCCATCAACCTGAACAAGCCCATCGTCGCCGCCATGGCGAGCCCGACGGGAGCCGGGTACTGGCTCGTCGCATCCGACGGCGGGATCTTTGCGTTCGGCGACGCCCACTTCTACGGTTCGACGGGCTCCATCAACTTGAACAAGCCCATCGTCGCCGCCATGGCGAGCGCGACGGGAGCCGGCTACTGGCTCGTCGCGTCCGACGGCGGCATCTTCTCCTTCGGCGACGCCCAGTTCTTCGGCTCGACGGGGGCCATCCACCTCAACCAGCCGATCGTCGCGGCCATCGTCACGCCCAGCGGCGCGGGCTACTGGCTGGTGGCGAGGGACGGCGGCATCTTCGGCTTCGGCGACGGCGCCTTCTTCGGCTCGACGGGATCGATCCACCTCAACCAGCCGATCGTGGCCGCGCTGCCCCGGTAG
>DASXNO010000235.1:0-8417 GCA_036495025.1 Actinomycetota bacterium | reverse complement strand
GTCGTCTCGCTCGCCAGTGCTGCGGCCGGGCAGTTCACGGTCGGCTACGGGGTGAGCCTGCCCAACTCCTCGTGCGCCGACAACGGATCGGCGGGAACCGACCCCTACGTGTACGGCTGGAACGGGTCGACAATGGTGCTCCGCTCCGGCACGCCCCCGACCCCGCCCAAGGTCCTGGTAGGGGCCGGGTAGCCGGACGGTCGCAACCATGGCCATCCTGGCACTGCCTGCGCCTCGGCCCGGCCCGATGTAGATTCTGAAGGGAATGAAACTGCGCAACGCAACCGAGGTGCTCGCCGCAGGTCCGCAGGCGCCCTCCCTTGCGCGCCGGTTCGTCGCCAAGACGCTGGACTCCTGGGACCAGTCGGACCTGCGTGAGCGAGCGCTCCTCGCGGTCAGCGAACTCGTCACCAACGCCTTTCTCTACGGAGAGGGCGACATCGTGCTCGTCGTCACCCTCGGGGTCGTGCTGCGGGTCGAGGTGCGCGACGACGGGTCCAGCCTTCCTGCACAGCGCAAGTACTCGCCGACATCGACCACGGGCCGGGGCCTCCACCTCGTCGGGCACATGACAGACCGGTGGGGGACCAGCGCTCCGGCCAGCAAGGGCAACGGCGGCAAGGGCAAGGCGGTGTGGTTCGAGATCGACGCGCCGGCGCCCGACGGGAGCCGGGTTGCCGCCGGGACTCCGGTGCAGCGCACCGGGCTCGCCGGGAGGCGTCCCGCCAAGAGCGGACCCGCCGCGGTCGACGAGGCCAGGTCGAGAATGGCGGTGTAGGCGGTCGTGGACGAGGTGCCGCAGTTGATGGAGGTTCGTATCCTCTCGCTGCCGGTGCCGGTCTGGGAGCGGGCACGCGAGCACGCCGACGGCATGATGCGGGAATTCGCCCTGATCCAGCTCAGCGGGTCGGGCAACCACGGGGTCCCCCGCCGCCTCCTTGAGCTCGCCAATGAGCTCAAGGGCCGATTCTCCGGCTTCACCGAAGGCAGCGAGGCCGAGTTGGCGGCCGCCACCGCCTCCGAGGCGTTGGAGATCGACCTGGTGTACAAGGTGCCTGCCGACGTCTCGGATGCCTGCCTCCGGCTTGGTTCGTTGCTGGACGAGGCCGACGGGTACTGCGAGGCCGGCGACCACCTCCTGACGCTCGTCACACCGCCGGAGGCCAGGGCCTTCCGCAGCTGGTTCCTGAAGGAGTTTGTCCGCCAGATCGCCGGCGAGGACCCGCTGCCCTGGCCGGCCTGGCGATCAGCCCACCCCGACTGAACGGGAGGCCATCTCCTCTCGGTGCGTTGCACCACGAACACGGTGGTCGCCTGCGTCCGGGGGCAGCGGTAGCTGCCTCCAGGCCGGGACCAGCACCCGCAGGCTGATGGTCATCACGAGGAATTCGACGAACAGTGCGGCGAGGCCGAGCGGCTGGGTCCAGTTGCCGATGTCGTCGGTCGCGCCGGGCAGGCCGACCGACCTGCTGACGATGTAGCCGAGGAACGGTGCGGCGGCGACGGCACCGGTGAGCATCCATGCCCGCCACGGCTTGCGTCCGAGCAGCCCGCCGGCAGCCGCGAGACAGCCTGCGATGAGGACCAGGTAGAGCACCCCGACGTAGGCGTGGCTCTGGATCGTGCCAAAAAGGTCGAGGAAGTGGATCAGGGCGATCGCAAGCACCCCGACGATGGCGGCAGGACGCAGGAGCGTCTCGATGGGGATGCTGAGCTCTTCAGGTGTGGCGGCCCTGGGGCCTGGGAACCAGCTCAACGTGGTCATCTCCTTCCTTCCGGGTCTCCGATGTCCCGATGATTTCCATCGAAACTCGGAATCTGCTCACAGCGGGCTCGTACTCTCCTGAGGATACGGTCAATTGACCCCGCGGGATTCCACATCGGACGGTGTAGTCGTGAGAAGCTTGAACCACCGATGGACCTGAGGCCGACCGAGGAGCAGCAGGCGCTCGTCGAAGTTCTCCACGACTTCGCTGCGAGCGAGATCCGGCCTGCGGCACGGGCGTGCGAAGAGGCCGGCGAGGTCGCCGGGCCCATCCGGAGCGCGCTCGTCGCCATGGGGGTCTGCACGGGGGTCGCCGAAGCATTTGGCGGCCAGGGGACCTTCGACTCGGTAACGGCCGTGATGATTGCGGAGGAGCTCGCCTGGGGCGACCCGGGGGTGGCCTACTCGGTGCTCGCCCCCGGGGTCGTCGCCTCGGTGCTGCAGCGAGCAGCCGCACCGGCCCAGCAGGCCGATCTCCTGCCCGCCCTTGCCGCGGGCGGAGGGGCCGCCCTGGCCCTCGCCGAGCGAGAGGCCGGAGCCGACATCTTCCGGATGGATGCCACGGCGGAGACCGGCCGGATGCAGGGGGTCAAGTACGCGGTCCCCGACCCCGGCCCCGGAGGCACGCTCCTGGTCGTCGCCGAGGGCCCGTCGATCTGGCGACCTGGCCCCGGGACGGCGGTGATCGCCACGGCCGAGGACAAGCTCGGGCTCCGGTCGGCACGGACCCTCAAGCTGGTTCTGGACGGCGTCGAGGCGGAACGGATCGGCACCGGTCCCCCGGAGGTCGTGGCGGCCCTGCTGGCCGCGAAGCTGGTGACCGCAGGCATCGCGCTCGGCCTCGCCCGGGCCGCGGTCGAGTACGCCGCCGCCTACGCCCGGGAGCGCAACGCATTCGGGCGGCCGATCGGGGCGTTTCAGGGCATCTCCTTCATGATTGCGGACCGGGCGACCGACCTCGAGGCGGCACGGCTGCTCTGCTGGGAGGCGGGCTCTGCGGTGGAGGCGCATCGGCCGGATGCCGGCCGGCTCGTCATGGCCGCCTGTGGACAGGCGGTGGCCGCCGCGCTGGCGGCATCGGACGACGCGGTGCAGGTCCTCGGTGGCCACGGCTACATGCGGGACCACCCCGTCGAACTGTGGTACCGGGACGCCATGACCCTGGCGACCCTCGACGCCCCGTGGCTGGTCGGCGACCTGTCCGAGGTGAGGGGCTACCAGGCGGCAGGGGTCCCATGATCGACTTCGCCCTGGACGACCGTATGGAGGCCCTGCGGGAGTTCCTCCACGCCTTCGCGGTCGACGAGTTGCGGCCCCGTGCCCGCGCCGCCGACCTGGCGGAGACCGTGGAACCGGAGGTCATCGCCAGGCTGGGCGAGATGGCGGGGGACCGGGCGGCAATCGTTCCGCCGCTACGGTCCGACGAGGGTCTGGACGGCGGGCCACGCTCCGACGGGATGGTGGCGGTCGTGGGCGGCGAGGAGCTGGCGTGGGGCGACGCGGCGATGATCCTGAACATCCCGGGGCCGGGCCTGGCGGGTCCGTCGATCTCGGCTGCCGGCACACCGGACCAGCACCGGCGGTTCCTCACGGAGATCTTCGACGGCCGGGGCCCCCGCTTCGGGGCGCTCGCGGTCACGGAGGCGCAGGCGGGCTCCGATGTCTCGAACCTGAGGACGACCGCCGTGCGCGAGGGGGACGAGTGGGTCCTCAACGGCACGAAGGTCTTCTGTACCAACGGTGCTCGGGCCGATGTCCTCGTCGTCAACGCCACCGTCGACCCGGGGGCCGGCCGGGCGGGCCAGAAGCTCTTCGTCGTCCTCAAGGGAACCCCGGGCCTGGCGGTCGGCCGGATCGAACGCAAGCTGGGGCTGACGGCCTCCGAGACGGCCGAGCTCGTCTTCGACGACTGCCGCATCCCGTTCGACCACATCGTCGGCGGCGAGGAGGCACTCCGCCCGGCATCGGGGTTCAAGGCCACGCTGCGGGCCTTCGACGCCTCCCGGCCGGGCGTGGCGGCCATGGCCATCGGGATCGGCCGTGCGGCCTTCGAGTACGTCGGGGCGTGGTCGAGGACGGAGGTGCCCCGGCACTCCCGGCGTCGCCCCTTCGTCGATGCCCGCCTGGCGGCGACAGAGCGCGAGCTTGCCGCCGCCCGGGTGCTCGCCAGGAGAGCCGCCTGGATGGCCGACAACCGGGTCCCCAACTCGAAGGAGGCTTCGATGGCGAAGGCGGCCGGCCCTCGAGCGGCCCTTCGGGCCTGCGTGAGTGCCATCGAGATCATGGGACCGGAGGGCTACTCGCGGGAGCACCTCGTCGAGAAGTGGTTCCGGGACATCAAGGTCTACGACATCTTCGAGGGCACGGGCCAGATCCAGCGGGTGGTGATCGGGCGTCATATCCTCGGGCGCCTGGACTGAGACAGGCAACGATCGAGCTCCGCAGGAGAGCGGAGCTGCAGAGGAAGAGAACTGGAGGCTTCGTTGGCAATCAATACTGCCCTGGCGGGCAAGACGTATCCCACCACCACGTTCGAGGTGACCGCCGACACGATCCGTGCCTACGCGGCGGCGACGAACGAGGACAACCCGGCGTTCACCGGGAACGATCCCGTCGGGCCACCCGCCTTCCCCGTCGTCCCGGCGCAGGCGGTGCTCGCCGCGGCGCTGTTCGACTCCGAGCTCGAGGTCAACCTCATGCGGCTGGTGCACGGGGAGGAGGACCATCGCCTGCTGGCGCCCATCCGCCCCGGCGACACCCTGACCGTCGAGGGGCGTCTCGAGAGCATCGAGGTCAAGGAGTCGGGCGAGACGTTCACCGTGTTCACGAGGCTCACCAACCAGGACGGCGTGACGGCGGCGGAGCTGCGCAGCCTGCTGTTCGTGCGCGGCAGCGGCGCCCGGACGAAGGCGGCGGCCGAGCAGCCGCCTCCCGAGCCCGAGTACGTCTTCACCACCGCCCAGACCGTTGACGAGGACCAGACCTACCGCTACGCGGAGGCGTCCGGCGACCACAACCCGATCCACACCGATCCCGAGTTCGCCCGCAACGCCGCCGGCCTGCCGGGGATCATCCTGCACGGCATGGCCACGATGGCCTTCGCCTCCAGGGCGGTCCTCGACGCCGTCGCCGGGGGAGACCCGGCCCGGCTGCGGCGCATCAAGGTTCGGTTCTCGAAGCCCGTCTTCCCGGGCGAGACCCTCACGACCAGGGGCTGGGTGGAGTCGAAGGAAGACGGCGTGACGACCTATGGCTTCGAGACGCTCAACGGCCGCGGCTCGCCGGTCCTGCGCAACGGCATCGCCGAGGTTCTGGACGCCCGAGGCGCCCCCCAAGGCGCCGGATAAGAACCCGAGGCGCCCCTCAAGGCGCCGGATAAAAGCATGAAACGAATGCTGGCCTCGGTGCCGAAAACCTTGTTACAAAAGTTGTCATTTGCGCACGACTGTTAATGTCTGTTAAATTGCGTTCCCTTTGGTGATGGGAGCGCATATGGTCGGATTTGACCGTCCCACCCCCGCCCCGGCTGGTGCCGGGTCCAGGAGCCGCAGGCAGGGAGCAGCCCTCCTTGCCGTGGTTGCGGCCCTCGCGGCGGGCGGCCTTGCGGACAGCGGTCACGTGGTAGCGCCGGGCGAGAGCCTCTTCACGATCGCCCACACGTACGCGACCACGCCGCAGGCCATCGCGCAGGCCAACCACCTCGCCAACCCGAACCTGATCTTCATCGGGACGATGCTGCGGATCCCGACGAGCCCGCCGCCGCCGGCCCCGAAGCCCGCACCGACCGCACCCCTGCCGGTGCCTGCTGCTCCCCAGACGGTCACCTACACGGTGAAGCGGGGGGACAGCCTCACCACCATCGCCGTCCGCTACGCCGTGACGCCCGGCGCGCTTGCCGCTGTGAACGGCATCACCCGGCCGAACCGCATCCAGGCGGGCAAGGTGCTCAAGATCCCCGTACCTGCTCCCGCGACGGTCGAGACCCTCCTCGAGAAGTACGCCGCGCAGTACAAGGTGGAACCTGCCCTGATCAAGGCGCTTGCCTGGCAGGAGTCCGGCTGGCAGCAGCAGGTGATCAGCGACATGGGCGCCGTCGGCGTCATGCAGATCATGCCGGAGACCGGGCGCTTCACCGGCGACATCATCCTCCAGCGGGTGGTCGACACCGCCAACCTCGAGCACAACGTCGAGGCGGGGGTGGCGTTCTTCGCCTACCTGGTCCGTCAGGCGAAGGGCAACGTCCAACTCGCCGTCGCCGGCTACTACCAGGGGCTGCGCTCCGTCGTCCAGGACGGCATGCAGGCCGACACCAAGCGGTACCTCGCCAACGTGATGGCGCTCAGGCAACGTTTCTCGAGTTGAAGGGGCGCCGGATTGCCGGGGTGCCGGCGATGGTGCGGGGTACCGTGACCGTGGAGGTGATCGCGTCCTGAACGCAGCAGCCGTACGGCGTCTGGCGATGCTTGCCGCGCCGGTCGTGGCCGCCGCCCTGGTGGCGGTTGCCTGGCAGGGATCCTCGGTGGGGGCCTCCCGCCCGGCGGCGGTGCGGGTGCAGGAGCGGGTGCAGACGAAGGTCGAGACAAAGGTCCAGACCCAGACCAAGGTCGTGACCGACACGAATGCCGTCGCCCAGTTGAGCGCCCAGATCTCCGCCCTCGAGCAGGCGGTGACGGCGACGGCTCAGGACATGGGTGCCCAGGTCACCACGCTGAAGCAGACCATCACGTCGTTGCAGGCCACGATCTCGACGCTGCAGCAGGGTGTCGCCAGCGCTCAGTCGAGCAGCACGGCGCAGGCGAAGAAGGTGAGCGACCTGTCGACGACGCTGACCGGCGTGGACCAGCGGCTGGTTGCCCTCCAGGCCCTGGTCAACGACACGCTGCTGAAGATCCGTGTCAGCCCGACGCCGTGAACGCGCCATGAGCCAGACCACCGCCACGGAGATCATCGCCGGCCGCTACCGGGTGGCCGCCCGCATCGGCTCGGGGGGCATGGGCGAGGTCTTCCGGGCGCGGGACCAGGTCCTCGGCCGGACGGTCGCGGTCAAGGTGCTGCCCCAGGAGCTCGCAGCCAGGCCGGGGTTCGTCGAGCGCTTCCGAGCGGAGGCCCAGGCGGCCGCACGCCTCTCCCACCCCAATGCGGTCCAGGTCTACGACTGGGGCTCCAGCGACGGCTCCTACTTCATGGTCATGGAGTACGTCCGGGGGCGGACGCTCCGGGAGGTCGTGGCTGCCCGCGGCCGGCTGCAGCCGGCGCAGGCGGCGGCCGTGCTTGGCCAGTTGCTCGCGGCCCTGGAGGCTGCGCATGCCAGCGGCCTGGTCCACCGAGACGTCAAGCCGGAGAACGTCCTCCTCACGGCGGCCGGCGACGTGAAGGTGACCGACTTCGGCATCTCCCGCATGATGGACGCCGGGATGCCCGGGCGGCAGACGTCGAGCGACCTGCTCGGTACGGCCTCCTATGTCTCGCCGGAGCAGATCCGGGGCGACCCGGTCGATGCCCGGACCGACCTCTATGCCGCCGGCTGCGTCCTCTACGAGCTGCTGTGCGGCGCCCCACCCTTCGAGGGCAACGTGGCCCACGTGCTGCACGAGCACCTGACGGGCCGGGTGCCTGCCCCGTCGATCGAGGCGCCCGAGGCTGCGCCGCTCGACGCGGTGGTGGCGAGGAGCACCGAGACGGATCCTGCCGCCAGGTACCCGTCGGCCGCCGCGATGCGGACGGCGCTGGCGGAGGCTGCCGCATCCCTGCCCGAGGCGCCGCCCCTGTCGGAGCTGGCGTCGGAGCTCACGTCGATGGTGGTCACCGAAACGCAGGAGACGATGGTGGCCCCGCTGGCCGGGCGGCGGCGCCGGTGGCCCCTCCTGGTCGCTGTCCTCCTCGTGCTCGTCGCCGGCGCCGGGGCGGTGATGCTGCGCCCCGTCCCGACGGTGACGGGGCTCCGGCAGGCCGAGGCCGTCGCCAAGCTGCGTGCGGCCCGGCTCCACACGCGGGTGGGCACGGCATTCGACGACTCGGCCCCTGCGGGGACGGTGATCCGTGCCCGGCCGCCCTTCAGCGTCGGGCCCTTCGGGTTGCGCGGATCGACGGTGCGCCTCACGGTCAGCCGGGGTCCCGACCTGCGCCAGGTGCCCCTGGTCGAGGGTCAGACGCTTGCCGCAGCCCGGCAGGCCCTCCACGCCGCTCGCCTCCCGGATCCCGTCGTGAGCGAGGATTTCAACCCGGCCCCGAAGGGCACCGTCGTCCAGCAGCTGCCGCCGCCCCAGGCGGTCAGACCGGGCACGCCCGTCACGCTGAAGGTTTCGAAGGGGCCGGAGATGGTCGCCGTGCCGGCGGTGGTGTCGGGCACGGCGTACTCGGCGGCCTCGGCCACGCTCACCGCGGGGGGCCTGAGCGCCGTGCGCCAGGAGACCTACAACGACGCCCCCGCCGAGACGGTGCTCGGCCAGGCGCCGGTTGCCGGCACCAGCGTGCCCAAAGGCAGCGCGGTGACGCTGACCGTCAGCGTCGGGCCGCAGCCCTTCGCGATGCCCAACGTCGCCGGCGGGGCGACCTGCGCCGCGGCCAAGGCGCAACTCGAGGCGCTGGGTCTCGTCGTGACGGTCAAGTCCCCGAGCGGGACGTGTACGACCAACCCGGTGCTGCTCCAGAA
>DASXNO010000234.1:0-2833 GCA_036495025.1 Actinomycetota bacterium | reverse complement strand
TGAGCGCCGAAGTGTGGAAGAAAAACGTCGCCCAGCGACGAAAAAGTTCCAGACCTCTCTGAAGCGGGCCTAGCGGCGGGCCGCTCAGCCCTCTTCCCGCCTCCCGTGACGGCGCTCCTGGCGCCGGGTGACGAAGTGGATCGGATTGCCAACGAACCCGTACACCTCCCGCATGCGCCGCTCCAGGTACCGCAGCCAGCCGGCCCCCAGAGTGCCGTTGGTGAAGAGCACGACCGTCGGCGGAGCCGTCTCGGCCTGGGTGGCGTACAGGATCCGCACCTCCCGCTGGTCCACTCTCGGGGGGGGGTTCGACTGCTGGGCCTGCTGCACGAAGGCGTTCAACTCCGCCGTCGGCACCCGCAGGGTCCGGGCCTCGAGCACCTCGTCGATCTTCGGGATCAGCTTCATGGCCCCTCGGCCGGTCAGGGCCGAGGTCCGGACCAGAGGGGCGTACCCGATGAACGGAAGCTTGTCGACCGCAGCCCGGGCAAACGCCTTGGCCTCGGCCTCACCCTCCACGAGGTCCCACTTGTTCAGGACCAGCACGATGCCGACGCCGGCTTCGGCGATGGCGCGGGCGATGCGCTGTTCCTGGTGGCCTGCCCCCTCCATGATGTCGACCAGGAGCACGGCCACGTCCGAGCGCGCGAGGGCCGAGCGGGTTCGCCCTGTCGAGGGGATCTCCAGGCCGGTCGTCTTCGCCCGGCGCCGGATTCCAGCGGTGTCGACCAGGCGGTACCGCCTGCCGTCGACCTCGATGACGGTGTCGACGGCATCCCGGGTCGTCCCGGGGTCGGCGTGGACGATCGCCCGCTCCTCCCCCACCAGGCGGTTGAACAACGACGACTTGCCGACGTTCGGCCGCCCCAGGAGGGCGATCGCCGGGAGGTCTGCGGTCAGCGGGCGAGCAGGCTCGTCGGGCAGCAGCTCGACGATGCGGTCCAGGAGGTCGCCCGACCCCCGCCCGTGGAGGGCGGACACGGGGTAGGGCTCCCCGAAGCCGAGCCCCCACAGCTCGGCCGCCTCGAGCTCGCCGGCCAGGTTGTCCACCTTGTTGGCCACGAGCACGACGGGGGCCTTCTGCCGGCGGAGGCGCTCCGCTAGCGCCAGCTCGTCCGACGTCACCCCGACGATGGCGTCGACGACGAAGAGGACCACGTCGGCCGCCCCGATCGCGCCGACCGCCTGGTCGGCGATCCTGCCCTGCAGGGCCTGCAGGCCCTGCAGGCCCTCAACCCCCCCCCGCCCCAGGGCCTCCTCGACGATGCCACCGGTGTCCTGCAGGACGAACGACGTGCCCTGCCACGATGCCTCGACGTCGAGCCGGTCCCGGGTGAGCCCGGGGGTGGGGCCCACGATCGGCCCCCGCCGCCCGGAGAGCCGCCCGACCAGCGTCGACTTGCCGACGTTGGGCCGGCCCACGACCGCGACCATGCCGACGGGGCCGTCGACCACCGCCAGCTGTCCCTCGGGCTGCTCTGGGAAGAAGGGGGCAGAGCCCCCGTCCGTCTGATCCTCTGCGTCCACCATCCAAATCCCTCTCTACCGTCCGGCTACCGCCACAATCTCGTCGACGACGTCGTCGACCGACCGCCCCGTCGAGTCGATCACCGTCGCCCCCTCCGCCACCCGAAGGGGCGAGACGGCCCGGCCCGCATCGAGACGGTCCCTGGCCTCGATGCCGGTCAGGACCTCCTCAACCGACGCCGCCACGCCTTCCGCTGCCAGCTCCGCCGCACGCCGCCGCGCCCGCTCCCCCGGTGCTGCGGTAAGGAAGAACTTGAAGTCGGCCTCGGGCAACACGACCGTCGTGATGTCACGACCCTCGACGACCCCGCCTCGCTCGCGGACCAGCCGGCGCTGGCGCTCCACCATCCATTGTCGCACCGGAGCGTGGGCCGCGACCTGGGAGACCGAGGCCGTGACCGGCCCGGTCCGCACCTCGGCCGAGACGTCCCGCCCGTCGAGGAACACCTTCCCGTCCCGCAGGTCGATGTCGGTGACGTCCAGCAGGGACCGCAACCCCGCCCCGTCGCCGGTTCCGACCCCCCGCTCGAGCGCCTTCAGGGTAGCCGCCCGGTACATCGCTCCGGTGTCGATGTGCGGCAGCGACAGGCGCTCGGCGACCGCCCGCGCGACCGTGGACTTCCCGGAGCCCGCCGGGCCGTCGAGGGCGATGGTGATCGGCCGGGTCACGAGGCGACCCCGTTGACGAGCGGCCGGTTCACGATGCGAGCGCGGCGAGGTCGGCGAGGTCGTCGAGAAACCCGGGATAGGAGATGGCCGTCCCCTCCCACCCGCCGACCGTGACCGGCCCGGAGGCGATCATCGCTGCCACGGCGAACGCCATCGCCATCCGGTGGTCGCCGGCGGACTCGACCCGCCCCCCGTGCAGCGGCGTCGGCCCCCGCACCGAGAGGCCGTCGGGCGCCTCCTCCACGTCGGCCCCGAGCCCTCGGAGCCCCGACGCCAGCACCGCCAGGCGGTCCGACTCCTTCACCCGGAGCTCTGCGGCGTCCCGGATCGTCGTCACCCCCTGAGCCTGGGTGGCCGCGACGGCCACCAGCGGCAGCTCATCGATCGTACGGGCCACGACCCCGCCGGACACCCGCACCCCGCGCAGCGCCGCGGCACGCGCCCGCAGCGATCCGATCAGCTCGGGCTCGGCGGCCTCCGGGATCACCTCCACCTCCGCGCCCATGGAGGCGAGGATCTCCAGGAGGCCGGTGCGCGACGGGTTGACGCCGACGCCCTCGATGCAGACTTCGCTGCCCGGGACAAGGGTCGCCGCCACCACCCAGAAGGCAGCGGACGAGAAGTCGCCAGGGATGTC
>DASXNO010000233.1:0-3727 GCA_036495025.1 Actinomycetota bacterium | reverse complement strand
CGTGGTGGCGGGCCACACCCACCGGCGGTTCACGCAGATCGTCGGCAAGGACACCCGGCTGTTCGTCCAGGGCTCGACCGGTGGCGCCGGCCTGCGGGCGCTCGAGTCTTCCCCGCCGACCCCGATCGAGTGCTCCGTGCTCTATTTCGACCGGACGACGCGGCGTCTGCAAGCCTGGGACGACGTCACGCTCGGAGGTCTGGGGGCGACCTCGGTGGGCATTGCACGGCACCTCGCCACCGAACCCTCGCCCGCACCCACGTCGAGCCCGTTCCCCGGCGTGACCGCCACCGCGACCGCCACGGTGACCGCGACGGCCACCGCGCGCAACCCCTAGGACGCGCGGGACCCGTCTGTCCGGGTCCATGCCGCCGCCGGAGTTGGAGTGGCTCCTCCTCGTCGCAGCGGTGGGTATCCTCACAAACGGAGCCCCGGACAGAAGGAGGACCATGGACCTGGCGCCCGAAGTCGAGGCATTCATCCGCTGGCTGGCGATGAACCCGCACAAGCTGGCCGACTACAAGGCGAACCCCACCGCGTTCCTGAACGCCGCCAACCTCGGCGAGGACGCACGAGCCACGCTCGAGGGCTGGGGTCCGGAGTCGGTCGCCCGGGGGGTGATGTTGAAGGCGGAGGAGATCTACTCCGCCCCCGAGGCGGCCAGTCCCAACACCTACGGACGGGATGAGAGCGCCAAGGGCTTCGGCGCGAAGGGGTGACCGTCGCCGCTTCCGAGCCCCGCTCGCAGCGGGAACGGATGCTCGCGGGTGAACCCTACCTCGCCGACGATCCGGAGCTCGTCAAGGAGCGGCGGCGTGCCGCGGGGCTCATCGAGGCCTTCAACGCAACCCCCAACGATCGGGAGGAGGCCGGTCACAAGATCCTGGCGGAGTTGCTCGGCGCCTTTGGCGAAGGCGCGGAGATCCGGGCGCCCTTCTCCTGCGACTACGGCTACCAGATCTTCGTGGGGGCACGGGCGTTCGCCAACTTCGGGCTCGTGGCGCTGGATGTCGCCCCCATCCGCATCGGCGACGACGTGCAGATCGGTCCGAACGTGCAGTTGCTCACGCCGACCCACCCGGTCGAGCCGGAGCTCCGCCTTGCCCGGATCGAGGGCGGCAAGCCAATCACCATCGGCGACAACGTGTGGCTGGGGGGTGGCGTCATCGTGTGCCCGGGCGTCACGATCGGGGAGAACACCGTCGTGGGGGCCGGGGCGGTGGTCGTGAAGGACCTCCCCCCGAACGTCCTCGCGGTCGGCAACCCCGCCCGGGCGATTCGCAGCCTTTCCGCCCTGGTGGAACCGGCAGACACCGAACCCGGCCGACAGAAAGGAGCAGCGATGCCAGCGGATCAGGGAAGCGACGAAGCGATCTATCAACCCAACCCCGCCGACATGGCCGGGTTCGCCTCCAACGCCCCCTACATCGCCCGGGCCCTCGACAGCCTGCCGCTGGAGCAGGCCGACGCGCTGCGGGCCGCGATGGCGGCTCGCCGGATCGCGTACGAGGAGCGGGAGGAGGGCCTGGCGGTGATCGTGGAGGGTTACGAGCTGTGTGTCGTCCCCCGGGATGCCGGGGAGCCGGTTGCCTATCCGTCCAGCACGGGCGGAGCGACCGAGGCCTGATCCCGGCTCCCTCATCCGGTGCGAGACTGCAAGGCGCGATGGCGACGGACGAAGGGTTCTTTGGTCCTTCCAGCGTGAGCTGGCGCGTCCATCGGGATGCCTCCGCCATCCTCGGAGCGGGCCGGGCACTGCTCGTGCAGGCCCTGGAGCCCCATGTGATGGAGGTGTTCCTCAAGAACACCGACTATCGCGACGACCCGTGGGGCAGGCTCCGGCGGACGGGCGACTACTTCGGGGACGTCATCTTCGGCGACACTGCTCGGGCGGTTGCGGCCGGGGAGAAGGTGCGCCGCCTCCACGACCGCCTGGAGGGCGTCTTCGATGCCGAGACGGGGCGCCTGTATCGGGCCGGCGACCCCGATCTGCTCCTCTGGGTCCACGCCACGGCGGTGGACGCCTTCCTCACGGCCTATCGCTGGTACGGCGGCTGGCTGCCGAGGAGGGCGGGGGACCGCTACGTGGCCGAGATGCTCGTCGCCGCCGAGCTCGTGGGGATCGACCCCGACGATGCCCCCGCCTCGGAAGCTGAGCTGCGCGACTACCTCGCCGGCGTCAGCGGGTTGCGCCTCACCCGGGGAGCGGAGGAGGCCATGCACATGATCCTCTTCGACCCGCCGGTCCCGGACCTGTTCCGGCCCGCCTGGTCGGGCATCGCGGCCGGCGTCATCGCCATCCTTCCCCCCGACATCCGGGCGATCTACGGGCTGCGGTGGTTCCCGCCGGTCAACCTGCCGCTCCGGGTGGTGGCCTTCGGCGCCGGGCGGGTCTTCAACGCCTGGAACCGGGTGCGTCGCATGGCGGCGAGCGCCGACGTCGAAGGGGCGTCAACCTAGGCGGGTGGCGGTCGGTGTGGCGAACCGGGCAGCGGTCAGCGCCTTGATCCCTGCCGGGAACCTCATCAGTGCCTGCCGGTGCGCGGGGGCAAGGGCGCGCTGGGCGGCGGCGTCACCGGCGAAGGCCGCGATGCAACCCTCCGGCTCCGCGTTGGCGAGCGCCAGGATGGCTCCGGTGCAGCCGAGGGGGCCCGCCAGGGCGAGCAGGCTCGACGACCCGACATAGAGCGGGCCGTCCCAGACGTCGACCGTTTCGAGCAGCCGGTCGGCGTCCCCGCTCGAGTCCTTGCAGCCCTGGACGGGCAGGCGTGCGAGGACCGGCACGGGGATGCCCGGCGGCGACACGGCCGGGAAGTGGTAGGCGAGCACCGGCATCCCGGCGGCCGCCCCGGCGACGGCCTCGTAGTACGGCGCGACGTCGGAGCTTCCCGGAGGCGACAGCACGAGCACGCCGTCGGCTCCACCCTCCCTGGCGTCGCGTGTGAGCGCCGCTGCCTGCCTGGCGGACGGCGCCCCCGTCCCGGCGATCACCGGGACGCCCGTTCCCGGGGGGATGGCCGCCCGGACTGCCGCCAGCAGCTCCGTGCGCTCGCCGCGGTCGAGGGTCGACGCCTCGCCCGTCGTCCCGGCCACGACGACCGCCCGGATGCCGAGCCCGACGAGGCAACCTGCGTGGGTGGCCGTGGCTGGTGCGTCGAGGCGGCCGTCGCCCCGGAAGAGCGTGACAAGGGCCACGCCGACGCCCGAGAACAGCGGCTGAGGCATTCCCAGGACTTTACCGCCGGTGAACCCGGGGGTCAGCCCTTCGGAGCTATGAAGGACTGCTTGAAGCTCTCGAAGAGGGGTTGGAGGCGCTGCCAGTTGCTGTCCGCGGTCTGGAAGTAGAGGGCAAACCCGTACCGCCCCGTGATGAAGCCCAGGTCGGCGGCATGGAGCAGGGTGCCCGCGGGGTAGGTGAACTCCCACAGTGCGCCGGAAAAGCCGTCGAAGGTGGTGGGCGCGAGCTGCACACGCCGGTAGCCGGCGTACTGCGCCTTGAAGCTCTTTTCCTGGTCCTGCCACGCCCCGATCGCCGAGGGCCCCGGGGGTTCCCGATGGTCCACTCGCAGGTAGGTGCCGGAGACCGGATCGCGCACGTCGGTCCGGGTGCCGGTGGCGACGACGGTCCAGGTGGGGGGGTGGGCGACGACGAAGCCGGTCGCCGGATCGGTGTACCTGACCCAGCTACTCGGCACGGCCCCCCCGGCGGACGGCGCGGCAGCCGGCG
>DASXNO010000232.1:0-6127 GCA_036495025.1 Actinomycetota bacterium | reverse complement strand
CGTCGGTCTGTTGCCGATGGCGGCGGCCGGGTCGATCCCGGCCATGGCCGCCCTCACGGTCATCGGCGGCCTGAGCCTGGCGCCGGTCACCGTCTGCGAGTTCCTCCTCGTCCGCGAGTGTGCCCCACCGGGGACGGTGACCGAAGCCTACGCCTGGATCCTCACTGCCACGTTTGGTGGCAGCGCCCTGGGCAACGCCCTGGGGGGCGTCGTGGTCAGCGCGGCCGGTTGGCGGGCGGGGGTGCTGGCTGCCGCCGCCTGCCTCGGAACCGGAGCAGCCATTGTGGCGGCTCGCCAAGGCTCGTTGGGTTCGTCAGTCGATCACACCCGGGGAGCGGACTGAACCTGCCGTAGACAGCACCGCCGTCCTCAGTGGTAGGCGAGCATTCGGCCCATTGGGTATACAATCTCGGTATGCCGAAATCTATACCGGTCCACCGCCCAACTTCATCCGCACAGGAGGACTACCTCAAGGCGCTGCACCGGCTGTCGGGAGGGGACACGAGCCACGCGGTCTCGACCTCGCAGCTCGCAGAGGAGCTCGAAGTCAATCCCGGCTCCGTCAGCGAGATGCTCGGGAAGCTCGCCACCCTGCGGCTCGTCATCCACGACCCCTACCGCGGGGCCAGGCTGACACCGGCCGGACTTGCGATCGCCGTCGAGATGATCCGTCACCACCGGCTGATCGAGACCTACCTCGTGCAGGCCCTTGGCTACCGCTGGGACGAGGTGCATGAGGAGGCGGACCGCCTGGAGCACTCGATCTCCGAGCTGCTCGAGGAGCGGATGTGGCGGGCCCTGGGTCAGCCGGAGTTCGACCCCCATGGCGATCCCATCCCGACGCCGGACGGCAGGGTCGTCCAGCAGCCCACGCGTCCGCTCCACACCGTGGCCTCCGGCAGCCAGGTCCGCATCAGCCGGATCTCCGACCGGGACCCGGCGAAGCTGCGGGCGATCGAGGGTCTGGGCCTGCTTCCGGGTACCGAGGTACGCGTCGTGGAGGAGAGCACCTGGGAGTCGCCGGTCGAGGTGGAGGTCGACCGGGCACGCATCGCGGTGCCACTCGGGCTCGCACGGACCATCCACGTGGTGGCCGACGATGCGTGAGGACACGATGCCCGGAGGGATCGCACGCTCCGATCCGGGGTCAGCACCGACCCGGACCAGCGGGACCAACGCACCTTCGCAGAACGGAGACACCCGGTTCCGAGCCGGCGCCGACATCGGGACGCCGCCGAATCCCCGGGTCCAGCTCGCCGCTCGTGAGGCGCTCCTCGGCAGGAGGCGTGGCCTGCGCGCCCTTCTGCCCTTCCTGGGGCCGGCATTCATCGCCTCCATCGCTTACATCGATCCGGGCAACTTCGCGACGAACATCTCCGGCGGCGCTCAGTTCGGGTACATGCTGCTGTGGGTCATCCTGCTGGCCAACCTCATGGCGATGCTCATCCAGGGCCTCGCTGCCAAGCTCGGTATCGCCACCGGCATGAACCTTGCCGAGATGTGCCGGGCACGCTTCTCGCGGCGGCTCTGCTACGTGTTCTGGATCACGCAGGAGGTCACCGCGATGGCCACCGACCTGGCGGAGTTCCTGGGCGCCGCGGTCGGCATCAACCTTGTCTTCCACATCCCCCTGTTCGGCGCTGCGCTCATCACCGGCGTCGGCGTCTTCCTGATCCTCACCCTGCAGGGCAAGGGCTTCCGGGGGCTCGAAGCATTCATCGGCGGCTGCGCCGGCGTGATCGCCCTCTGCTACCTGGTGGAGACGCTGATGGCCAGGCCCGACTGGGGGCAGGTCGCCTACCACAGCCTGGTGCCCCAGCTCCACGGGCACGGCGCCCTCCTGCTGGCCGTCGGCATCATCGGGGCAACCGTCATGCCCCACGTGATCTACCTGCATTCTGGCCTGACGCAGGGCCGCATCGTCCCCGGCAACGAGGCCGAGGCGCGTCGCATCTTCGCCTTCGAGAAGATCGACGTCGTCATCGCCATGGCCGTGGCTGGCCTGGTCAACATGGCGATGCTCTTCATGGCGGCCAGGGTGTTCCACTTCTCCGGCCACGCCGACGTTGCCGACATCAGCTCCGCCTACCACACGCTGACACCATTGCTGGGCAGTGCTGCCGCAGCGGTCTTCGGCATCTCCCTCATCACCTCGGGGATCGCGAGCTCCCACGTGGGAACGATGGCGGGCCAGATCGTGATGCAGGGCTTCGTCAACTTCCGCATCCCCGTCACGCTGCGGCGGATCCTCACGATGGTGCCGGCGCTGGTCGCGATCTACCTCAAGCTCGATCCGACGAGGACCCTGGTGATCAGCCAGGTCGTCCTCAGCTTCACGCTGCCGATTCCCGTGATCACGCTGATCATCTTCACGCGCAATCCCGAGGTCATGGGCAAGCTCGTGAACCGCCGCCTGACGACGCTGCTTGCGACGCTGTGCGGAGCGGTGATCGTGGTGCTCAACGCCGTGCTCCTCTATCAAACCTTGGGGGGATGACCCTTCATACACAATCGACGCGCGGCCGGGGCATTCACTCCCACCAGGTAAGGCATAGAGTCTCGAATCTCTTGGATGTTAGTTAGTCCGCGATCGCGCGTATACGCGCGATCGAGGACTATCCTCGGGGCCGGGCAGCCTTCTCGGGCCCCCCATACCGGCATCAGGCGATATTTCACCCCAAAGCCTGGGGACGGGAGCGGGAACCCTCCTCAGGTGGCCGACAGGGTCAGAAGGGGTGCATCATTGCGGGGCGCATTCGGCGCCGACCACACGGAGGACCTCAGCTTGGACGGCCGCGGCCGGGCAGTACCGAGGGGCAGGGAATCGGGCCCGGGGTGGGTCGCACCCACCGGGAGGCCGCCGTCCGCCGGGGCTCACCCCGCGAAGCCGGCGAAAGCGATGCCCCGGACACTCGCCAGACCATCCCGGACCTCGCCCGCCCCGACCTGGAAGCCTCCGGCACAGCCCTGGGCACCGGCCGGGTCACCTGCGACCACCCGGCCACCCAGCCGCCAACCTGCCCCAGCGAGAGCACCGGCCCCCGGCGGGGCCGCTCCACAGTGGTCCGCTCCACGGACGGGCTTGACCGAACCCCGGCGGAGGCCCTCGAACTCCCCAGGAGAAGGATCCCGACGGCCATCGGCCGACATCCAGCGGGCGCGGCCGCCGAGCCCCCGTCCGACTCGCAGGGTGCGGGCGGCATCGGCCGAACCCAGACTGCGGCTGACTCATCTGGGCGTCGCCGTCAGCTCGGCCCTCACGGGCATCGGCATGCTGCTGGTCCTGGCCCTCGCCGGCATGGCGATCTCCGCGGTGGCGAGCGCCTCCAGTGCACCCGAGCGGGCCCTGGCTGTCATCGAGGCAAGGACCCCGTCGTCCCTGGCCCTGGTCACTCCCCCACCGCCGAGCCCGTCGTCGAACCCGGCCCCCGTGGCTGCCCCTCCGCCCCAGCCATCACCGAGTCCGGCCCCGGTGCCGGCGGTGGACGCGGCCGGAACCGTTTGGCTGTGCCGGCCGGGCCTGCCCGGGAATCCGTGCGCGGGAGACCTGAGCACCACCGCGGTGGCGGCAGACGGGACCCGGACGGTCAAACCGGGATCGCCGACGGCCGGATCGCCCTTCGATTGCTTCTATGCCTACCCGACAGTGAGTGAGGAGCCGGGGACCAACGCCGACCTGACGGTGCAGCCGCAGGAAACCGAGGTCGCCACCCGCCAGGCGGCGCAGTTCTCCAAGCTCTGCAACGTGTGGGCTCCGATGTACCGCCAGCGGACGATGACCCAGTGGCCAACGACCGGCTTTGACGCCGACGCCGCCGCCGTCGAGTACAGCAGCTTCTCCTCCGCTTGGAACGATTACCTCGCCCACTTCAACGGTGGCCGCCCGATCATCTTCATCGGCCACTCGACCGGCACGACCGTCCTGACCGAGCTCCTCCAGCGCGTCATAGACGGCAACCCCACGCTGCGCCACCGCATGGTCTCGGCACTACTCATGGGGGGCTCCCCGGGCGGCAACTTCCGCAACATCCCCCCCTGCCGCTCGGCGGACCAGACGTCGTGTGTGATCGGCTACAACTCCTACTACGGCGTCCCGCCCGCGACGAGCGAGTTCGGCCACCCCGCCGGCACGACCCTGTGCACGAATCCGGCGGCGCCCGGCGGGGGGCCGGCGGCACTGGACCCGATCCTCGTGACGAAGACCAACCGGCCCTCCGGAGCGCCGGTCTCCACCCCCTTCGTGGAATACCCGGGCCTCTACACCGCCCAGTGCATGACCGCCGGGGGCGCCACCTGGTTGCAGATCCTGCCCGCCCCATCGTCGCCGGCCGACCCCCGGCCACGCCTCACCGAAAAGGGCACTCCCGACTGGGGCCTCCACGCCGACGACGTTAGCCTCGGCCTCGGCAACCTCTTGCAGGACGTCCAGGCCCAGGAGGCTGTCTACCATTAGACAAGAGCCACGCCCTGGGGGATCTCACGGTGTGGAGGCGACGGTCAACGACCCGATCTGGACCAGCGGTCGCTCGGCGCTTCCGAGGCCGCTGGCGAAATAGACGGTGTTGCCGATGGTGGCGATCGCCTCGTCGGCGACGGGTTCCGGCAGCATCCCTGCCGGCGTGACGGCCCCGGTGGTCTGATCGAAGCACAAGACGGCTCCGCTTGCCCCTGCGGGTGTCCAGCCTCCGAACACGAGCACCTGCCCGCCGACGACCGCCGCCCTTGCGTGGGCCAGCGGGGTGGGCAACTGGCCGATGACTTTCGAGGTACCGGTGGCGACGTCAAAGCTCTGGATGGTGGTGCTGTAGGTTCCGGTGTATTCACCGCCAGCCAGGAGCCCGCCGAAGAGGTAGATCGTCGTGCCGACCGCCGCGATCGCCGGGTACCGTTCATGCTGAGCCAGCTGTCCCACGGTGGAGAACGAGCGACCGTCGGTGGTTGCCCAGACGTCGCTGACGAAGGCCGAGCCAGTGAAGCCGGCCAGCAGGATCACCTGGTTGCCGATCGCTGCAGCGACGAGATCGGCCCTGACGCTCGGCATGTGGCCGATCACCGTTGCCGTCCCCGTTGCCGGATCGAAGGCTTGGACGAGGTCGTCGGGGGAGACGTCGGCCCCGCCGAAAACAAGGACCCGATCGCCCAACATGACCGCAGCCGCGCCGTGCGTCGGGGTCGCAAGATGGCCGGCGATCGTGACCTGGCCGGTGGCGGGGCGGATCTGGTCGACGTCGGCGGAGGACACGCCGTTGGCACCCAGGCCGCCGAGCAGGTACACGCTGTCGCCTACCGCCGCACCCATCGTCCGGTACCGGGGGGCCGGGACAGTCGAGGGAAGGAGCTGGGCGTAGACCGCGCCGGTGGCGTGCGGGCTGGGGGAGGGTGCCTGAGACGTTGTCGGTGAAGACGGCGTGGCCGGAATCGGCGCCGTGGGCGTCGGCCGGGCGCTGGGAGTGGGGCTCGATCGAGACGAGGGCCGAGCGCCTGAGCTGCACGCCCGGCGACCATGGCGATGGCGGCGGTGAGCACGAAGGCGCCCAAACATCGTGGTCGGCGCTGACTCATATCGGTAGCCCGTATCTACCCAATCCAGAGACCATCGATCGAGTGGGCGGACTCCTCCGACGGCAACCCCACGGGTCAAAACAGGCAAGCAGCTTGAGCACGCGGAACGTGATCGAGGCGCAGGTCAGGGCATTGCACGCTGTTCCGCACAGGTCCGCAAGGAAAGCCGTGTGTACCACGGATATCCTCGCGCCTCCCGGTCCCGAGTCGCCAAGGCGGCGGGCGGAAGCGAGGAACGCAATCCGTGTCGGCCACGGTTTTCGTTCCTCACTTCTGCCTGGAAGGCCGAAGACCTACTTGCAGCAGGTCGTCGGCCTGAACATCGGCCTCAACCTGGCGGTGCCGGGATCCTTGTCGGCCTTGGTGTGGTGGCAGGCGGCCCGTGCCGCCGGGGTCCACCCCTCGGCCCGCCGTTACTCGGCCGTCGGCCTCCTCCTCACTCTCGGGGCTACCACGACGGCCCTGGCGGCCGGCCACGTTCGCATCGGGTGACGGACGGCCGCCCCCGCGACGCGGTCGTGCGCGGGCCGGGGACCGGGGCCGTTCGCGGCTCCTGCCCCCGACA
>DASXNO010000231.1:0-3660 GCA_036495025.1 Actinomycetota bacterium | reverse complement strand
CCCCTCCGTGTACTGGCACAGCCCCGACGGGGCGCTCATGCAGGCCTTCTACGACGGCTCGAAGTGGAACGGCCCCACCCGCGTCGGCATGGGCCCGCTCGGATCGGCCGCGGCGGCCACTGCCAACCCCAACGGCAGCCGGAGCGTGTTCTGGCGCGGCGCGGACGGCAATCTCTGGGCCGGGGTCTGGTCCGGCTCCGCCTGGCTGGGCCCGGTCAAGGTGATCGGCGCCGCGATGACCTCGGAGCCCACCGCCGGGGTCGATGCCGCCGGCCATGCCTGGGTCTACTGGAAGGGGACCGACGGCAACGCATGGGGCGCGTCCTACGACACGAAGTCCTGGATCGGGCCGGTCACGATCCCGCAAATGGGTCCCTTCGGCTGAGATCGTCCCTCGTGCAGCGCGGGCGGCCGGGCGCCAGCGGTTTGCAACAAAGCCGTCACAGCTTCTCAACAAACGTTGGGAGCCCAGATCGCCGTTCACCGTAGGATCAGGGGCGTGAGTCCCGCCCCCGCGCCGCGCGCCAACGCCGCGCGCACGATCCTTGTCGTCGACGACGAGGTTGCTCTTGTGGAGGCGGTCCGGGCGCGCCTGGTCAGCGAGGGATACGCGGTGCGCGTTGCGGCGGACGGTCCGAGCGCCCTGGCGGCCGTCGAGGCGGAGCGTCCCGACCTGGTCGTGCTCGACCTCATGCTGCCCGGCATGGACGGGCTCGAGGTCTGCCGCGAGATCCAGAAGCGGGACTGGGTCCCGGTCCTCATGCTGACCGCCCGAACCGGAGAGACCGACAAGATCGCCGGCTTCGCCGTCGGTGCCGACGACTACCTCACCAAGCCGTTCAGCCTGCGGGAGCTCGCGGCGAGGGTCCGGGCGATCCTGCGCCGGATGGAACGGGCAGGCGCGCTCGGCGCCGCTACACCCGATGTCACGCTCATCCGTTTCGATCTCGTGATCGACCCATCGCGCCGGCGGGTCCAGCAGGCGGGCGCCGAGGTCGCCCTGACGCCCCTCGAGTTCGAGATCCTCCTCGCCCTTGCCCAGACCCCCGGCGTCGTGTTCGCCAGGGAGCAGCTGATGGAACGGGTCTGGGGCTACCGGGACCATGCCGGCGGGCGCGTCGTCGACAGCCACGTCGCCCGCATCCGCCGCAAGCTCCGCGACGAGGCCGCCGAGCCGCGCTACATCCGGACGGTGCACTGGGTCGGCTACACGTTCCGCGAAGCTAGCGAAGCAGGCGAATGAGCAGGCCGATGCGCCGGCAACTGGCGGAGGTGCGGCGCCTGGCCGGCGTCCGGCCGCTCGACCGCCTGTCCTCCATCCGGGTCAAGCTGGGGTCGATCACCGTCCTTGCGGTCCTGGTCACCATCGGGACGCTCTACGTGCTCATTGGCTACGCCCTCCGCAACTCCGAGCGGGAGGTAGCGCTGCGCCAGTCGCTCGGCTCGGCTCGTGACCTTGCCGCCCAGGCCTTCGACGCCCAGGGCCACCGGACGGCGTTGCTGCCCGAGGCGGCGGCCCGGGTGGGGCGCTTCGTCCTCGTCGTTGACTCCCAGGGGCAGGTCCTCCAGGCGAGCATGCCGGTCCCGGGCACCGTTGCCAGGGCCCTCGCGGGCTCCGTCGACACCGGCGTCGTCGACGGCGTGGAGTACGTCGGGGTCCCCGTCGTGCGCACCGGCGCCGTCACGGGCGCCGTCTACATCGGCACGCCCACCGGCAGCGGCGCGAGCGCCCTCTCGGCAACCGCGGACCTCCTGCGGGGATTCTGGTGGCAGCTCCTCGTGGCGGGGGCCGTCGCCGCGGCCGTTGCCCTGATTATCGCCCGGTTCCTCGCGCGGGGGATGACGACGCCGCTGCGGGAGATGGCCGCCGCGGCCCGGCGGATGTCGCAGGGCGATTACCGCAACCGGGTGGCCGCCAGCACCCGGGACGAGGTGGGCCAGCTCGCGAGCGCCTTCAACCTGATGGCCGCCCAGCTCGAGGGCGTCGAGGCAAGCCGGCGGGAGCTCGTCGGCAACGTCTCCCACGAGCTGAAGACGCCGATCTCGGCGCTGCAGGCCCATCTCGAGAACCTGCTGGACGGGGTCGAGGAGCCGAACCCCCGGGTGCTGGCGGTGATGCTCGCGCAGTGCGAGCGCCTGGCCCGCCTCGTGGACCAGTTGCTCGACCTGTCCCGCCTCGAGTCCGGCGATGTCCCCCTCGAGCTCGAGCCCGTGGCCCTCAGGGAGCTGGTCGACCGGGTCGTCGCCGAGGTCGGGGTGTCCCGGCCGGAACGGGCGGTCCGGGTGGTCAACGACGTCGACGACGGCCTCCCGCCGCTGCGGGCCGACCGGGAGCGGCTCCACCAGGTGCTCTACAACCTGCTCGACAACGCCTTCCGGTTCACCCCCGCCGGCGGCACGGTCACCGTCGGCGCCCACCGCGAGGGCGGCTCCTGTTCGGTCTCGGTCCACGACACCGGTGCCGGGATCCCCGCCGAGCACATCACCCGGGTCTTCGAGCGTTTCTACCGGGTGGACAGCTCGCGGGCCAGAAGCGACGGCGGGACGGGCATTGGGCTGGCCATCGCTCGCTCGGTTGTCGAGGCCCACGGCGGCACGATCTGGGCCGAGCCCGGGGGCCACGGCGGCGCCACCTTCCGGTTCGTCGTCCCGCTCTGGGACCCCGCACCCGACCTGGCTCCCGATCGGGGCGCCGATCGGGCCGGGGACGCCGGATCGTCCTCACCCGCGCTACTCCTGCCCGCCAACGGAGGGACCCAGACATGAGATCGTTGACCACCAACCTGCAGCTCACCCCGACCTGCCGGCACGACATCATCGACGTGACGGACGAGCTGGAGCGGGCCGTGAAGGATTCCGGTGTCACGGACGGCTGCGTGGTGGCGTTCTGCGCCCACACCACCGCGACGCTCGTGCTGGGGGAGTGGGAGGACGGTCTGCTGGAGGACTTCCGCAAGCGGCTCCTCGATCTCGCTCCCCCGGACGTCTACTACGCCCACGACGACCTCAGCCGCCGCACGCAGAACATCGGTGACTGGGAGGAACCGATCAACGGCCACTCTCATATCGCCCACATGATCATGGGCGGCTCGTCGCACACGATCCCGGTGGGGGCGGGGCGGCCCCTGCTCGGTCGCTGGCAGCGGCTGCTGCTCGTCGAGCTCGACGGGGCCCGCCAACGCGACCTCGTCTTCCACTGCTTCGGGGAGTAGCACAAGGGCGCCCCCGGCTCTCGCCGCGGTCGATGGTAGGGTGCCCGAGCGTGGAGACCTACCTCGACAGGATCCTCGAGCGCACCCGTGTCCGCGTCGAGTCGACCCGTCGTGAGCGGCCCTTCGAGGAGCTCGACCGGGAGACCCGCAACGCCGGCCCGGCCCGCGATTTCGCCGGAGCGATCCGGGCGGAAGGCATGTCCCTCATCGCCGAGTTCAAGCGGCGGTCGCCCTCCAAAGGGGTGATCCGGGAGCGTGTCGACCCCGCCGAGGTCGCGGAGGCCTACGAGCGGGGCGGTGCGCGGGCGCTCAGCGTCCTCACCGAGCCGGAGTTCTTCTCCGGCTCGCTCGACGACCTCGCCAAGGCGCGGCAGGCGACCACGCTGCCGGTGCTGCGCAAGGACTTCGTGGTCGACCCGTACCAGATCGCCGAAGCGCGCGCCGGCGG
>DASXNO010000230.1:0-1894 GCA_036495025.1 Actinomycetota bacterium | reverse complement strand
AGGAGCGTCGGGCTTGGCACGGGTCAAGGGCGACCATCAGGTCGTCTCTTTAGAGACCGAGGAGCGGAGCGGAGTGAGCACCGCAGGCCCTTGAGGCGTGACAAAGAGCGGCGCTAGTTGGGGGCGCCGGAAGCTGTCCGTGGCCATGAAAAAGTACCCACTGGTGGCCAGAACCAGGTACCCGCTGGTGGCCATGTAGAAGTACCCGCCTCTCGTTGACCTTTCCCGTCGGAGCCCCTCCGGTCGGCCATGGTGTCGGTGCCAACCAGCGCCACACCGACCGGAGGGAGCTTCATTCTGAAGTCAGCGGAGGAAGACATGGACATGATCGCCGCCTACCGAGAGGTGGGCACCTACCGGGGAGCCGCCGAGATGTGCGGCACCGACCACAAGACCGTGAAGCGGGCCGTGCTGCGCCACCTGAGCGGCTCCGCCCCGCCGGCGCGCCCACGACGGGCACGGAACTTCGACGACGTCGCTGCCATCGTCGCCGGGCGGGTGACATCTACCAGGGGCCGCATCAGCGCCAAGCGCCTGCTGCCGGAGGCACGCAAGGCCGGCTACGGCGGCTCCGCCCGCAACTTCCGCCGCCTGGTGGCGAGGGCCAAGCGGACCTGGCAGGCCGCCAACCACCGGGGACGCCGGCCGGCGGTGTGGTCGCCGGGCGACACCCTGGTGATCGACTGGGGAGCCGAGGCCAGCCTGCACGTGTTCTGCGCCGTGGCCGCCTGGAGCCGCTGGCGCTTCGTGCGCTTCGCCGCCGACGAACGCTCCGAGACCACCCTCGGGATGCTCGCCGAGTGCCTCGAGGAGCTCGGCGGCGTGCCCAGGGTGGTGCTCAGTGACCGCATGGGGTGCCTGAAGGGCGGCGTCGTGGCCGGCGTGGTCGTTCCCAGCCCCCACTACGTTCGCTTCGCCACCCACTACGGCTTCCGGCCGGACTTCTGCGAGGGAGCCGACCCGGAGTCGAAAGGAATCGTGGAGAACCTCGTCGGCTACGCAAAGCGGGACCTGATGGTACCCAGGAGCCTCAGCGTCAGTGACCTCGCCGGCGCCAACGCCGGGGCCCGGATCTGGTGCACCGAGGTCAACGCCGTGACCCACACCGAGATCTGTGCCGTGCCGGCGGAGCGGGTGGTGGCCGAGCGGGAGCTGTTCGGGTCCCTGCCGTCGCTTCGGATCCGCATCGGACGCACGACCCTGCGCAAGGTGGACCGCCTCGCCTGCATCCGCATCGGCTCGGCCCGGTACTCGGTACCCATGGCACTGATCGGCCAGAGCGTCGAGGTCCAGGTGCTCGACGGCCGGGTGCGCATGATCGACGACGGCGAGATCGTCGCCGACCACGCCCTGGTCCCCCCGGGTGAGGCGTCGGTGCTCGACGATCACTACGGTGGCCAGCGGCCGATGCCACGACGGCCGGTACGCCCCAAGACGGTTGCAGAGAAACGGTTCTGCGCCCTGGGGTCGGTGGCGGAGGCATTCATCAGGGGAGCTGCCTCGGCCGGTGTCACCAAGCTCGGCACGGAGCTGGAGGAGCTGGCCGGCCTGCAGGCGGCGCACGGAACGCAGGCGTTGATCGCCGCCCTCACCCGGGCGGTGGCGTTCTCGAGGTGGCGGGCGGCCGACGTGCGATCGATCCTCGCAGCTGGAGCCGGGACGCCACAGCCCACCGGCGTCGGTGAGGCCCTGGTCGTCGATCTGCCGGTGGCGCCCAGGCGCCCGCTGTCGGACTACGCGATCGGGGCCGAGTGATGGTCGCAGCCCCGCCGCCGCTGGCCCCGGACCTCGTCGCAGGCCTGCGCCGCCTGAAGCTCGGCACCATGCGTAGGCTGGCACCGGAGCTGCTCGTGGCCGCCAAGACCCAGCGCTGGAGCCCCGAGGAGCTCCTCCG
>DASXNO010000229.1:0-21911 GCA_036495025.1 Actinomycetota bacterium | reverse complement strand
TGATGATGCGGTGCCCGGAACGGGCGGGCCGTGACCACGGGCTCGCCTCCCGCGAGCAGCCCGGCCACGGACCAGACATGCGTGACCTCGAGAGCCTCCTCGACCGTGAGGGGCGGGAGGATGCCCGGCAGGCGCCGGGCGAGCATCGTCTTGCCCGAGCCGGGCGGCCCGACCATGAGGAGGTTGTGGCCTCCCGCCGCCGCGATCTCCAGCGCACGGCGGGCGAGGGCCTGGCCCCGGACCTCCGAGAGGTCCGGCCCGTCTGCCGCCGCCCGGGCGAGGAGCTCGCCGATGAGCGGCGGGGTGGTGACGGCATCGAGGGTCCCCTCCACGATGGCCAGCGCCTCGGTGAGGCTGGCGGCTCCCGCCACGTTGACACCGGGCACGAGCGCCGCCTCGGGAGCGTTGGCCCTCGGCAGCACCAGGCTACGGACGCCCAGCTCGCGCGCTGCGAGGGCGGCGGCGATCGCACCCCGCACCGGCCGCAAGGCCCCGTCGAGCGCGAGCTCGCCCAGGAAGAGGAACGGGCGGAGCGACGCTGCCGGCAGCCGCCCCGATGCCGCCAGCACGCCCATGGCGAGGGGCAGGTCGAGGAGGGAGCCCTCCTTGCGCAGGTCGCCCGGAGCCAGGTTGGCGGTGATGCGCTGGTTCGGCCACGGCTGCTTGGAGTTGACGACGGCCGCCCGCACCCGCTGGCGGGACTCGCGAACCCCGGCGCTGGGAAGGCCGACGATCTGGAAATCGGGAAGGTGCTGATCGAGGGCGACCTCAACCTCGACCGGCCGAGCCTCCATGCCGATGAGTGCAAGAGAGGATACTTTTGCGAACATGAGTCGAGAGTAGCGATGACCACCGACAAAAAGTGGCCTGTTTTCGACTCGAGGGAAATTGCTTCGAAGCTACCCCGTGAACGCCGTCCAGCCGCTTGTGCCGTCGTCGGAGGCGTAGACGAGCCGCTCCCTTGTGACGGCGAAGAACCGGCCGCCTGCCTGCGACAGCCCGTGAACGTCCTTGCGCATCTCGGTCTGGTGCCACTGGAGGCCGCCGTTGCCCGACACCAGCACCCCGCCCGGGGTGCCGAGCAGGATGCGCTGCGGGTTGGCGGGATCGACGAGGACCGCCTGGGTCGGCGTCCCGAGGATGCGCTGCCACGTCCGGCCGGAATCGTCGGTCCGCCACAGCCCCCCGATGGCCCCGACGAGGACCGAGCCCTGCCGGTCGCCCACCACGGCCATCGAGAACACCCCCGGCGCCGGCGGTCCCGGCAGGGGCGGCAGCGAGCCCCCGCCGGCTGTCACGCGGTCGACCGACCGTCCCGCGGCGACGTAGACGGTACCGTCCGGCCCGGGGCCGATCACGGTGCCGGTCACCCCGGTCGCCAGCGTCCCGAAGGTGCGCAGGTCCCGGGTCGACTTGAGGGTGCCCCCGGCGAGCACGTAGGACGTGGTGCCGTCCGACGCCACGGAGACCGGCTCCCGGGGGATGTTGGTGGCGGCCAGCCACGTCTTGCCGTCCGGGCTCTGCAGGACGCCCCCGGCGGTCCCGACCAGGAAGCCCCGAGGGATCGCTGCGAGGGACAGGATCGAGTCGCTGCCGGGAATGGAACCCTGGACGCGACCGCTCGACAGGATCACCACGACAAGAGCCCCCAGGAACAGCACGCTGACGCCGATCCCTGCGAACTGGATGCCGCGGTGCCGGCGCCGGGGCGGCGCCTCACTGTTCGTCGGCGCCGTGAGGGCCGCCTCGGAGGCCGCCTCGGGGCTGAGCGGCCCCTCCGGGGTACTCCCCATCAGAACGCCGCTTCCAGACGGGTGACCTCGACCCCGCTCGGGCCGACGACCACCCCCATCACATCGAAGCGACACTCCGTGAACACCGGTCGCTCGAGGGCAAGGTAGGCCTCGGCCACCCGGCGAAGCTGGCGTTGCTTGCGCCAGTCGACGCCCAGCGCGGGATCGACGTAGGCGGGGGCCCGGCGGGCCTTCACCTCCACGAAGGCGAGGCAGCCCTCCCGCCGGGCGACGATGTCCAGCTCGCCCAGGCGCAGGCTCCAGTTCCGGTGCAGGACCGTCCAGCCCTCCGCCGCCAGGAGCTCGGCCGCGGCGTCCTCGCCGATTTTCTGCACGTTGCTTCGTGCGTCCTGGTTCTTGCGCATTGATTCCATGAAGATAGGCTGGTGGGCATGACGTCCGCGGCGCCGACCAAGCCAGAGACCATCGACCGCCCTGACCAGGACGAGGTCGTCGAACCGCAGCTTCCCTGGGTCGTCATCGTGTGGAACGATCCCATCAACCTCATGTCCTACGTGACCTACGTCTTCCAGAAGCTCTTCGGCTACTCCCGGGAGAAGGCGACGAAGCTCATGCTCGACGTGCACCATCGAGGGCGGGCGGTCGTGTCGTCCGGCCCCCGGGAGAAGGCGGAGATGGACGTCTACCGCCTGCACGCGCATGGGTTGTGGGCAACCATGACCAAGGACGCCTGAGCCCGTTGTTCCGGCGTCGCCGGGGGCAGGTGCGGGTGGCGCTCAGCCCGGAGGAGGGCGAACTGCTCAAGGGGGTCGTCCGGGAGTATCTCGAGCTCCTCGAGGCCGACCGGGAGCCGGGCGACGCGGTGATGGCCCGGCTGTTCCCCTCGGCAAGCATGGACGACCCCACCCTCGAGGCCGACTTCCGCGAGCTTGCCAGCGACGACCTTCTCAGCCACAAGCGCCAGACGGCCACGCGGGTGCTCGAGTACCTGGATGCCGGGGACCGCCGTCCCCTGACCGACGAGGAACAGGAGGCCTGGCTGGTTCTCCTCACCGACCTTCGCCTTGCCATGGGGGTGCGCCTCGGCGTCACCGACGAGACGTTCGACTCCTTCCCCAACCCCAGTGACCCCGCCCAGTGGCCGCTTGCCGTGCTGCACTACCTGGGTTCCCTCCAGGAGAGCCTGGTCACCGCGCTCGACGCCTAGGACGCTTACGGAGAGCTAGTCCGTCAGCCGGCCGAGGGGGTCGGTGCTGCGTTCGGGATGCTTCAGCTCCTCGATGTTGACGTCGCGGAACGTCCGGACCGCCACCCTGGTCACGAAGCGGGTGGGGCGGTAGACGTCCCAGACCCAGGCGTCGGAGAGCGTGAGCTCGAACCAGGTGTCTCCGCCGTTCTCATGTTGATCGAGGTGGTAGCCGTTGCAGAGGTAGAAGCGCCGGGCGGTCTCGACGACGTAGCGGAACATCGGCAGGACGTCCCGGTACTCCTTGTACAGGGCCAGCTCGAGGTCGGTCTCGAAACGTTCCAGGTCTTCGGCGCTCACGGGGTCAGACTATCCGGAGTTGCCCCCTGTTCGAGCAGCCGGCCCGGCACGCCCTCGTCGACGAGCTTGCGGATGGGGGCGTAGAGCCTGCGGTGGATCGGGGATGGCCCGAACGCAGACAGGCCCCACAGGTGCCGGGGGGCCGGATACCCCTTGTTGGCCTCGAACGCGTAGTGCGGGTACAGCTCCGACAGCGACGACATCAGGGAGTCCCTCGCCACCTTCACCACGATGGAGGCCGCCGCGATCGACACCGACTCGCAGTCGCCGCGGACGACCATGCGGGCCCGGTCGCCGATGAAGTTCCACTTGCCGTCGACGAGGAAGACGTCGGGGGACACCGGCAGCGCCGCCACCGCCCTGGCGCCCGCCCGCCGGATCGCCTCGGAGAGGCCGACCTCGTCGATCTCCTTCGGCCAGGCGAGGCCGACCCCGTGGCCGACGCAGCGGCCCCGCACCCGCTCGGCCAGCCATTCCCGCCGGGCCGGGTCGAGCAGCTTGGAGTCGCGCAGCTTGTAGATGCGGTCGCTCGGGTCCAGCACGACGGCACCGACGGCCACCGGACCCGCCCATGCCCCCACCCCCACCTCGTCGATGCCGCCCACGAGGGAGGCGCCGTCTGCCAGCAGGCTCCGCTCCAGGTGCAGACCCGGCACGGGCTGGGTGCGGGCGACGCGACCCTTGCTCAGGTAGGTCCGGGTCCGGTAGGTCGCCTTGTATGCCACGTCGGGCATTATGAGGCTCGCGGCACCCACGGCGTCGTGTCTAGAAGAAATGGAAGCGGCTCACCGGCCAGATGCGGAGGAAGGCCTGGCCGAGCACGCTCGATTTGGTGATGGTGCCAAACATCCGGGAATCGTCGGAGTTGGAGCGGTTGTCGCCCATCACGAACAGCTGGTCCTTCGGCACCTTGGTCGGGCCGTAGTCCCCCATCCCCATCGTGGCGGGGTTGTGGTCCTTCAGGTAGGGCTCGTCCTTGCGGACGTTGTTGACGTAGAGGGCGCTGTCTTTGACCTGCACCGTGTCACCGCCGACCGCCACCACCCGCTTGATGAAGTCCCGCTGGCTGGACGGCAGGCCGAGGCCCTCCTTCAGGGAGTTGAAGAATCCCGAGATGCCCGTGGGCGCTTGGGGCAGGCTGCCCGTCGCAGCCGGCGGCGCGACGAAGACCACGATGTCGCCGGGCCGGGGGTCCTTGAACTTGTAGATGAACTTCGACACCAGCACCCGGTCGTTGACCAGCAGCGTGTTCTGCATCGACTCGGACGGGATGTAGAAGGCCTGGACGACGAAGGTCTTGATGACGATCGCGATCACGAATGCGATCAGGATGAGGATCGGCAGCTCTCGCAGGAACCCGAGCCCGCTCTCCTGCTTGGGGGACTTCTCGCCGGGAGGTCGTTCCCCAGGAGGTACCCCGCCGGGGGGTCGTTCCCCGGGGGGTCGTTGCCCGGGAGGCTCGTCCTCGTCCGGACGCGCGGCCGTGGCTGCCTGAGGGCTGAACTCTGCGGTTTCCTTAGCGGAATGCCGCCCGTGGAGCGACACCGGCTAGAAACGCTTCTCTTTGACCTTGGCTGCCCGGCCGACCCGGGAGCGCAGGTAGTAGAGCTTGGCCCGGCGGACGTCGCCGTGGGTGACGATCTCCAGCTTGGCAATCATCGGGGAGTGGACGGGGAACGTCCGCTCAACGCCGACATTGTTGAACGAGATCTTGCGGCAGGTGAACGTCTCCCGGATGCCGGACCCCTGCCGGCGGATCACCATGCCCTGAAACACCTGGATCCGTTCCTTGCCACCCTCGACGACCCGGACGTGCACCTTCACGGTGTCGCCAGGTCGGAAATCAGGCAGATCCTCCCGCAGCGCCGGACGCAACAGGGCGTCGGTCTTCTCCATCGCTCCTCCTTAAAGGCAGCTCTTTGCGCAGATTGGCGCCCTGCATTGGCGCTCGGTTACGTCGGTTCTCGGCGCTCGGCGGCCTATTCGCGAGGAACGGGCCGGGAATTCGATGATAACAGAGCCCGCCACGCAGCCACGAGATCACGTTCTTCGTCCGACAATTCCGCGGCATCGATCAGGTCCGGCCGCTGCTCGAACGTGCGGCGGAGGCTCTGCTCGCGCCGCCACCTGGCGATCCGCCCATGGTCACCCGACAGCAGCACCTCCGGCACCCTGAGCCCGCCGATCTCGGCCGGGCGGGTGTACTGGGGATACTCGAGGAGCCCGCCCGTGAACGACTCCTCGGCGAGGGAATCGAGGTTGCCCAGGACGCCCGGCACCAGGCGGGCCACCGCTTCGATGACGACGAGGGCGGCCATGTCGCCCCCGGCGAGGACGAAGTCACCGATCGAGACCGCCTCGGCCTGGACAAGGCCTGCGACCCGGTCGTCCATCCCCTCGTAGCGACCGCAGATCAGGACGACCTGGCTCTCGGCCGCCAGCTCCGCGGCCAGGCGCTGGTCGAAGCGGCGGCCGGCGGCGGAGAGCAGCACGACCCGGCCGCCGGGCCGGCGGACCGCCTCCACCGCGGCGACGAGGGGGCCCGGGGTCATCACCATGCCCGCCCCCCCGCCGAAGGGCGTGTCATCGACCTTCCGGTGCGGCCCCTGGCCCCAGGCCCGGAGGTCATGGGTGCCGACCTCGAGCAGTCCCCCTGCGATCGCCTTGCCCAGCAGGCTCACCCGCAGCGGCGATTCGTAGATCTCCGGGAAGATCGTGACGACGTCGAAACGCACGGGGCGACGCTCAGTCGAAGAGGCCGGCCGGAGGGTCGACGGTCACCCGTCGCTCCTTCAGGTCGACCGACACCACGATGCCCTTTGCCGCGGGCAGCAGCACCGAGCCCGAGGGCGTCTGCACCTCCCAGAGATCCTGCTCGGTCCGGGAGATCACATCGGAGATGACCCCGAGGGCCGCTCCCCCGACGTCGACGACCGGTAGACCGATGAGGTCGCGTTCCCAGAACACGTCGTCCGGCAGTTCGGGCAGGTCTGCGGCACCGGCGAAGATCCGGCGGCCCCGGAGGGCCTCGGCGGCGGTGCGATCGGGGACCCCGTCGAAGGCGACGAGGAGCCGGCCGGGCTGCTGGGGGCGCACCGCGCCGACCACCATCTCCACGGCATGCTCGACGTCCTGGCCGACGAGCAGGCGGGCGCCGGGCTGGAAGCGGGCGGGGTTCTCCGACAGCGACCGGACGGCCACCTCGCCCCGGACCCCGTGGGGCCGCATGATCTCACCGACGAGGAGAGTTTCCGGCTGTCCTGCGGGCGTCCCCGAGGGTGCCTCGGCCGGCGCCTCGGACGGGGTCTCGGCCCCCGACTCGGCCGGCGCCGCCGACGCCTCAGTCGACGATTTCGACGAGGGCGTTGCGATCCTCCTTGGCGGCCGCGGCCTTGACGACGCTGCGGATGGCCCGCGCCACCCGGCCGCTGCGACCGATCACGCGCCCGACGTCGTCGGGGTGGAGGAAGAGGTCGTAGATGACCGTGCGCCCGGAGTCCTCCTCCTCGACCCGCACGTCATCGGGGTGCTCGACGAGCCACGAGACGATGTACTCGAGCGTCTCCCGGGATCCCATGGTTGGAGTCGGCCTGGCTTAGCTGGAGCCGGCTTGAGCCCGAGACGCCGTCGTTGACGCCGCTGCGGGCTCCTTCCGGGGAATGACACCGGCAATCTCCATCAGCCGGGTCACCGCTTGCGAGGGCTGGGCGCCCTTGCCGATCCATTCGAGCGCCCGGGGACCGTCGATCTCGACGAAGGACGGCTCCCGCATTGGGTCGTAGCTGCCGATGTTCTCGATGAACCGCCCGTCCCGCGGCGATCGGGCGTCGGTGACGACCACGCGGTAGCTGGGCTGGCCCTTCTTGCCGATGCGACGAAGTCTGATCTTGACCATGGGCCGAGTGTAGCAGGCAGCCGCGGAAAGCAACGGGAGTATCCGGTGCGTCGAGGGGCGCCTCGGGCTCTCAGAGCCCGAGGCCAGGCGGCAGGCCGAAGGCGCCGCGGCGGCCCTTCTTGCCACCGCCCTTCGTCATCGACTTCATCATCTTGCGCACGGCTTCGAACTGCTTGAGCAGCTCGTTGACCTCCCGGACCTGGGTCCCCGACCCCCGGGCGATCCGGGCCCGGCGGGCGCCGGAGATGATGCGGGGGTCGTTGCGCTCGCCGGGGGTCATCGACCGGATGATGGCCTCGAGCTTCACCATGTCCTTGTCCTCGATGGACAGATCGGAGAGGCGGCCCATGCCGGGCAGGCCCGGCAGCATCTTGACGAGGCTGCCGATGCCGCCCATCTTGCGGACCTGCTGCATCTGGGAAAGGAAGTCCTCGAGCGTGAAGGCGGCGTCGAGGATCTTGCGGGCCTGCTTCTCCGCCTCCTCCTTGGAGACGGCGGCCTCGGCCTTCTCGATCAGGGTCAGGACGTCGCCCATCCCGAGGATGCGAGAAGCGATGCGGTCGGGATGGAAGGGCTCGAGGTCGGCCAGCTTCTCCCCCATACCGGCGAACTTGATCGGCTGACCGGTGACGGTGGCGGCGGAGAGCGCCGCGCCACCCCTGGCGTCGCCGTCGAGCTTCGTGATGATGATGCCCGTGAGCGGGATGGTCTCGGCGAAGGCCTTTGCGGAGACGAGGGCGTCCTGGCCGGTCATGGCGTCGAGGACGAACAGGACCTCGTGCGGCTGGGCGACGGCATGGACCCTCGCCACCTGGTCCATCATCTCCGGATCGACGTGCAGCCGGCCGGCGGTGTCGAGGATGACGACGTCCGCGTCACGCCGGCCCTCCTCCAGCGCCCGCTCGACCACGGCCACCGGGTCGGTCTGGCCCATCTCGGCATGGACCGCGACCTTGGCCTGCTCGCCGAGGACCTGGAGCTGGCGGATGGCGGCGGGGCGCTGCAGGTCGGCCGCCACGAGCAGCGGCCGCTGGCCCTTGCGACGCAGCAGGGAGGCGAGCTTGGCGGCGGTCGAGGTCTTGCCGGAGCCCTGGAGGCCGGCGAGCATGATGATCGTCGGCGGCTTCGAGGCGGAGGCAAGCCCGACCGTCTTGCCGCCGAGCATCTGGACCAGCTCCTCGTGGACGATCTTGATGACCTGCTGGCCGGGGGTGAGGGACTTGAGCACATCCTCGCCCAGGGCCTCGGCCTTCACGTGCTGGAGGAAGGCCCGCACCGCCGGGAGGGCCACGTCGGCCTCGAGGAGCGCCACCCGGATCTCCCGGAGCGCCTCGTCGATCTCCTTCTCGGTTAGCCGCCCGCGTGAGCGGAGCTTGCGAAAGATGTCATCGAGGCGGTCGCCGAGGTTGTCGAACACATTGCCATTCTATGTGGCTCGCCCGAGAAGTCTGGAAGAAAAGCTTCGCTATGCGGCGAAAAGTTACCAGGCTTCTTATGAAGCAGGGACCTCCACCAGGGCGTCGACGAAGGCCTTCGGGTCGAAGAGCTCGAGGTCGGCCATCTGCTCGCCGATGCCGACCGCCTTGACCGGGATGCCGAGCTCCTCCTGGACCGCCACGACGATGCCGCCCCGGGCCGAGCCGTCGAGCTTGGTCAGGATGACGCCGGTCACCTGGACCGCCTCGCCGAAGGTGCGGGCCTGGGCGATGCCGTTCTGGCCCACGGTGGCGTCGAGGACCAGGAGGGCCTCGGTGACCTCGCCCTTGCGCTCGGCGATGCGGCGGATCTTCTTCAGCTCGTCCATCAGGGGCGACTTGGTGTGCAGCCGCCCGGCGGTGTCGACGATCACCACATCGATCGAGCGAGCGAGCGCGTACTCGACGGCGTCGAAGACCACCGCACCGGGGTCGGCCCCCGGGGCGTGGCGGATCATGTGGACGTCGAGGCGTTCGGCCCAGGTCCCGAGCTGGTCGATCGCCGCCGCGCGGAAGGTGTCTGCGGCGGCGAGGACCACGGTCTTGCCCTCCCCCTGCAGCATCCTGGCCAGCTTGGCGATCGAGGTGGTCTTGCCGGTGCCGTTGACGCCCGCCACGAGCCAGACCGTCGGGGCCCGGTCGGAGAAGCGGAAGGTGCGGTCGGAGCGGTCGAGGATGCCGACGAGCTCGGCACGGAGGGCCTCGCCCAGCTCCTCCGGCTTCAACTTCTGGCGGCGGAGGGACTCGAGGATGGCATCGGTGGCCGCGACCCCGACGTCGGCCCGGATGAGGGCTTCCTCCACGTCCTCCCAGGCCTCTTCGTCGAGCCTGCCCCTCGACATGATGGCGCCGAGACGCTCGCCGAGCGCCGTCCGGCTGCGGGTGAGGCTGCGGAGGAACCGGGTCGCGACGCTCGGCCGGGCCTCCGGCGGGGCCGCCGGCGGAGCGGGAGGGGCCGGTGGGGCAACCGGCGGCGCTTCGACGACCTCGGCGGGCGGGGCCGGAGGCGCGGGCGGGGCCTCGATGGGGGCGCGTTTCGCCTCGGGTGGTGCGGCAGGGGGGGCCGGAGGGGCCGCTGGCGGTGCTTTGGGCGGGGCCTCGGGCGCCGGCTTCGCAGGTGCCGGAGGCGGAGCGACGGCGGTCGTGGGACGGCGGCCGACTAGCAGGGCCAGGCCAACGGTGAGCAGGAACAGGATGGCCGCGCCCACAACGAACAGGATGATGAACGTCACCGGGCCCGCCTCATCTCTTCAGCATCTCCAACGACTCGACTCTCCCCACCGGGACGGCGTCCAGCGCCGTCAGTTCTCCAGCGGCAGCGTCCGGTCGACGAGATCCCGACCGACCAGTCCCTCGGGTGAGCCCGGAAGGGAGCGCAGCCGCTCCGAGATTACTCGGCTCGCGCCATCCGCGCGAACCGAAACGCCGTAGAGGATGTCCGCCAGCTCCATCGTCCGCTTCTGATGGGTGACGACAATGAGCTGGGAGCTGCTGCGGAACTCCCGGAGGAGGCCGAGGAACCGGTGCAGGTTGATGTCGTCCAGCGCGGCCTCGACCTCGTCGAGCACGTAGAACGGTGAGGGGCGGGCACGGAAGATGGCGAAGGCCAGTGCCAGGCCGGCCAGCGCCCGTTCCCCACCGGACAGCAGCGAGAGCCGTCGCAGGTTCTTGCCGCCGGGCCGGGCCTCGACCTCGACGCCGGTCTCGAGCACGTCGGCCGGATCGGTCAGGCGCAACCGCCCGACGCCGCCGGGAAACAGGGTCGAGAAGACATGTTCGTATTCGCGGGACACGTCGGAGAAGGCGCTGAGGAACAGCTCCCGGATCCGGTCGTCCACCTCGGCAACGACCTTCAGCAGGTCCCGGCGGCTCGAGCGGACGTCGGCGATCTGGGCGGTGAGGAACTGCTCCCGAGCGGTGAGCTCCTCGAACTCGGCCTCCGCGAGCGGGTTGACCCTTCCCATCGCCGCAAGGTCCCGCTCGAGCCGGGCCTGGCGCCGCTGCAGGGCCTCGTCCTCGGCGGCGGCGGAGCGGTCCCAGGGGTCCATCAGGGACGTCGGGTCCTCGTCCTCGAGGCGCTGCCCGAACCGCTCCGCCAGGGCTTCGACGTCACGGCCCTCCTCCCCCCAGCGTTCCTCGATGATGCGGGCGCGGATCCGTAGCTCTGCCGCGACCAGTCCCTCGGTCCGGGCCTTCTCCCGCAGGGCGTCCAGGGTGGCAACGAGTTCGGTCCGGCGCTCCTGCAGCTCGGCGACTGCGGCGTCGACCTCGGCGGTCGCTCGCCCGCAGGCCCGGTACACCTCCTCGGCCTCCGCCGCCCAGCGCCCCGCCCCCTCCCCGAGGATCCCCGCCGCACGGAAGACGGACCCGGCCCCCTCCAGCCGGGCGGCAAGATCGGCACGCCGGCCGCCGACCTTCTCGGCCTGGGCCACTGCGCGCGCGAGGGCGGATCGCAGCTCGTTGCACCGCTCGACCAGGAGGCGGCGGCGCTCTGCCGCCCTGGCCGCCCCCAGGCGTGCCTCGTCGAGGGCTCCGGCGGCCTCGCCCCGCGTCCGGGCGGTGGCCGCCTGCTCGTCGGCATAGGTCTCGAGCTCCCTGGCGGCGGCGTCGGCACGCGCCTGGCCCTCCACGAGGCCCCGTTCCAGGCCCGCGATGCGCCCGGCGAGCGTGGTCGTGGCCTCTGCGCTCCGCTGGCTTGCGTCCTCCATGACGCCCGCCTCGCGGTCCAGCGCGTGCAGCTCCCGCTCGGCCGAGGCGGCGCGGTCGGAGGCTGCGGCGATGTCCGCGTCGGCCCGGTTCAGGACGGAGGCCGCCTCCGCATACCTCCGCCGCACGGCAGCGATCTCAGCCTCGGTTGCCGACAGGCGCTCCCGTGCCGCGGCAAGCTGGGACTCGGCCTCGGCGGCCCTGGCCCCGGCCGCGGCCGACGTGCTGACCAGCAGCCGGCCGGTGGCCATGACGCCGTCCAGCGTCACGAACACCGCCTCGGGGTGCTCACCCGCCAGCCGGGCGGCCTCACCCGATCCCCTGGCGAGGTACACGCCCGCCAGCGCCGCCGCCGCCGGACCCGAGATGGGACGGAGGAGGTCGGCGAGGGGGCGGCCGCCGAGCATGGGAGTGTCGGCGCCCGAGGCGACGAGGATCCCGAGCGGCTCTCCGGCTCCGGCCGCTTGGAGCGCCCGCTCGGCTGCGGCGGCGTCGGCCACCACCAGGACGCTGCCCGCCGGGCCAACGAGCGCCTCGAGGGCCGCCTTGGAGGCAGGCGGGATCTGGAGGAGGTCCGACAGGACGCCGATGACGCCCTCGAGCCCGCTGGCAGCGATGCGCCGCGCCGCCGCGGGTGACGCCCCGTCCCGTACCTGGGCCCGGGCGCGCCAGGTGGCGGCCTCGCGCTCGGCCCTGGCGAGCGCCGACAACCCCGCCTGGCGCTCCTGCTCGGCCGTCTCGAGGTGCTCCTCCAGCTCTGCGATGACCTCGACGTGGGGCGCCTCCGCGGCTTCGAGCTCCCCGAGTGCCGCCCGTGCCTCCTCGAGCGCGGCCATGGCGCGCTGTCGAGCCTCCTCCAGGACCCTGCGCCGCTCCTCGGCCCTGGTGCGCTCCGCCTCGGCCGCCTCCATCGACGCCGTCAGCGTTGCAAGTTCGCCCCGTGCCTGGACGACGATGCCCTGAGCCTCCCGTTGGGCATTGCGCAGCGGCAGGACCCTTGCCTGGACGCCGCCCAGCGTGGCCTCTGCCTGGGCGAGGGCCTCCCGCCGGGTGGCGACCCGGGCGTCGGCGGCCTCGGCGGCGGCCGCCGCCTCCTCGAGCAGCGACTCGGCCCCCGCCAGCTCCCGGGCAAGCTCGTCGAGTCGGGCCTGAGCGCCGGCCTCGGTGATGCCGGCCAGCTCGGCGGACAGGCTGCGCTCCCGCTCGTGGGCGAGCCGGGCCAGCGCCCGGAGGCGCTCGGTCAGGCGGTTGAGCGACCAGGAGAGCTCCCGTCCCCGCTCCGTCGCCGCCGCCGCCTCCGCCCGCCGGGTGCCGGCATCGGCGAGGGCGGCATCGACGGCGGCCACCTCGCCCTCGGCCGCGCGGATGGGCGCCTCGAGGTCGACGGCCCCGTCGGGGCCGAGCCGGCGGCGGATCGCTCCCAGCTCCCTGGCGGCGAGAATCACCTGGATGCGTTCGAGCTCCTCGACCACCGAGGCATGGCGCCGGGCGATCTCGGCCTGTTCTCGAAGGGGACGCAGCAGGCGGCGGACCTCCGACAGCACGTCGGAGATGCGGACAAGGTTGGCGTCCGTGGCGGCGATGCGGCGCAGCGCCCGCTCCTTGCGGCGGCGGTGCTTGGCCACGCCGGCCGCCTCCTCGACGTAGGCCCGGATCTGGATCGGGTCGGCCGTGAGCATCTCGTCGAGATGGCCCTGGCCGATGATCGTGTGCTGCTCCCGGCCGATCCCGCCGTCGGACAGCACCTCCCGGATGTCGAGCAGCCGGCAGGGCAACCCGTTGAGGCGGTACTCGGCCTCACCGGATCGGAACAGGGTCCGGGTGATGGTGACCTCGGTGAACTCGAGGGGCAGGTCGCCCGCAGTGTTGTCGATGGTCAGGCTGACCTCGGCCATGGCTAGCGCCGGGCGGCGCTGCGTGCCGGCAAAGATGACGTCCTCCATACGCCCGCCGCGCAACGACCGGGGGCCCTGCTCACCGAGGACCCACGAGATGGCATCGACGACGTTGGACTTGCCCGAGCCGTTGGGGCCGACGATGACACTGATCCCCGGCTCAAGGGCAAGCGTGGTCTTGTCCGCAAAGGACTTGAACCCACGGAGTGCCAGGGACTTGAGAAACATCTCCCCAGCGATGGTAGTGGACGCGGGGGCAAATTGCACGAATGTGATTTCTTCCCGCTCTCCGCGTCGGGGCGGCTCCAGCGGGGTGGCGTGCCAGGTGGGAGGGGGTCCACTACACTCGCCAACCATGACCGAGCTGCTCCCCCGGCTGGTGACGGAGGCGTCGACCAGGGTCGTCCTGGTCCTCGTCGACGGCCTCGGCGGTGTCCGCACCGACGAGCGCGGCTCCGAGCTGCACGCAGCACGGACACCCAACATGGACCGCCTCGCCCGCGAGGGGTCGAGCGGGCTCCACACGGTCATCGCTCCCGGCGTCACCTCTGGCAGCGGCGCCGGCCACCTGGCCGTCTTCGGGTACGACCCCCTCGTCTACGAGCTCGGGCGGGGAGCCCTGTCGGCGGCTGGCGTGGGCTTCCCCCTGAAACCCGGCGACGTGGCGGCCCGGGTCAACTTCTGCACCCTCGACGCCCTCGGTGTCATCGCCGACCGGCGGGCCGGGCGCATCTCCACCGACGAGAACGCCCGCCTCTGCGTCAAGATCCTCGCCAGCCTCACTCCGCCGGCGGGGGTGGAGGTCTTCCTGGAAACCGAACGGGAGCACCGGGCGCTCCTGGTGCTGCGCGGCGAGGGCCTGTCGCCCTGCCTCCTCGACACCGACCCCCAGATCACCGGCCTCCCGCCGAGGCCACCCACCGCCACGGCGCCCGAGGCCGTGGAGACGGCGGCCTACCTCTCGGAGATCCTGACCCAGCTGGCGGTGACGCTCGAGGACGAGCGGGCCAACTTCCTGCTACTCCGGGGCTTCGACACGCTGCGGGAGCTGCCGTTGTTTCCTGCTCGCTACCAGCTTCGGGCCCAGGGGATCGCGATCTACCCCATGTACACGGGCATCGCCCGCATCCTCGGCATGGACGTGACGACCGTCGTCGGCGGTGTGGCCGAGGAGATGGAGGCGCTCCGCGCCGCCTGGGCCGACCACGACTTCTTCTACTTCCACCACAAGAAGGCCGACTCCGCGGGCGAGGACGGCGATTTCGACCGCAAGGTCGCTGCCATCGAGGAGATCGACGCCGTCGTCCCCGACATCGTGGCGCTCAACCCCGACGTCATCTGCGTCACCGGTGACCACGCAACACCGAGCCAGCTCCGCTCCCACTCGTGGCATCCGGTGCCCTTCGTGCTCTGGGGGCCGCGGGTGGGCGTCGACGGGGTCGAGGTCTTCGACGAGGAGGCCGCCCGGGCGGGCGGCTACGGGTCCATCCTCGGCAAGGACGTGATGGGCCTGATGCTGGCCGGGGCGGGTCGCCTCATCAAGTACGGCGCCTGACGGGGGTCGCGCGCCGGCGCGCGTTGGCCGCCTAGGCTCCCACGGCAACGATGTCCAACCAGGACGACACGACCGGCGCGAGCCCCGCCATCACCCTGGCGGGGCTCTGCGGCCTGCCGTCGGGCGACGACGAGGCCCGGACCTGCAGGGAATGGTCGCCGCCCTCCACCACGTGCAGCGTCGCCGGGCCGCCGAGCGACGGCAGGTGCTCTCGGAGGAGGTCAAGGTTGCAGAACGGGTCCTGCGTGCCCTCGAGGAACAGGCACGTTGCCGCCTGGGACGACTACGCCCCGAGAGCGGAGGGGCGCGGGGAGCTCGAAGTCATCGTCTGACGCTCAGCGTCTGACGCTCAGCGACGCTCCCAGCGCTCCAGGGCCGCCCAGGCGTCCTCCAGCAGCGGCATCAGCCGCTCCCGGGCCACCCGGGTCTGCGCCGCAACCGCCCGCAGCGACGTGGGACCCTCCCGCAGCTCGGCCAGAAGCTCCTTGCGGCGCGCGGCCAGCTCGACGTCCATGGCCTGGATGTCGCGGCGGTCGACGGGCTGGTTCGGGTTGAAGGTAAAGCTCGCCTCCTTGTCCCGGCGCCAGCGGACCAGCTCGAGCGTCAGCATGCGATTGAACCCCGGGATGGCGGCGATGCTCTTCCGGGAGACGTCGGCCGCGGTCTCGATGCCGTAGGAGGCGAGCATCGACGCCCGTCCCGGCCCGATCCCGGTGATGTTCGCCCCCGCGATCCGGAACCGGTCCAGATACCGGCGGAGCTGGCTCGCCTCGCGACCGGCCTCGAGCTCCACGAGCCGCTGGGAGCGCTGGTCCGGCAGGTCGGCGAGGTTGGCCGCGCACGCGACCAGGTAACTGCGGCGCTCTTCGAATGCAGCGCCCGAGGCCTCGCGCCGCCACCGGGCCACGAGCCGGTCCCACTCCGCCCATGCCGCGGCGCGGGCGGCACCGGCACCGCTTGGCCGACGGCGGCCCACCAATGCCGTCCCACGCAACGGCCGTCGGGGGCGCACCGCACCCGCGCGGGGCCGCTCGGAGGGAAGTGGCGGCGCGGCCCCGGCGCCCGCGACCGCTTCGATCGCCTCCATGATCTCGTCGAGGTTGGCCACGCCTTCGGCGACGCCGGGAGGCCTTCGCCCGAACAGGTGCGCCCCGGTCTGGGCCTCGGTCTCGCACCAGGGGCAGGTGTCGACCCCTGGCGGGTAGTAATGGCTCTCGACGGCGGCGCACCGCCGCAGCCCGGCCAGCAGCGCACTGAGCAGGCGCACCCAGCTCTGGGCGTCGGGGCGGCCCTCGCCTGCTCCCAGCCGGCCGAAGGCCCCCTCGAAGAGTCGCCCGACCTCGGGCCCCATGGTCTCCAGGGGGATCGCCCCCGGCGGGCGCTCCATCCCGTTCGCCCACCGGTCGGGGCCGTACGCGAAGCGGAATTCGGCGATCGCCCGCTCGATCGGCATGTCCTCCGCGCCCGCATACCGGCCTGCATACGGATGACGGCCCAGGTACAGCAGGTGGAACAGGAGGACCGCCAGCCCGAAGCGGTCGTGGTTCTCGGTGCGGAGCAGCCCCCGGAACCCATACCCCTGCAGCTCGGGGGGAGTGAACAGCGGGACGCCGACGTCGCAGGAGAACACCTCGGCGCCGTCGCGCACCTGGAACGAATCGCAGTCGATGAGCATCACCGTGCCGTCGGGGCCGACGAGGACGTTGCCGTGGTTGACGTCGCCGACCACGTGGCCTTCCCGGTGCAGCGTCCCGAACGCCCGGGCGACGTTGGCGGCGACCCCCACCACGAAGCGGAAGTCGGCGTCCGGGAAGGCCTCGGACCGGCTCTTGGGACTGTAGAGCTCGTGGATGTCCTGCTTGGCGCTGACGCGAGGCATGACGAAGCCGAGGACATTCCCGGTGCGGTCGACCAGCAGGTCGGACGGCCAGGCGGCGATGCCGAGCAGCTCGGGGTTGGCCGCCACGGTCATGGCACTGAGCTTGCGGACCTTGGTCGGCCCGGGCGGCGTCGTGTAGACCTTGGCGACTTGGCCCGGCCGTCCGTGCACCGCAAAGACCGTGCCTTCGCCACCTCTTCCCAGTTGCTGCCCCAGGTGGAGCGTCTCCCCGGATTGCAGGAGCTGCAGATCCATCAGTCCGGCGGCGCCGGGCTCCCGGAGGTCGCCAGGATCAGGGCGACGTCGTCGTCGGTTCTCGAGCGGACCCGGTCGGAGGAGAGGAACTCCTCCAGGGAGACCGAGAGGGCGGGGAGCTCCCCGGACCCCGACGAGGCGTGCAGCGGCTGGAACATCCCGCGGAAGAAGGGTTCGTGGACGGATTCGCCGGCGTAGTCGAGAGCGAGCGACTGCAGGCCGTCCGTCATGATGGCGATGTCGGTCGGGCTCTCGGGGAACTCGGCCACCCGGATCCGGTCTGGGGCGTCGTCATCGGTGAGGAACCTCGTCGTGTTGGCGTACTCGCCACGCTCGGGCCAGAACAGCCATCGCCATCCGCCAACCTCCCCGCCGACCACCATGACCCCGTCACCGATCTGCAGGGCGGCACCGCCGTCGGGCGTGCCGATGAGGGCGAGCAGGGTCGCCGCGTAGCTGCCGGCCTCCTCGCCGTCCTCCTCGGCGCGGGCAATGATGGCGGCCCGAGCGTAGAGAGCGGCATCCTGCAGGGCGCAGGTCAGGGCCGGGCCATCCGGCTCTTCCAGATGCCGCCGAAGCCGTTTGACGACGGCCTGCACCGCGATCTCGGCGCCCACCTCGGCCCTCGATGCCGACCCGGCCCCGTCAGAGACCGCCGCCGCCAGGGACCCGTTTGCCAGCACCGAGCAGGCGAGCCGGTCCTGGCACGGCGAGCCGGTCCGCAGATGCGAGGTTCCCGTCGCCTGAGCCGCTGCGAATCGCCACATCCCCGTCAGCCGGCCACGGCCCAGCCGTCTGGCGCCACGGGGTTCTCCAGGGGGACCGCCTCGCCGGGCTGGGACCGGGACACGCTGCCGAGCGAGTTGGAGAGCCAGACGAAGAGCTCCCGGAACGACAGGCCGCGCAGGGCGAGCGGCTGGCGCACCGACACCGAGCGCAGGCGGTCCATGTCGGCCCCCTCGACGCCGACCGCATAGAACATGAAGGACTTGGCGGCCTCCCCTTCCCGGATCGCCGCGGCGGCCGCCGTCACGTCGTCCGTGGGGGCTCCGTCGGTGATAAGGAAGACCCAGGGCCGGTAGTAGCCGATCCCGTTCTGCCGGTACGCCTCCTTGCGCTCGGCGACCATGGCGAGCGCCCGGCCGATGGCGGCCCCCATCGGCGTGTCGCCGATGGCGACGAGCCGGGGGGACCGGAAGGCATCCGCCGTCACGAAGTCCTGCATCGTCTGCACGGGGCCGAAGGTGACAATGGCGATCTCCACCCGCTTGGCAGCCATCGAATCCGCCTGGAGCTGGTCGGCAAAGGCTTGCAGGCCCAAGCTCAGCTCGCCGATCTTCCTGCCGCTCATCGACGCCGACGTGTCGAGCAGGAGCAGGCAGGGACAACGCGGCTCCGGGTTCTCTGCGAAATCGACACCCTCGAAGGGAACCTGCTCCAGCTCCGACATTCATGACCCTCTCTGACGATGACGGCAAGTGCTGCTTGCCTGGACGGACCCTGGGCTCCGGACCGCCCGACGAGGACGAGGGTGCCGGATCTGGACGGCGGAGCTCAGCGCACGCGGTCCGGCCCCAGCGCCGATGAGCCCGGGGTGGAGGGGCCGTCCACGAGGCAGACGAACAGGTCCTCCGGCCCCACGTCGAGCCGGGTCGCCACCGACATGCGGAGCTGGTCGGCCACCTCCGGGGGGGCCGTGAAGATGAGCCGCCCGCCGGGGGCGAGGCGACGGATGCAGGCGGCAACGAGCCATGCCCTTCCCTCAACCGGGACCTCCTCCAGCACCGCCAGCATCGTGACGACGTCGAAGCCCCCCGTCTCCGGCAGGTCCTCGGGGAACCATCCCTTGGTCAGGCGGTAGCGTGCCCCGACGATGGAGCCGGGCAGCATCGGATCGATGCCGATGCCGAGTCCCAGCCGGGACCCGAGCCAGCGGAACAGCTCCCCGTCGCCGCAGCCGACGTCAAGGACGCGGGAACCGTGGGGGATGTGGGGGACGGCCTGAGCGATGCGGTAGGCCCGGAGGCGCCGCTCCTGGCGGGCCGCCCGTCGCTTGGCGGGGGTGTCGCCTGGGCCGCCGTAGCGACTGGTCACCGGCCGTGGGCGAACGAGCATGCCTGACGTGCTTGGGTGCGGTTCCATAGCTCCCCTCCCCCGTGGGGTGACACTGATCGGATCTTTGGCAAAAACGTAGCGAGCCAAGGAGAAGGGGTGGTGACCAGGAAGTAACAATGAGGTGAACTGAAGCTGAACTCTTGCCCAGAGAGCGTCGCACAGGACGCAATCGGCGCAATTTAACGGAGGTCGACCGTATGAAGTCAATCGTCTATTCAGAACCGGGGGGCCCCGAGGTCTTACGCCTCGTGGACCGGCCCGAGCCGGTGCCCAAGCCCGGCGAGGTACTGGTGCGCGTGGCCGTGTCCGGGGTCAACCCCACCGACTGGAAGTCGCGCCGTGGCGGAGGCCTCGGCGGGAGGGGTCTCGAGTCCGAGGGGGTCGTCCCGAACCAGGACGGCGCCGGCACGATCGAGGCAACCGGCCCCGGCGTCGATCCCGGCCGGGTCGGCGACCGGGTCTGGATCTGGGAGGCGTTCTGGCAGCGCCCGGACGGCACGGCTCAGGAGTTCATCGCCATCCCCTCGGACCACGCGGTGTCACTACCACCGGTGGCATCCTTCGATCTCGGGGCGTCGCTCGGCATCCCGGCCCTCACCGCGCATCGCTGCCTCACGGTTGGCGAGGCGGCCCCTGCCCGCTTGGCGCCCGGCGCTCTGGCAGGCCGCACCGTCCTCGTCGCCGGCGGGGCGGGGGCCGTGGGCCACGTCGCCATCGAGCTGGCCCGGTGGGCCGGGGCGACGGTGATCACCACGGTCAGCAGCCCGGACAAGGGCCGCCTGGCGGAGGCCGCCGGCGCCCACCACGTCGTCAACTACCGGGAGGGCGACCCCGCTGCTGCGATCCGGGCTGCGGCCCCGGACGGCGTCGACACCGTCGTGGAGGTCGCCCCGGCGACCAACGCCGCCCTGGACGTTGCGGTGCTGGCACCCTTCGGCGTCGTCGCCGTCTACGCCAGTGGCGACGGGGACCTGCTGCTGCCCGTCCGGCCGCTGATGATGCCCAACGTCCGCTGGCAGTTCGTCCTCGTCTACACCATGCCGCCGGCGGCCAAGGCGGCCGCGGTCGAGGCGGTCTCGGCCGCCGTGGCGGACGGCGCCCTGCGCGTGGGCGAGGAGGCCGGGCTGCCGCTGCACCGCTTCCCGCTGGAGCGCACGGCAGACGCTCATGCCGCCGTCGAGTCGGGGGCCGTCGGCAAGGTCCTCATCGACGTCGCCACCATGGGGGCCGCCCCGTAGTGCTCTATGCGGCGATGCTCCGCGGCATCAACGTCGGGGGCCACAAACGGATCGCCATGGCCGACCTGCGGGCACTGCTTTCCCGGCTCGGCTTCAGCGACGTCGTCACCCTGCTGCAAAGCGGCAACGCAGTCTTCCACGCCGAGCCCGACGCCTTTCCCGACGAATTGGCGGCCCGCATCGAACGGGCCATCGCCGATGCGTTCGTGATGTCGGTCCGCTGCATGGTCCGCACCGGCCCCGAGCTGCGGGCAGTGATCGAGGGCAATCCCTTCGCGGACCGGGTTGCGGACGGGGCGGCCCAAGGATCGAGGTTCCTGGCACTGTTCCTCTCGGCAAGCCTCGACGCCGAGCTCCTGGCGACCTACGACCCGCGGAGCCTCGCGCCCTCCGAGGTGGGGCTGGGCGACCGCGTCATCTACCAGTGGTGCCCGGAGGGAATCCTGGCAGCCCCAAACGTCCACGGGTTCGTGGAGAAGAACCTGAGGGTCGCGGTCACGGCCCGCAACTGGAACACCGTCACCAAGCTCGGCACCCTTCTGGCAGCTTGAGCGACGGTGGAGCACGGGCCTGCGACTCCGAAGCGATGCGCGAGCAGGAGGATAGTCCGCGATCGCGCACATACGCGCGATCGACGACTACCTACAAGTCGCCCGCAGGTGGGAGGAACAAGAGAGTCCCTCCGGCGGTCTGGCCGGCTCCCCGAGCGTCAATTCAGAAGGCCGTAGACGCACACTTTCCCGGAGAACGTGGCCACGTAGACCCTGCCATTTGCCACGGTCGGGGGGGTGAACTTGGCCAGCTTACCGACGGCATCGGCAGGGTTCGATGTGCTGTCCCAGAGCACGCGCTTCAGGTTGCCGGCATCGATCGCCTGCAGCATCCCGTCAACGACGGCCTGGTTGGCGTCGTCGTGGATGGGGTGTGCCGCCCAGACGATGCCGGTGCCGTCGTGGTCTCCCTGCGCCGAGATCGACAGCATTCCGCCCGGCATGCTGCGAGGAGGAGCCGTGACGTCGCTGATGTCCACCGGCGCGGGATCCAGTATGGCGCCATTGAAACGAAAAGCTCGGAGCCAGTCTGCCTCCCCCCAGACGTAGATCCGAGGACCGCCGCTCTGGCTGCTCCAGAGCACCGGCGAGCCGTGGATGTGGTGGGTGCCCGGGGGAGCCGGGGTTGCGCCCTTGTTGGTCCCCGTAGCCTGGAACCACTGCACAATCTGGGTGTCGCCTGCGGGATCGTGGCAGGCGGCGCAAAACTTACCGAGATGCCCTGCGTCGAGCAGGTACAGCTTGCCCTCCTTGCCGCCGCCGAGGAGCAGTGATGTCCCGGGCAGCAGCAGGATGCCGCCAGAACCAAGGTCGGCGTCCGCGGCGCTGAGTTGTTGGGTGTTCCAGGGGCTGAACCAGTCGGCAAGGGAAAGGTCCGGTGTCAGCTTGACGAAGCTGTCGCCCAGGTCGGGCTCGTCCTGGCGAGACAGGGTGGCCAGGTTGAGGTGTGCCGGAACGTCGGTCCCGGACCAGCCGAGACGCATGCCGCCGTTGAATGCCACCAGAGCGGGAGACGCCTGGCTGCTGTCGGTGAATGTCTGCTTGTCC
>DASXNO010000228.1:0-8005 GCA_036495025.1 Actinomycetota bacterium | reverse complement strand
GGCGACTAGCGCGATGGACGAGGAGCGTGCCCGGCCTCGCCGGGGCCCGCCGGTTGATCCGAGGCTCCTGCGGGCGAGCCCTGCCGTCCGTCGCTACGTTGCGGCGAGCGTGGCGATCGGCGGCGCGTCCGCCGTGCTGCTGGTTGCACAGGCGTACCTTCTGGCGCAGGTCATCGTCCGGGCATTTCTGGGCGGAGCGTCGCTGGGGGCGGTTTGGCCGGCCCTCGCCTGGCTGGCGGCAATGGCTCTCGCCCGCGCCGCCCTCGCCTGGGCGGCCGAGACCGCGGCGCACCGCACGTCCGCCCGGGCGAAGCGTGACCTCCGCCGGCGCCTTGGCCGCCACATCCTCGGCATCGGACCCGCCCGGCTCGGAGCGGAGCACACCGGTGAGCTGACGTTGGCCGCGACCCGCGGGGTCGATGCCCTCGACGCCTACTTCGCCCGCTACCTGCCGCAGCTCGTGCTCAGCGCGCTCGTGCCCCTGGCGGTCCTCGCCTGGGTGGCCCGCACCGACCGCATCTCCGCACTCATCCTCCTCGCAACCCTTCCGCTCGTTCCCCTCTTCGGGTGGCTGATCGGCGTCGCCGCCGAGGCACCGGCGCGCCGCCAGTGGCGTCTGCTCGGAAGCCTCGCCGGGCACTTCCTCGATGTCGTGCACGGCCTGCCGACCCTCCGCCTGTTCGGCAGGAGCGGAGCCCAGGCCGAGCACATCGCCCGCGTCAGCGAGGAGCACCGCCGGGTGACGATGAAGACCCTGCGCGTGGCGTTCCTCTCCGCCTTCGCCCTCGAGACGATCGCTGCGGTGGCGACCGCCCTCGTGGCCGTGTCGATCGGCCTCCGCCTCGTTGACGGGAGGATGACCCTCGGCGCCGGGCTGGCCGTCCTGATCCTCACGCCGGAGGTGTTCCTCCCGCTGCGTCAGGCCAGCGCCCAGTTCCATGCGAGCGCCGAGGGGATGGCCGCGGCGGATCGCATCTTCGAGGTCCTGGCACTCGGTGCTCCCCCGGCGCCGCCGGCGCTCGTGGGGCTTCCCGACCCCGGCGTCGAGCCCATCCAATTCGAGGGCGTGTCGCTCTCCTACGACGGCCGGGCACGGCCCGCCCTCGACGGCCTCACGCTGGCCATCCACCCCGGGGAGCGCGTCGCCCTGACCGGGCCGAGCGGGGCCGGAAAGTCCACGGTGCTGGCACTGCTGCTTCGCTTCGCCGAGCCGCAGAGCGGCAGGATCTTCGTGGGCGACCGGGAGTTGGCGGGGATCCCGGCTGCGGCCTGGCGGACGCGGATCGCCTGGGTCCCGCAGCGACCCCACCTGTTCCGGGGGACCATCGACGACAACGTGCGCCTCGCCAGACCCGGCGCCTCGGCGGCCGACGTCCGGCGGGCGCTCGAGCTGGCAGGCGCCTCGGCCTTCGTCGATGCCCTGCCGCTGGGGCCGGCCACCGTGCTGGGCGAGCGCGGCGTGGGCCTCTCCGCGGGGCAGCGCCAGCGCATTGCCATTGCCCGGGCGTTCCTGCGCGATGCGACACTGCTCCTCCTCGACGAGCCGGCGTCAGCCCTGGATCCCGAGACCGAGGCCGAGCTGTCCGGTGCCCTCCGGCGGCTGATGGCCGGACGGACGGTGGTCGTGGTAGCCCACACTCCTGCCCTGGTGGCCACCGCGGACCGGGTGGTGCGGCTGGAGGCGGGCCGGGTCGTGCAGGATGCGAGCAGGTACCTGGAGCCGGCAGGACCCGTGTTGAACCCGGCGGCGCCTTGAAGGGCGGCTCGAGCCTTCGCGCTGGCGCCTTGGGTGGCGCCCCGGGCGTGCCTCGCCGCCGGATCTGGGGACTGCTGGCGCCGCTGCGGGGCCGGATCCTCCTTGCGGTGCTGGCGGGGTCGGGGGCCGCCGTGAGCACGATCGGCCTCATCGCCGCGTCGGGGCTGCTGATCTCCCGTGCCGCCCTCCGGCCGTCGGTCGCCGACCTGATGGTGCTGATCGGCGTCGTCCGGCTCCTGGCCATCGGCCGGGGCTCGTTGCGCTACCTCGAGCGCCTGGCGTCACACGATGCCGCCCTCCGGTCCCTCGGCGGCATGCGGGTGTGGTTGTACGAACGCCTCGAGCCTCTGGCACCCGGCGGCCTCGGAGCCGAGCGCAGCGGGGACCTGCTCGGCAGGTTCGCGGGCGACGTCGACAGCCTGCAGTCCGTGGTGGTCAGCGGCGTGGTGCCCCTGACCGTCGCAGCCGTGGCGACCGCCGCAAGCCTCGTCCTTGCGTGGCTGATCCTCCCCGCCGGAGCCGCGGCGCTGGGCGTCCTCGCCCTCGCGGCCGCGGCGCTGGTGCCCTCGGTGTGCCGGCGGCTCGAGTCGGCCCAGGAACGCCGCCTGGCCGTCCATCGCGGGCTCCTGTCCGCAGAGGTCGCCGACCTCCTCGACGGGGCACCGGAGATCGTCGCCAACGGCCGGGAGGCACTCTGGCTCGACAGACTGGAGCGGGCCGAGGCGGAGCTCGAGGTGGCGGAACGGCGGGCCGCCTGGCGAGGCGGCGTGCGGGAGGGGCTCGGACTCCTGGCATGGGGGCTCGCCCCGGTGGTCATGCTGCTGGTCGGCATTCCGGCCGTACGGTCCGGCCGCCTCCCCGGCGTCGAGCTCGGGGCGCTCGTCCTTCTGGGATGGGCGACCCTGGAGCTGCTGCGCAGCGTGCCGGCGGCGCTCGACTCGCTGCGGACGGACCTGCGTACGCTGCAACGCCTGTTTGCCGTGGCCGACCGCCCGGCACCGGTGGCCGATCCCGCCGCTCCCCTGCCCGCCCCCCAGCCCGGTCCGGTCGAGGCCGCCGGCCTGCGGGTGCGCTACGGGGCCGGCCTGCCCCTCGCCCTGGACGGCCTGGATCTCCTCGTCGAACCGGGCAAGCGTGTCGCCGTCGTCGGGCGCAGTGGTGCCGGCAAGACGACCCTGGCCCTGGCGCTGCTGCGGTTCGCCGGCGTCGACTCGGGCACCCTGGCGCTCGACGGCCACGACGTGGCGGCCTACCGGCAGGCGGACGTCCGCAACACCGTGGGCCTCCTGGCCCAGGAGGCCCACATCTTCAACACCACCGTCGGCGCCAACATCCGTCTCGCCCGACCCGCCGCCACCGACGAGGAGGTCATGGACGCCTGCGAACGCGCTGGCCTCTCTTCATGGCTCGGCAGCCTGCCCCAGGGCCTCGACACCCGCGTCGGGAGCGGCGGCTCGCTGGTCTCCGGGGGGGAGGCCCAGCGCATCGCCCTCGCCCGCGCCCTCCTTGCGGGCCGGCCGATCCTGGTACTCGACGAACCCACGGCCAACCTCGACCCCGAGACCGGGCGGGAGGTGATCGACGGCCTCCTGGCGGCGACGAGGGACGAAACGGTGGTCCTCATCACCCATGACCTCACCGCCGCGGGCCGTGCAGAGGAGATCGTCGTGATCGAGGCGGGGCGCACGGCAGAGCACGGCACGCACGAAGCCCTGCTGGCCCTCGGAGGGGCCTATGCGCGCATGTGGGGCCCCCCTACGTAGGTGCGCATCGTCTCCCCGCAGAATGCCGTACGAGGGTACGGATGGCGGGAGACCCGGTGTCCCCTAAGGTTTGGTCTCATGGCGCAGACTTCTGATTCCACGCCGCTCGAAGATGAGGATGGTTCCCGAGCTTCTTTGTATGCTGAGCGGTAAATATGACCGCTAATCATTCAAAGAAGCTGGAGCCTGACGCCGACGATTTCGTCGTGGACTGGCAGTTGCTTCCCACGTCCAATGATGCCGGGACGCCTCCCGCTCCCGAAACGGAAAGCAAGCGCCACTCCGGCGGCCGGAAACGTTCCCCGGCACGCGGGTTCAGCCTCGACAACGAAAGGAGGCCATGATGTCTCGGCCTGAAGCGGGGGCACCGGCATCGCCATCCCCCCGGTCCCTCCTGCCCACCGAGCAGATCGGCAGCATTCCCAGACCTCCGGAGCTGCTCGACGGCATGCGGGCACACAGCGAGGGGCGCCTGTCCGAGGAGGACCTTCGGCTCCTCTACGAGTCCGCCGTCCGAGACACGATCGCCCGCCTGGAAGCCACCGGATCCCAGGTCATCAGCGACGGCGAACAGACGAAGCCGAGCTTCGCAACCTATCCGATCGCCGGCCTCGACAACCTCATGCCCGACGGCGTGACGATCCCGTTCGCCGACGGACACGTCCGTCAACTGCCTCGCCTGGCAACCGGCCCCTTCCGCTACCAGACGCATGCCGGAACCTACCTCGACCAGGCCAGGAAGCATGCCCACGTCGCGGTGAAGCAGGCGGTGATCGCGCCCTCGGCACTGAGCCTCCTCTATCCCGCCGAGGGTCTCCCTGGCTACCCGCAGGAAGCGTTTGTCGAAGACCTGGTGCGCGAGTCCGAGATCGACATCCGGGAGTGCCTCGAGAAGGGCGCGCACTGCGTCCAGATCGACTTCACGGAGGCGCGCCTGTCGCTCAAGCTCGATCCGTCCAAGCAGCTTTTGAACTCCTTCATCGATCTCAACAACGAGGTCCTGGGCAAGTTCACCGAGGACGAGCGACGCAGCATCGGGATCCACACCTGCCCCGGCGGAGACCTGGACTCGACCCACAGCCTGGACGTGGACTACGCGGAGCTGCTGCCGACCCTCTTCGAGCTGGATGCGGGCATCTTCTACATCCAGCTTGCGAGCGAACCCGACCGCCGGCGGGTGCTCAATCTCATCAAGGAGCACGCCCCCGCGCGCAGCCGGATCTTTGTGGGGGTCATCGACCCCATCGACCCGAGGGTGGAGACGCCCGAGGAGGTGAGAGACCGGGTGCTCGAGGCGGCCGAGTACATTCCGCTGGACCGCCTGGGCACCTGTGACGACTGCGGGTTCTCGCCGTTCGGCGACGACACGTCGACGAGCCGCGAGACGGCCTTTGCCAAGATCACGGCACGGGTCCAGGGCACCGCCATGGCCGCCGAGCGGCTCGGAGTCGCGTAGCGGGCGGATCGGCCACCTGCCGGGCTGGGAAACGGTGGTGCCAGCACCCTTGTTGCGAATGCCCCGCCGGACGACCATGGAGGCATCGCCAGCGGAGGCGGGAAGTCGGCGGAAGGGTCGAACCCTCGGGAGACCCCGGCCTTCGCAATGACCGGCGCAGCGCAAACGGGCGGCGCAGCCGCGCCCGGAGGAGGCCAGGGACATGGCACCGAACGACGGACCCCGCACCATCGCAGACCTCCAGGCCGAGATCCAATCGGCGAACCTGGGCTGGTCCGTCCATCCGCGCCTCAAGCCCACCGACCCCATCCCGACCCATCCTCTCGGTGGCGATCGTGGCAACCTCCCTCCGGCGGATGCAGTCCCCCACGTCGATCTGGCAGCCATCTTCCGCGCGATGCCCATCAACAACCCGCTGTTGGTGCAGCGCCGCATCGAGCTCGGGCTCATGGAGGCTCCGGATGAGCTGCGGGGCTTCCGGGGCTCGCTCCCCGACGTCGCCGTGACGACGGCGGCCAACTCGCTCGGGCGGACGCTGGAACTCAAGACGTCGATTGCCGGTCGCGCCGGAACGCCGGCTCCCCCGCCTGCCTCCGGCGGTGGGCCGGCGGCGTCGGTGGACTGGCGCAACCGCTGGGGATGGCCGTGGATCACCTCGGTCCGTGACCAGGATCCCTGCGAGTCCTGTTGGGCATTCGCTGCGACGGCCCTCGTCGAGGCGACGACCCGCATCCAGCACGCCTACTGGACCCACCGCTCCGAGGGCGACGTTCACGATGGCATGGGAGCGAAGTGCGCCAACACCGGGAGCGCCCAGGCAGCGCTGGATTGGATCAAGCAGCATGGCATCTGCGACCCCGACTGCTATCCCTACCGCACGGACGACCCGCCCTACAACCCCACGCCGGACCGCAACGGTCGCACCGTCAAGCTGGACGACTACCAGTTCCTCGGCTCGATCAGCGACCAGAAGGCCTGGATCGACACGGTCGGCCCCATCGTCACGTGGTTCGACGTCTACACGGACTTCGGCGCCGTCGGCACGGGGGTCTACCGCAAGAGCCCCAGCGCCACCGAGCGCGGCGGGCACTTCATGCTCGTGGTCGGCTACAACGACGCCGGCGGCTACTGGATCTGCAAGAACAGCTGGGGGACGGGGTTCGGCGACGGAGGGTTCTGCAAGGTCGCCTACGGCGAGACCGGCATCGACTCCTACGCCAAGATCGGTGCCAAGAGCCTCAACCCCGACCCGTGGACCAAGCGCCGCTTCCACAACGGCAACATGATCGAAAGCGGCGACGGCTCGGCACACCGCAACTTTGAGATGCTGGCGACCGTGCACGGCAACGAGATCCAGCACTGGTGGCGGGACAACTCCACGGCGGGCTTCCCGTGGCACGCGGCAACGGTGTTCGCCAACGACGCCTCGGTCTGCCCCACCCTCACGGGGACGACGTACAACCGCAACTTCGAGTGTGTCTACCTGGCCGGCAGCCGCCTGCACCACTACTGGCTCGACCAGACGACCGACAAGTGGAACGACGGCGGCATCTTCGGGCCCAACGACGCTGCCGGTGTACCGGGCTTCATCCAGGGCAACTACGGCGCCCCGGGCAACTTCGAGGTGGTCGTCCGTACCGCCGACGGCAAGCTGAACCACTGGTGGCGCACGAACGGGCCACCGTGGACGTGGTCCGACGGCGGGCGCTTCGGCTCGGGGGTCATGTTCAGCGGCCCTGCCCTGATCCAGAGCAATTACGGGACCAGGGGCAACCTCGAGCTGGTGTGCGTCCTCAACTCCGGCCAGATGCAGCACTGGTGGCGTGACGACGACCACGGCAACGTGTGGCACCCCGGCCCCACGTTCGGCGCCAACTGCTCCAGCGCCCCGTGCATGATCGAGGGACAGTTCGGCATGGGCACCGAGGACGCGATCGGCAACTTCGAACTCTGCGTTGCCGTGGGCGGTCGGGTACAGCACTGGTGGAGGAACAACTCGGGCGGCATGGCCTGGTCGATGAGTGCGACCTTCGGCCATGACGTTCAGGCGGTGACGGCACTCATCCAGGGCAGCTTCGGCTTCAACCTCGAGGTCATCGTGCTGCGGACGGACGGGATGCTCCAGCACTACTGGCGCGACGGTGCCGGATGGCACGAAGGCCCGGTCATCGGTAGTGCCCGCTGACAGCATCGAGCTGGTAGCCGGCGAGGAGGTGCGGATCCCCCTCGCCGGCGCCGGCTCGGTCGGGTACGGCTGGGACGTGGAGACCGACCCCGACGGCGTGGTCGACGTCACCGTCGAGCCGGCCGCCACGATCTCGCGACCGGCGGGCGGACCCCCTCCCCCGTCGGGCAGTCTGGACGAGGTCGCCGTCGTCCGCGCCATCCAGCCCGGGAGGGTTGCGATCACCCTGTCCCTGCGCCGCCCCTGGGAGCCCGAGCGGCCCCCGCGGGAGGTCCGCCACCTTGAGGTGACCGTCGCCCAGCGCCCCGCCGACTCCGGTTCCTGACCCGCGGAGGCCGAACCCCGATTCGCGTGTTGGCGGATCGTCTCGAGCTGGGCAGACCCCGCCTCATTGGATCATCCACATGAAGGATTGAGGCGGGCTGACGTTCCCGGCAGGGTCCGTCGACCTGACGGTAAATGTGTGCTGGCCCGTCGTGAGCCCCGTGTAGGTGACGGGCGAGGTGCACGGAGTCGGCATCACCGCGTCGATGCTGCAGGCGAAGGTGAGCGAACCGGAGGTGTCGTCTGGGTCGGTAGCAGTGAAGCCGAAGGTCGCAGTCGTTGTGGTCGAAGGATCAGACGGGTGATCGGTGATCGTCACGGCCGGTGCCGTTGTGTCCACACGCCAGGTGAAGCTCCCGGAGCCGGTGTTGGTGGTGGGACCCTCGGTGTCGGTGGCGGTGACCACGAGCTTGTGCTGCCCAGCGGCGAGCGCCGTGTACGTGACCGGAGACGAACAGACCGTCGGTGTGGCGCCGTCCAGGCTGCAGACCTGGCCGAGGGGCGGGGGCGCCGGGGAGGGC
>DASXNO010000227.1:0-3183 GCA_036495025.1 Actinomycetota bacterium | reverse complement strand
TTACCGAGCGCAGTCGGCCCGCAATCACATGACGGGCATCGTCACCAAGGTGACGAAGGACGGCGTCGCGGCCCAGGTGGAGATGCAGGCGGGCCCGTTCCGCCTCGTCTCGCTGATGACCCGCGAGGCCGCCGACGAGCTCGACCTCCAACCGGGGATGGTCGCCGTGGCATCTGTGAAGTCAACCAGCGTCGTCATCGAGCTTCCGTCTCGGCAGTAGCCCACGGGGGGAACGCCGAGAACGGAAGAAAGGAAGGGTCCAGCATGCGCTCTCCCGCAAGACTGCGGTACTGCCTTGCCCTCGTCGCCTGCATCGCCGTGGTCGCCACGGCCTGCAGCGGCAGCAAGGTGAAGGCGAGTTCCTCCTCGACCGCCCCCGCCACGCCGACGGCAACGGTGACCGAGACGGCCACACCCTCGGTCTCGGCGACGGCCACGGCCACACCGGCGCCGACCCCGACGCCGACCGCATCCGCATCGGCGACGCCCAAGGCGTCGCCCTCGCCGTCCGCTTCGCCCAGGCCTTCCCCCAGGCCGTCCGCATCCCCGTCCGTGTCGTCGCTGTCCGGCTCGGCGAACGTCTTCGCCGCGGCGTCGCTCACCGGCGCGTTCAACAGGATCAAGGCCGACTTCATCGCCCTCAACCCGAAGGTCAACCTGACCATGAACTACAACGGGTCGGGCAGCCTCGTGACCCAGATCCAGAACGGGGCGCCGGCCGATGTCTTCGCGAGCGCCGACGGGGACAACATGAACAAGCTGTCGGGTACCGGCAAGATCGATTTCCCGCAGAACTTCGCCGGCAACCTGCTCGAGATCGTCGTCCAGCAGAACAATCCCAAGCACATCGCAACCCTGGCCGATCTCGCCCGGCCCGATGTGTCGGTCGTGCTGGGAGATCCCGCATCGGTGCCGGCCGGGAAGTACGCCAGGCAGGCCCTTGCCGCTGCGGGGGTGACCGTGGTTCCGAAGTCGCTCGAGCTGAATGTCACGGCCGTGACCCAGAAGATCGCGCTCCAGGAAGCGGACGCGGGCATTGTCTACGTGACGGACGTGAAGGCGTCGGTGGCGGCGGGCCAGTTCGTCGACGGGGTGCCCATCCCGGCGGCGCAGAACGTCGTCGCCGTCTACCCGATCGGCGTGCTCAAGAGCAGCCCGAACCAGGCGGTTGCCCAGGCGTTCGTCGCCTACGTGAGGTCGCCCGCCGGCCAGGCGACGCTTGCGAGCTTCGGATTCCTGCCGCCGTCGTGAGGCCGGCCGCCGTCCTGAAGCGCCCCAGGGAAGTGGGGGCCACCACCCGCTGGCCCCCCCCGGCGCTCGCCGTCCCCTTCGTCCTGGCGCTGAGCTTTGTCGTGCTCCCGCTCGCGGGGCTGCTCTGGAAGGCACCATGGAGCCACGTCGTGGACGACCTCGCCACCTCGACGGTCGGCACCGCGCTGCGGCTCTCTCTCGTGTGCTCGCTCGGTGCCATGGCGATCTCCGCGCTGCTCGGCATCCCGCTCGCCTGGGTGCTGGCCAGGGTCGACCTCCCCGGCCGCAGCCTCCTCCGGGCGCTCACCATGCTGCCGATGGTGCTGCCGCCGGTCGGCGGCGGCGTGGTGCTGCTTCTCGCATTCGGGCGCAACGGTCTCGTCGGCCAGTGGCTCTACCGGGCCACCGGCTTCAGCCTGCCGTTCACGACGGCCGGGGCGATGCTGGCCGAGGCCTTCGTCGCCATGCCGTTCCTCGTGCTCACGGTCGAGGCGGGCCTCCGCTCGGCGGACCGGCGTCTCGAGGACGCGGCGGCGACCCTGGGCGCCACCCGGTGGATCACCTTCCGGCGGGTGACCATCCCGATGGTGGCCCCCTCTCTGTTCGCCGGCCTGGCCCTGGCGTGGGCGCGCGCCCTGGGAGAGTTCGGGGCAACGATCACGTTCGCGGGCAACTTCCCCGGCACCACCCAGACCGTGCCGCTCGCGGTCTATGTGGCGCTGGAGAGCCAGCCCGACGTCGCGATCGTGCTGTCGCTGCTCCTCCTTGCGTTCTCCGTCGTGGTCCTCGTGTCGCTGAGAGACCGCTGGTTCCCCACGAGGTAGGGCGAGTGTTGCGATGAGCCTCGACGCCCACATCGTGCTCCGGCTCGGAGCCCTCGACCTCGACGCGGCGATCGCCGTCGCCGACGGCGAGGTGGTGGCCATCGTCGGGCCGAACGGGTCGGGGAAGACCTCGCTGCTGCGGGCCCTCGCCGGACTCGTTCCCCTGTCCGGTGGCCGGATCGTCCTCGACGAGGAGGTACTGGAGGACCCGTCACGGCAGATCAGGGTCCCACCCGAGCGGCGTTCCGTCGGCGTTGTGTTCCAGGACTACCTGCTGTTCCCTCACATGACCGCCCTCGAGAACGTCGCCTTCGGTCTGCGGTGCCGGGGGATGCCGCGCGCCCGGGCACGGGACCGGGCCCGGGAATGGCTGGAGCGGCTGGGCCTCGCCTCCCACGTGGCGGCCCGCCCCCGAGCCCTCTCGGGTGGTCAGGCGCAACGGGTCGCGCTCGCTCGAGCGCTGGCGACCGATCCGCGCCTGCTGTTGCTGGACGAGCCGACCGCCGCCCTCGACGCCGGGGCGAAGGTCGAGCTGCGCCGGGAGATCCGCCGGCACCTGGCGACCTTCTCCGGTGCCCGCCTGCTCGTGACCCACGATCCCTTGGAGGCGGCCACGCTGGCCGACCGCCTCGTCGTCCTCGAGGCCGGCCGGGTGGTGCAGGTCGGGACGCCCGCCGAGGTCAGCGAACGCCCGCGCTCGCAGTACGTGGCCGAGCTGATCGGGATCAACCTGCTGCGGGGGAGGGCCGAAGGTTACGAGATTGTCCTCGCCTCCGGTGGGAGGCTGATCGTTGCGACGGAGTGCCGGGGTGAGGTCTTCGCGATGATCCACCCACGGGCCATCGCGCTCCACGCCCGGGAGCCCGAAGGCAGCGCCCGGAACGTGTGGCGGGAGAAGGTCCGCAGCCTCGACCTCGAGGGTAGCCGCGTGCGGGTCGGCCTGGACGGCGAGGTGCCGCTGGTCGCCGAGGTGACGCCGGCCGCGGTCGCGGAGCTGGCCCTTGTCGAGGGTGAGGTGATCTGGGCCTCGCTCAAGGCGACCGAGGTGACCATTTACCCGGCGTAGGGGCCGCTGACCGGCCTGCGGCCGGCCCGGCCCCCGGCCTGG
>DASXNO010000226.1:0-7374 GCA_036495025.1 Actinomycetota bacterium | reverse complement strand
CACCTGTCGTTCCGCAGGGGCATCGGGGTCGACCACACGGCGTTCGAGTACCCGGTCGAGGACTGGACGCCGGTCCTCGCCGACGATGAGCTCGCCGAGGGCGAGGCCAGGCTCGTCAACGCCGCCGGCAACGACGTGATGCTCTGCCGGAGCAACGGCACGCTCTCAGCGCTGGCCGACCACTGCATGCACGCCGGAGGGCCGTTGCACGAGGGAACGATCGAGGGTGGCCGGGTGACCTGTCCGTGGCACGCCAGCACCTTCAACCTGGCCGACGGCTCCCTCGTCCGCGGACCCGCCACGGCGCCGCAGCCCTCCTACGAGGCTCGGGTGCAGGACGGCAAGATCGAGGTCCGCTCCCGCCTCTAGGGGTTTCGGGGAACTTAGTCCCTATTCGCGCGCATACGCGCGACCTGCCCCTAACTTCCCGAGGGGCTTCCGGCTTCCGCCGGCCTCCGCCCGGCGACTACCTAAGTGCATCCAGCTTGCAATAAGGGCCAGGTTTCGTTAGCGTCTCTCTGGAGGTGCGACCATGCACATACCCGATGGATACCTGAGCCCTCAGACGGAGGTCGTGTTCGGGGCCGTCATGATCCCGGTCTGGTTCAAGGCCTCCCGGGCGATCCGCAAGGTGGTGAAGACCCGGTACGTCCCCCTCGTCGCCATCGGGGCCGCCTTCTGCTTCCTGGTGATGATGTTCAACGTGCCGATCCCGGACGGCACGACGGCGCACGCCGTCGGTGGGGTGCTGATTGCCGTGCTGCTGGGGCCATGGGCCGCCGTCATCGCGGTGAGCGTGGCGCTGGCCGTGCAGGCCCTGTTCTTCGGCGACGGCGGTGTCCTCGCCTTCGGTGCCAACGCCTTCAACATGGCGTTCGTGATGCCGGTCGTGGGCTACGCCGTCTATCGTCTCGTCGCACAGCGCCTTGCACTCACCTCGCCCCGCCGGGCGCTGGCGGCAGGCCTCGGGGGCTACATCGGGCTCAATGCGGCCGCCATGTGCGCCGCCACCGAGTTCGGCCTGCAGCCCGCCCTGTTCCACTCCGCCAACGGAACGCCCCTCTATGCGCCCTTCCATCTCTCCCAGACCATCCCGGCGATGGCGCTGGCGCACCTGACGGTGGCGGGCTTCGTCGAGTTCGTCGTCACCGCCGGGGTCGTGGCCTACCTCCAGCGTGCGAACCTCCCGCTGCTGCGCATCAACCACCGCGACGCACCCCTCGACCCCGGCACCCCCCGGCCGAGGGCGAGGGTGCGCTTGCGGTGGGCGCTGATCGGCCTCGGTGTGATGGTGGCGCTGACCCCCCTCGGTCTCCTGGCTCCCGGAGGGGCCTTCGGCGAGGCCTCGCCGGGCAAGCTCGCCCTGGGCAAGTACGGCCTCAAGGCGGTCCCCGTCGGGCTGGCGAGGTGGAACGGGTTCTGGCGCCACGCGGTGCTGGGCGGGTACGGCTTCGCCTCCGGGAACCACCCCGTCGTCGGCTACCTGATCTCGGCCGTCGTCGGCATCGCCGTCGTCGGTCTCGTCGTCCTCGCGATCATCGGCGTCATCCGGCTGGCCGACCGCCGCAACGTCCGCGGGAAGGCCCCGAGGTTGGCTCCCGGGAATGTGCAGGACTCGCCGGACGAGGTCGGGACGCTGACCGCATGAGCGCCGGTGGCGACCCGTCCCGGACGGCGACGTCCACGCCAACCTGGCTGACGCAGGGCGAGATCGCGCTCTGCCCGTGCGGCTGCATCGGCCAGCGCCGGAAGGGCAGCTTCATCGAGAAGACGATCGAGGGCGCCTCGAACGTGATGCGCCAGGCGATGTTCAGCGAGGACGTCGCGGGGCAGAGTGGATTGCTGCAGCGGCTGGACCCGAGGGCAAAGGCGCTGTCGCTGGTGGGACTGCTGGTCGTCGCCGCCCTCGTCCGCCACATACCGTTCCTGGTCGGCATGTACGTGGGGACGCTCGTGCTGGCGGCCCTGTCCGGACTGCCGCTCGGCTTCTTCATCAAACGGGTGTGGCTCTTCATCCCGATCTTCACCGGGGTGATCGTGATCCCGGCCACCTTCAGCTTCATCACGCACGGCCACGTGGTGCTGACCCTCTGGCACTGGCACGGGCATGCCGAAGGGCTGACCGGCCAGGGCCTCACGTCCGCCGGGCTGATCGTGACGAGGGTTGCGGTGTCGATCTCCCTCGTGGTCCTGCTGACGCTGACCACGCCCTGGGTCCGCCTTCTGGCTGCGCTGCGGGCACTCTTCGTGCCGAAGATGTTCATCCTTATTACGGGCATGGCCTACCGCTACATCTTCCTGCTCCTCGGTTCGGTGACCGACATGTACGTCTCCCGCAAGGCCCGGATGATCGGCAACGCCCGGCCGGACGTGTCCGAAGGGCGCCGGTTTGTCTCGGCCACCGCCGGTGCCCTCTTCGGCAAGGCCGAGGCGCTCTCCGAAGAGGTGCACATGGCGATGGTGTCACGGGGCTACACCGGCAACCCGAAGACGTTGGCGGCGTTCCGCATCGAGGCGATCGACTGGACGTTCGCGCTGGGGTGCCTCGCCGGGGCGGTGCTCGTGCTGGGCGGGGACCATCTCCTTGGGCGCTGAGCCTTCCGCTCCCGCCGGTGCGCCGGCGGGAGGACCGGAGTGTGCGGTCCTCCCCGACCCGCCTCCGGCAGAGGAGATCATGGTGTGCCGGGACATCTCCTACACCTATCTCGAGCGATTCCCCGCCCTGCGGGAGGTCTCGCTCACCGTCCGCCGCGGGGAGAAGGTGGCCCTGCTCGGGGCCAACGGCTGCGGCAAGTCGACGCTCCTCAAGATCCTGGACGGGCTCGTCTTCCCGGACGCCGGCACGTTCAGCGCGTTCGGCCAGCCCGTCACGGAGGACAACCTGGAGGACCAGCAGTTCTCGATGGGGTTCCGTTCCCGGGTGGGCTTCGTCTTCCAGAACTCCGATGCCCAGGTGTTCTCACCGACGGTCAGCGAGGAGATCGCGTTCGGGCCGCTGCAGATGGGATGGCCGAGAGCCAAGGTCGAGGGCCGCATCGGCGACGTCCTCGAGATGCTCGACATCGTGGACCTTGCGGACCGGGCGCCCTACCAGCTCTCCGGCGGCGAGAAGAAACGCGTCGCCATCGCCTCGGTGCTCGTGATGAACCCTGAGGTGATCCTGTTCGACGAGCCGACGGCGGCGCTCGACCCCCGCACCCAGCAGTGGCTCGTCGAGTTGATCGCGGAGCTTGGTCGGGGTGGCAAGACCATCGTCATGGCGACCCATGACCTCGACGTGCTCGACGTCGTCGCCGACCGCTGTGCGGTCTTCTCCGAAGCCCATTCGATCGTGGCGGAGGGGACACCCAGCGAGCTCCTGTCCGACCTTGAGCTCCTCCGGTCCGTCAACCTCGTCTGAGCCGCAGTAGGCCAGACGTTAGGTCAGGAACGCGCGCATACGCGCGTTCCTGGACCAACCTCCTTCGGTCGCCACTTGGGTAACCCCACGCCGTGATATCTTCACATATATGAATACAACACGAGATCCCGTCGTGCCGTTGGAGCGCTGCCAGGAGGAATGCGTCGAGCCGGAGAAGGCTGCCGCCGTCAGGGAGCGCCTGCCAGACGAGGCCATGTCCCAGGAGCTTGCGGAGACCTTCCGGGTGCTGGCCGACGCCGGCCGGGTCCGCCTCATCCTTGCGCTGCTCGAGGGCGGCGAGCTGTGCGTCTGCGATCTGGCGGCGGTCACGGGCCTGAGCCAGACTGCCTGCTCGCACAACCTCCGGCTGCTGCGTGCCGGACGTATCGTCCGCTACCGCAGGAGCGGCCGCAACGTCTTCTACACCCTCGACGACGCGCACATCCGGCTTCTCCTCGACGTGGGCCTGCAGCACCTGGGTCATGAAGGGACGGGGCCCGGGCTTGGCTGACAGCCTTGCCGTCCAGCGAGACAGGCTGGCGGTTCGTGCCTCGGCGCTCGCCTGGACCGGCAACGTCTGGCACCTGATCGAGTTCGCCGTCGCCGTGGGTGCGGGAGTAGCCGCCTCTTCGACCGCGCTGATCGGCTTCGGCATGGACTCCCTCGTCGAGGTGTTCGCCAGCTCCGTGATCATCTGGCGCTTCGGCCGTCGCCGCCGTGAATCCGCCACCGCCGAGCGCCGGGCTCAGCAGTTGGTGGCGGTCAGCTTCTTTCTGCTTGCTGGCTACGTCCTCGTCGACACAATTCGGACCTTCGCCGGGGGCCGCCATCCCCAGGTGAGCTGGCCGGGCATTGCCCTGGCCACGTTCACCGCTGCGACCATGCCCCTCCTGGCGATTGCCAAGCGGCGTGTCGGCGAAAGGCTCGCCTCGGCGGCGACGGTGAGTGAAGGGAGACAGAACATGGTCTGCGCCTACCTCTCCGTCGCCCTCCTCGTCGGCCTCGGAGCCAACGCTGCGGTCGGCGCCTGGTGGGCCGACTCCCTCGCCGCGCTCCTCATCGCCGGTGTCGCGGTCCGGGAGGGCATCGAGAGCTGGCGTGGGCAGGCCTGCTGCGACGCCTGCTGACATGACGGCACCTCGCGGTCCGCACGAAGGACACCACCACCAGGCGATCGACCCGAACGCCGACAAGCGTCGCCTCCGCGTGGTGCTCGCCCTCATCCTCGCCTTCCTGTGCGGCGAGGTGGTCGTCGGCATCCTGGCCCACTCCCTTGCCCTCCTTTCCGACGCCGGCCACATGCTCACCGACGCCGGGGCGATCGGGCTCTCGCTGGTGGCGGTCAACCTTGCGGCTCGCCCGCCGGAGGGCGGCCTGACCTTCGGGCTGAAGCGGGCGGAGATCCTGTCTGCCCTCGTCAACGGAGCGACCCTGCTCGTCCTGGGCGCCTTCGTGGTCTACGAGGCCATCCATCGTCTGATTGCACCACCGCGCGTCGAGGGACTCCCCATGCTGGCGGTGGCGATTGCCGGCATCGGCGTGAACCTGCTCGCCACCTGGCAGCTTGCGAAGGCCAACCGGACAAGCCTGAACATCCGGGGAAGCTACAAGCACATCCTGACCGACCTCTACGCGTTCGTCGGCACCGCGGTCGCCGCCGTCCTCGTTCTCACGACCGGATTCTTCCGTGCGGACTCGCTTGCCTCGCTGGCCGTCGCCGCCCTCATGCTCCACGCCTCGTACCAGCTCCTGCGCGACGCGGGCCGGATCCTTCTGGAAGCCGCCCCCGTCGGGATGGAGCCGCGCGAGATCGGCCAGAGCCTCGTCGCCCACCCGTGCGTCACCAACGTCCACGACCTGCACGTGTGGGAGATCACCTCGGGCTTCCCCGCCCTGTCGGCCCACGTCCTCGTTCGCCCCGGCGACGACTGCCACAGGGTCCGCGAAGACCTGGAGCAACTGCTGGACGAGCGCTTCGGGATCGCTCACACGACCCTGCAGGTCGACCACGACCAGGCCGGACGTCTCCTCTCGATACAGACGAAGACCGGTCGCTCAGGTGACCGGGATGTCGCGCTGGCGAAGCCCGATCAGGCCGGCGACCCCCAGCGCGACCGCGATGGCGAGGAGGGTGACCAGGGGCGTGACCGATACTGGGCCGCCCGGGACCTTGGGGATGTGCGAGAACGGCGAGATGTCCAGTAGCCAGTGGCTCAGCTGCAGGGCGGCGCCGACGAGGCCGAAGAGCAGGCAGAGCGCCAGCGCCCCCCAGCTTGCGGCCGCGAGCCGGGGCAGCAGGCCAACGAGCGCGACCGCGACCGCCGCCAGCACCCAGACCGCCGGGACCTGCACCATCGCGGCGCCCGCCTCGCGAAGCAGCTCCCGGCCGGGGTGGCCGCTCGCGAGCCCGTAGGTCAACCCGGTGGTCAGCCCGGCAGCGAGCAGGACCGCGGCCGACCCGAGGATCGAGAACACGAGGTGGCTGCCCGCCCACTGCAGCCGGCCGACCGCGGTTGCCAGGACCGGCTCGGCCCGCCCGCTCGTCTCCTCGGCACGCAGCCGGAGGGTGGCCTGGATCGCATAGGCCGCCGCCAGTAGGGCGAGGAGGCTCATCATGCCCGCGAGATACGCGTCGATGATGCCGCTGCGGCCACCCAGGCGGGTGAAGATGTCCTGGAGGCTGCGGCTGCCCTGCAGCAGGTTCCCGACGCCGTTCGCGACGCCGCCGAGCACGACGCCGACCGCGGCCAACCCCGCGATCCAGCTCGCCAGCAGGCCCCGGTGGAGCCGCCAGGCCAGGGCCAGCGGGCTGCGCAGGTAGGGCGCCGCGGTCGCCGGGCCGGGCCGGGCCGGAAGCAGGCCGGCGCCGACATCTCGCCGCGCCGACAGGGCGAAGGCCACGGCGGCGATCACGGCGCTTCCTCCCGCGACGAGCAGCACGATCGACCAGCGGTCTCCGGCATAGGGGCGGATCCGCTGGACCCAGCCGATCGGCGACAGCCACGACAGCCAGGAGAATCCCGTGCCGGACTGGGCACTGAGGTCGCCGCCGACGCGCAGCAGGTAGGCCGCGCCGAGGACGCCGATGCCGATGCCTCTGGCGCCGCCGGAGCCCTCGGTCAGTTGTGCGGCCACCCCGCCGATTGCGGCGAACACCCAGCCGGCGGCCGCGAACTCCAGGCCGAGGGCCAGGGACCCGGCGGCCGGCAGGTGCTGGCTCATCATGCCCAGCGCGACGAGGCAGCCGAGGACGAGGTTGGCGCCGAACGTTGCGACCAGGGCCGCCGCCAGGCCAGCGTTTCGTCCGACGGCGGTCGAGGCGACCAGTTCGCGGCGGCCCGATTCCTCCTCGACGCGGGTGTGCCGAATCACGGTGAGCAGGCTGATCAGCCCGACGATGTCGGGGACGAAACCGCTGCGCCAAGTGACCAGCTCGCCGAGGCTCGAGCCAGACAGCCGGCCATAGAGCGCGACGAACGTCGCGTTGGAACCGCTGAGGGCGGCGAACTGCTGACGTGCCGCGGCCGTCGGGTAGAGCGCGACGAAGGACGAAGCGACGCTGAGCGGGACCACGCCGATGAACAGGATCCACAGGGGCATCAGCAGCCGGTCTCGCCGCAGGATCAGGCGGACGAGCTTGCCCGTGCCCGTCAGGGTGTTCATCGCGACAGCTCCGAGGCCCTTCCGTCCCCCGAGGCCGGTTGATCCGAGGCCGGTTGATCCGCGGCCTGCTGGTAGTGCCGGAGGAACAGCTCCTCCAGTGTGGGCGGCTGGCTGATCAGGCTGCGGACGCCCACGGCGGTCAGATGGCGCAACGCCGCGTCGAGGCCGTTCGTGTCGACGTCGAAGCGCACCCGGTTGCCCTCGATCTGCAGGTTGTGCACGCCGGGCACCTCGGCCAGCCCCGAGGGAGGGCCGGCCAGCTCTGCCTGGATGGACGTGCGAGTCAGGTGCCGGAGATCGGAGAGGGAACC
>DASXNO010000225.1:0-5280 GCA_036495025.1 Actinomycetota bacterium | reverse complement strand
CTCGCTCGAGCTCCTCGTCGCTGAAGACGACGTACCGGTCCTTCTCGTACTCGTAGCCCTTGACGATCTCGTCGTAGGGGACCTCTTCCTCGTCGAGGGAGCATACCCGCTTGTAACGGATCCGCCCGTTGTCGGAAGCGTGGAGCTGGTGGAACTTGAGGCTCTTCTCCTCGACGGCCGTGAAGAGGCGGACCGGGATGCTGATGAGGCCGAAGGTGATGGCCCCGTTCCAGATGGATCGCATGGCAGGCATGACAACCATGATACTTCCCAAGCTTTTTGGCGCCGAAGCAGACCCGAGGCTGTTCCTCGGGCGCGAGGCAACCGGCGGGGCCGCGAAGAATTCTCGGGCAGGACTCGAGAATTGCCCTCTGGTTGTCGGTGCTGCTCAGTACGATCCCCACCATGACTGGTCGCATGTGGGTCGAAGCGTGGAGTCCCGAGTACGGGACGTCGTACGGCATCGACGCTCCTGACCCCGACGCCACCGATGCCGCCGGGGTTGGTGCGGCCCGGGCCGTGCCCGCCGAGGGCGTCGCTTGGGCCCCGATCTCCCCCACCGCCGGCCAGCTCCCGCCGCTGGCGTTCCTCGACGGCGTAAGCCGGGTCGATGCGAGGGTCTTGCTCGAGGCCGGCGGGGAGCTGGTGGCCGGGCTATGCGGCTCGATCGGCGTCGGAGCGATGAAGACCAACGGGACCACCCGGTTCGGGGCCACCAGGGTCCACCGGGCGCTGGTCATGCCGCAGGGCCAGCATGCCGACATGCCCTTCGTCTCGCAGGTGCTGCACTACGAGTCCCGTCAGGCCACCGGGCCGCGCCCCGAGGACACCCGCTTCGCGCTCGAGGCCTTGCGGGAAGAGTGGGAGGGGCTCCTGGCGGCCTCGCTCGCCGACGAGGGCTTCATCGTCATCGCCGACGGGCGGCTCCGCCGCGAGCTGCCCCTCAGTGTCATCGGCTACGTGAAGAGCCAGGACGGCAGGTACCTCGACGCCTCCCTGCGGCCGATCATCCCCGCCCTCGGGCCGGGACAGCGCACGCCCGTGTTCTCCCTCATCGACAGGAATCACCACCATTACTCGTGGTACCTGTGCCTCGCCGCCGCACCGGGTGGCCACCCGTGGTCCGGGGTGGCCCGGTGCGAGGTGAGCGCCTCCCTGCCGCTGCATCGGGCCGTCGAGCTCGCCGACCTGACGGCGCTCCACCTGCCGCGCTTCGCCTCGAAGCCGTTCTGGGATTCCCGGTCACCCCAGAACCTGGTCCCCATCGCCACCCTGGAGCGGCGGCTGTGGCACCTGCAGGGCGACCGGCAGCTCGTGCTCCGCCGCATCCGCTCCGCCGTCGCCCGTGCCCCGGAGCACGCGGGTGTTTGACGACGAGCTGGAGCAGGTGGGGCTGGTGCTGGGCCTGGAGCCCGCCACCACCACGGAGTTCCGGGTTCTCATCGACGAGACCAACTACCTCCAGCTCGACGACCTCGTGGTCGTGGAGACCGAGGTGCCGAAGGCCGGCACCGTCCGGACCTACGGCGTCGTCACCGGCGTGGCCTCGCGCCACGAGGGCGCCCGCTTCGAGTCCGACACCCTCCGCATCGCCGAGGAGCTCACCATGGATGCCGACAAGTCCCGGTCGGCCACCGTCCAGACCATCCGGGTGGTCCCTGAGATCTGGGTGGCCCCCGACCCGGGTGAGCCCGCCTGGCGGGTGTCGGGAGCGTCCCGAGACGAGGCCCTGTACGCCGACGAGATGGGGAGGCGCCTGCCCGTCGGCTTTGCCAGGGACGGGGCACCGCTGTGGGTCGACCTCGACTTCTTCGACGGGACGAAGGGAGCCCACGTCTCGATCTCGGGCGTGTCCGGGGTGGCGACGAAGACGTCGTTCGCCCTCGCATTCCTGCGCCTGCTGACGGCCCACCACGACATCGTCGGGCCCGCAGCCGCCAACCTGCGGGCGCTGGTGTTCAACGTGAAGGGAGAGGACCTGCTCTGGCTCGACCGCCCCAACGCCCGGCTGACGGGGGAGGCCAGGGAGCAGTGGACCCTCCTCGGCGTGCCGCCCGAGCCGTTTCCGTCGGTGTCCTTCTGGGCGCCGGTGCGGGGCGGGCCGGAGCTGATCCCCGACACCGAGTCGCGCATGGAGGGGGTGACGGCCTTCTCCTGGACGCCGCTGGAGTTCATCGAGCGGGGCCTGCTGCGCTTCCTTTTCACCGAGACGGGGGACTTCCGCGCCCAGCTCACCTTCGTCGAGGAGCGGGTCCGGTCGCAGCTGCAGCGCCATACCGTCCCCGACCCACGCAACCCCGGCGTGGCAATGGTCGAGGGAAGGCCCGTCGCATCGCTCGCCGACCTCGTCGAGGTCGTCGAGGAGCACCTCGACCCCGTGGAGAGCGAACCCGAGCTCGCCTGGACCGGCCGGGTGGCGGGCGGGACCGCCCAGGCCTTCATGCGCCGCCTGCGCGCCGCCGAGTCCCGGATCGGGCGGCTCATCCGTCCCGGTGGGCGCCGCGTGGACCGCATGGCCGAGACGATCTGCGTCGTGGACATCCACAAGCTGGCCGACTTCGCCCAGCGCTTCGTCGTCGGTGCCATCCTCGACGAGGTCTTCGCCGACAAGGAGGCGACGGGCCAGCGCCAGCCGCTCCAGGTGATCCTGCTCGACGAGCTCAACAAATACGCCCCCCGGGAGGGGCAGTCGCCCATCAGGGAGACCCTCGTCGACATCGCCCAGCGCGGGCGCTCCCTCGGCATCATCCTGATCGGGGCCCAGCAGACCGCATCCCGGGTGGCGCAGGAGGTCGTCGAGAACGCCTCCATCCGGGTGACGGGCCGCCTCGATGCCGCCGAGGCGGAGCGCAGCGAGTACGGGTGGATGCTGCCCTCGACCCGGGCGCGGGCACGGCTCTTCAAGCCGGGCACGATGGTGCTGTTCCAGCCGGGCATTCCCGCCCCCCTGGTCTTCACCTTCCCGTTCCCGCCCTGGGCGACGCGCAAGGAGGAGGCCGTCGAGGACGACGACCCCTTCGAGGGCCTGTCATGACCAGGGTCCTGCCTGTTTCTTTGTGCACCACGTTGCGGAGTTCGCAACAGGACGCGCAAAGAAGCCACACCCCCCGGACGCCGGGGCGGGGCCGGCCGTGAGGATCCTCCACACTGCCGACTGGCATGTCGGCAAGAAGCTGGGCCGGGTCGACCGGCGGGGCGAGTTCGAGCAGGCCTTCGACGAGATCGTCGCCATCGCCCGGGACCAGAAGGTTGACCTCGTCATCGTCGCCGGCGACCTGCTCGACCGGGCGATCGCTGCCTACGACGCCATCTCGCTCGTCCTCGATGCACTCCGGCGCCTCGCCGATGCCGCGGGCCACGTTGTCGTCATCGCCGGTAACCACGACTCTGTTGCCCTGCTCGACCTCCTGGCTCCGTGGCTCCGGGACCTCGGCATCCTGCTGGTCCCCCACATCCGCCGCCCTTCCGAGGGGGGCGTGGTCCGTGTCCCGTCCCGCGACGGGACCGAGACCGCCGCCATCGCCGCCTTCCCGTTCCTCCACGAGGCGGAGGTGGTGGATTTCATGCAGGAGTCCGAGGAGTGGTTCAAGGGCTACGACCACCGGGTCCAGCGGATCTGCGCCCATCTCTGCGATGCGCTCGACCCCGATGCGGTGCGGATCCTGACGGGACACTTCTTCGTTGCGGGGGCCGAGCTGGGCGGGGGAGAGCGCAGGATCCAGGTCGGGCCCCAGTACGCGGCGACCGCCCAGGCGATCCCGCCGACCATCCACTACGCCGCCCTGGGCCATGTCCACCGGCCTCAGGAGATCGCGGGGGCGGCGGTCCGCGCACGCTATGCGGGCAGCCCGTTGCAGCTCGACTTCTCCGAGCGGACGCACCGCAAGGAGGTCGTGCTCGTCGAGGCCTCGGCCCACACGCTCCCCAAGGTGTGGTCGCTGCAGCTCGGCTCGGGCCGGCGGCTCCTCCGGGTGGAGGACACGATGGACCAGCTCCGTGCCCGGGCCGCAGCGGGCGAGTTTGCCGACGCCTTCCTCGATGTCCGGGTGACCACCGCCGGGCCCGTCTTCGGGGTCGCGGACGAGGTCCGGAGCTTCCTCCCCGACGCGGTGCTGGCCCAGGCCACGTGGGAACCGCACCCCGGCGACCCAGCGGCGGCCCACGGAGGTGCGGAGCGCTCCCTCGCCGCCGCCTACGCCGAGTTCCATGCCCTTCCGAAGAGCCGGGGCGGCTATGAGGTGCCGGCCTCGGAGGAGCTGGTCGCTGCGGTCGCCGAGCTCGAGGAGGAGGTGTTGCGTGCGGCCCCTTGAGCTTGGCCTGGAGGGCTTCCGCTCCTACCGGGCGCCCACCACCCTCGACTTCCAGGACCGGGGCCTGTTCGGCATCGTCGGGCCCACCGGCGCCGGCAAGTCCTCGGTGCTCGACGCCCTGATCTACAGCCTCTACGGCCGGACGCCGCAGATCGGCAAGGACACGAAGAAGCTCATCACCTCCGGGGCCAGCACCGCTCGGGTGCGGCTCGTCTTCGACGTCGACGGGACCACCTGGGAGGTGCTCCGGGTCCTGAGGCGCGAAGGCCCGTCCCAGGTGGTCCTGAAGCGTCTCGGCGAGGGCACGCCGGACACCTCTGGTGAACGTGCGGTCAACGACCGCATCGCCGGCATCGTCGGCCTGGACTATGAAGCCTTCTGCTCCTCGGTGACCCTGCCGCAGGGGGAGTTCGACCGCTTCCTCAAGGCGACCCCGTCCGATCGATCCAAGATCCTGAAGCGCATCTTCCGCTACGAGCGCGTCGACGCCATGAAAGACCTCGCGAAGCAACGGGTCGCCACGATCGACGTGGAGCTGAAGGCGGTGCAGGCAGACCTGTCGGCCCTGCCCGCCGAGCCCGAGGCGCTGCTTGCCGACCTCGAGGCGAGGCGGGCCGAGCGAGAGGCGAGGGTCGTGGCCCTGCGGGAGGGGGCTGCCGCCTTCTCAACCGCTCAGGCGGCGGTATCCGCCGCCGAGGACCGCTTGCAGCAGATCGCCCAGCGGTCTCGGCAGATCGATACCACCCTGGCGCAAGTCCCGGCGGCCTCGGCGCTGGAGGCACTGGCGGCGGAGGAAGATGCGGGCTCGGCGCGTGCGCTCGCCGCCGGGGCAGCCTTCGATGCGGCGCGGCGCCGGGCGGAGCGCGCGGAAGCCGTTGCTGCCGAGCAGGAGGCCGAGGTCGGCGGCGAGGCGCTCGCGGCTGCCCGTGACCTGTCGTCCCGGCGTGCCCGGGCAGCTACCGCGGCATCG
>DASXNO010000224.1:0-5636 GCA_036495025.1 Actinomycetota bacterium | reverse complement strand
GTGCCGACGCCCGGCAGCCCGCCGATGAGGTCGACCTCGCCAGGTTCGATACCGAGCTCCTCCTGGGCCTCGCGCAGGGCTGCCGCCGGCGGGCTCTCCCCCGGCTCCAGGCGGCCGCCGGGGAAGGCGATCTCGCCCCGGTGATTGGTGAGCCCGTCCGTGCGGCGGGTGAGCAGCAGGTAGCATCCGCCGGGAGCGGGGACGATGGGGACCAGGACCGCGGCCGGGGTCTGACCAGGAGGCGGACCCGCCCGGACGGGATCAGCGGCGCGATCGGCGGCGGGATCGGCCGCAAGGTGAGCAGCGAGGCGGGCCCGTAGCTGCTCGATGTCCGCCACGCTCCGATGATACGACCCGGCCTCGTTGCCGCCGGAGCCGAGAAGGGAGAAGCCGTGGCGGAGTTGCTGGACCTCGAGGTGACCGACCGGGTGGGGATCCTCCGCCTGAAGCGGCCCCCGCTCAACATCTTGAACCGGGCCCTCGTCACCGAGCTTGCCGCCGCCGCCGTGGAGGCCGCCCACGCCGCGGCGATCGGGGCGGTGGTTATCTGGGGAGAGGGGCGCCACTTCTCGGCCGGAGCCGACGTCCGTGAGTTCCAGGCGATGAGTGTGCCCGAGGTCTACGAGTACGGGAAGCTCCTCGACGACGCCTTTCGGGGATGGGCGGACCTCCCCAAGGTGACGATCGCCGCCGTCAACGGCTTCGCACTCGGTGGCGGTTGCGAGCTCGCCCTGGCCGCCGACTTCCGGTTCGCCTCCGACCGGGCCACCCTGGGGCTCCCCGAGATCGAGCTCGGCATCATTCCCGGCGGCGGGGGCACGCAGCGCCTGCCCCGCCTCGTCGGGCCCGCCCGGGCGAAGGAGATGATCTTCACGGGCCGGCACGTCAAGGCGCAGGAGGCGCTGACGATCGGCCTCGTCGACGCGGTCGTTCCTGCTGCGGAGCTCCTGGAGCGCGCGGTGGAGGCGGCCCGTCGCTACGCCTCCGGGCCGCTCGTCGCCCTCCGCGCCGCGAAGGCCCTCGTCAACCGTGCGACGGGGGACATCGACGTGGGGCTCGACCTGGAACGCCACGCGTTCTCGATGCTGTTCGGGACGGAGGACTGGCGCACCGGGGCAGCCAGCCTGGCCGAGAACGGCCCGGGGAAGGCCACCTTCTCGGGAAGGTAGGAGCAGACCGCGCGCCCGCGCGAAAGGCGACTGCCCTCGGGGACGCTCGCCGCCCGGGAGCGGGCGGTAGACTGCCAACCAATTGGCACTTCAGTCCTAAGTGGAGTATAGTCACCGCCCCATGCCACTGAACATCGCCGTCTGCGTCAAGCGGGTTCCCGACACCGCCGCCGACAAGAACCTGGATCCCGCCGACTTCACGTTGGAGCGCAACCCGGACGACTCCATCCTCAATCCCGTGGACGAGGTAGCGGTCGAGGAGGCCCTCCGCCTCAGGGAGGCCCATGGGGGAGAGGTGACCGTGGTCACCGTCGGGCCCGAGGCCGCCCTGACGAAGGCGGCCCGCAGGGCGCTGTCGATGGGGTGCGACCGGGCGGTCCACCTCTCCGACCCCGTGCTCCACGGGTCCGATGCCGAGGCGATCGCCTACGCCCTCGCCGCCGTCTTCCGCCACCTTGCCTCCGGCGCCTCGGGGGGCGCCTCGGGGGGCAGGTATGACCTCATCCTCTGCGGATCCGAGTCGACCGACGCCCGGACCTCCCTCGTGCCCCCCGCCCTCGCCGAGCACCTCAACCTGCCCGGCCTCTGCCAGGCCAAAAAGGTCGACGTCGTGGGCGATCGCGTGCGGGTGCAGCGTGAGGCAGACCAGGGCTACGCCGTCGTCGAGGGTCCGCTGCCTGCGGTCGTGGGCATCAACTGGGGCGCCAACGAGCCCCGCTACCCCTCCTTCAAGGGGATCCAGAGCGCAAAGAGCAAGCCGGTGGAGTCGCTGACCGCCGCCGGCGTGGGGATCGAGGCGTCCCGGGTGGGGTTGGCGGGTTCCCAGAGCCAGGTGCTCGGCTTCGGCGCCCGCTCCACCGAGCGCCGGAGGATCCTCATCGACAACAAGGACGGGAACGCGCACGTCAAGCTCGCCGACTTCCTCCAGGAAGCGAAGCTGATCTAGTGGACCGTCTCTAGGCATGGGCGACACCACGGGGGACGTCTGGGTTCTCCTCGACCACGAGGACGGGGTGCCCTCCAAGGTCTCCCTCCAGCTCCTGACGGCGGCGAGGTCGCTGGCCGCTCAGACGGGTGGCTCCTCCGTCGCCGTCTTCTGCGGGACGGGATGGGAAAAGGCGAAGGACGCGGTTGCCCGTTACGGGGCGGCGAGGGCCCTCGTCAGCGAATCCACAGATTTCGGCCGCTACCAGCCGGGCGCCCTCGTCGATACCCTCACCGGACTGGTGCGGGAGCGCACGCCGTGGGGTGTGCTCTTCGCCAGCGGCCCGGCCGGCAAGGAGGTGGCGGCCCGCGCCGGGGCCCGCCTGGGCCTCGGGGTCCTGGCCGACGCCATCTCGGTGGCGGTCGACGGCGGGCGACCCATCGTCGAGCACGCTGCCTTCGGTGGCGCGGTCATCGTCCGCAAGACGCTGCGATCCGGTCCCTACCTCGTCTGCCTCAAGGCCAACGCGGTGCCGGCGGCGGAGTCGCCCGGATCGCTGGAGGAGGAGCCCGTGGTGGCCGTTGTCTCCGACGACGCCAAGCGTCTCACGGTCACCGAGCGGGTCTCGACGGGAGCCGCCGGCCGTCCCCCCGTTGACCAGGCCGCCGTCATCGTCTCGGGGGGCCGCGGCCTGCAGGACCCTGCCAACTTCGCCCTGGTCGAGGCCCTCGCCGACGAGCTGGGGGCCGGGGTCGGTGCTTCCCGGGCAGCGGTCGACGCCGGGTGGTACCCCCATGCAGCCCAGGTGGGCCAGACCGGCAAGACCGTGTCGCCGCAGCTCTATATCGCCGTCGGCATCTCCGGGGCCATCCAGCATCGGGCAGGGATGCAGACGGCCAAGACCATCGTCGCGATCAACAAGGACGCCGACTCGCCAATCTTCGCCCTGGTCGACTTTGGCGTCGTGGGCGACCTCTTCGACGTGGTGCCAAAGCTGACGGACGAGATCCGCAGGCGGAGGCTCGCGGGGTAATCGTCCGGGCCGCGCCCATTCTTCCAGTCTCATCCAGCCCGAATTTACGTGTTCGCTGCCTTCGGGTTATCCGATTCTAGCGATTCGCGTGAGCCGCTAGCCTTGGGCCCAGGATCATGAAAAAATCTTCACTTAGGCTTCAAGGTATTTATCAAGCGCGCCGAAGATTGATCCAGGAGGGTGCGGCACCCAGGGGTCGGCCCACCTGAATCAGAACATCACATCTCGAAGATGTCCAGGCGTGTTGGGTCGTTTCGATCGTCCGGGTGGGCCGGACGGCGGATCCTGGGGGCCGGTGGTGCAGCAGGTGCCCGGGAAGGCCAGGCGCCAGGCTAAGGACCGCCAACGTGAAGGGGGGCAGCGAGTGACGCACGTTCTGCTGGTCGAGGACGACTCCCGTATCCGCTCGATCGTCGAGCAGGGACTCCGGGTTCGAGGATTCCTGGTCTCGTCGGCCCCTGACGGAGAGGCCGGCCTCCAGATGGCCCGCACCCTCGATGTCGAGCTCGTGCTGCTCGATCTCATCCTTCCCGGTATCGGCGGGATCGAGGTCCTGAGCGAGATCCGCATCTTCAAGCCCCGCCTTCCCGTCATCCTGTTGACCGCCCTCGACGACACGACCTCCAAGGTGGGGGGCCTCGACGCCGGCGCCGACGACTACATGACCAAGCCGTTCTCGGTCGAAGAGCTCGCCGCCCGGATCCGGGCGCGCATCCGCGGCGTCACGGAGGAGGGAGCGACGCTTCGAGCCGGCCCCCTGAGCGTCGATCTGGCGGCCCACCGTGCATCCCTGTACGGCAGGGACGTGCTCCTGTCCGCACGCGAGCTCACGCTGCTTGCGAGCCTGCTGCGCCATCAGGGCGAGATCCTCTCCCGCCGGAAGCTGCTCCAGCTCGTCTGGAAGGTCGACTTCGACCCGGGCTCCAACGTCGTCGAGGTCTACGTGGCGGCCCTGCGCCGCAAGATCGGCGCCGACTTCATCGAGACCGTCCGTGGCCTGGGGTACCGCTTCGTGGTGCCGGACGAAACGCTGGCCGAGGACAAAACCGCGGCGAGATGACGAAGCGCCGGAACCGTCCGGCGCAGGGGGGTTAGCATCGCCATGTGCCTGCCATGAAGCGGGGACGTTCGATGCGTCCCAAGAGGGCGATGCCCCTTTCCCTTCGCGTCGCCTCCATCTACGCCATGCTGGTCGCAGCGACCCTGCTGGTTGCGGCGGGCCTCGCCCTGCAGTTCACGCGCAACCAGTTGTCCGGGCAGGTCGACACCCAGCTCAAGGCCCTGGCGATGTCGTTCCAGCAGAAGGTGCCCGAGGGAGTCACGACTCGAGTGGAGGGGGGCCAGACCTTCACGGCTGCCGTCGTCTCGGAGACGGTGAACTGGCTCGGTTATTCCTCCTTCTTCGAGGGACAGGGGGCGGTCGTGGCGGTGCGAAACCTCCCGCCCCCCAATCTCTTCCAGCCCAAGGGGGCCTATGACCTTGGCACCGCGATCAAGGCGTACCTGCCCGGGGTACTCAACGTGCCACAGGCGAAGTGGCTCAATCTGAGAGGTCAGACCGGGGCGTCGATCCGGGCGTTGCGTGTGCCCATTACGGATCCGAATGGGAACCTGGCCGGGACCCTCCTGGTGGGCGCCACCCAGTCCAGGGTGGTGAACCACGCGGTCTGGAACCTGCTGAAGGGCATCGGCGCTGCGAGCGCGATCGGCCTGGTCTTCGCGACCGCCCTGGGGCTGGTCGCCGTCCGGAGGACCCTGCGACCCCTCGAGGAGATGTCCCACGAGGTTGAGTCGATCCAGGAGACCGACGACCTGTCCAAGCGCCTCAGCGGCAGCGGCCCGCGCGACGAGGTGGGCCGCCTTGCGGAAGGGTTCGATCGGATGCTCGGCCGCCTGCAGGAGGCCTTCCTGTCGCAGCGGCGGTTCCTCTCGGACGCCTCCCACGAGCTGCGGACCCCCATGACGGTCGTCCGGGGCCAGCTCGAACTGCTGGCGATGGACGTCGAGAGCCTTCCCGGCCGCCGGTCGATGTCCATCGCCATCGAGGAGCTGGACCGCATGGGTCGCATCGTCGAGGACCTCCTGCTGCTGGCCCGCCTCGACGAGGGCATGCCGCTCGCCCGGGACTCGGTCGAAGTCGAGCTCGTCATTGGAGAGGCCCTGCTCCGCGCGATGCTCGGCGCCGGCGACGTGCGGGTGCAGGTTGTCCCCGAGCTCTGCATCCTCGGCGACGCCGACCGGCTCCTGCAGGTACTGACGAACCTCATCACCAATGCCGTCCGCCACGGGCGCAACGCTCCGATCACGGTCACGGGGCGGCCAGAGGGCGACTACGTGAGGATCGAGGTGTCCGATCGCGGCCCGGGCATCAGCCCGGAAGACCTCCCGCACGTGTTCGAGCGGCTCTACCGGGGCTCGAAGGCCCGGTCGGAATCTCCCGGCGGCGCAGGCCTGGGCCTGGCGATCGCACTGTCGCTCGTCAAGGCGATGGATGGCTGGATCGACGTCC
>DASXNO010000223.1:0-17500 GCA_036495025.1 Actinomycetota bacterium | reverse complement strand
CCAGCTCTTCTCCGGAGCCTTGAGCGACCGCCAGATCCTTTCCGGCGCCTTGAGGGCCGAGTTGCCCCTGCCCGGCGCCTTGAGCGACCGCCAGATTCTTTGCGGCGCCTTGAGGGCCGCCCTGACCCCCTCCGGTGCCTTGAACGGCGCCTGCCACGGTGTCTGCGGCGTCCTGAGCGACCGCCAGATCCTGCCGGGCGCCCCGAGCGCTGCCCTTAGTTTGTCCGGTGCCCTGCGGAGCGCCTCGGGGATCTTCTCCGGGATCTTGTCCGGCGGCTTGCCGGGTCCCCCCGGCACGGGCGTCCGCGATGAAGAGCGCCGCAGGGCGTGCAGGGAGTGGGAAATCTTCTCTTGATTGGCCATAACTTCGGTGGAATAGCTTGCCTCTCTCGGGCGCGAATTGCCAACTCGGATCGCAACTCGCAGGCCCCCTCGGATCCCCACTTTGACCAGGCTGCTCGCAAACCGGCGACAGGTGTTGTTCCCTGGCAACATCCCGTGTCGTCAGAATGCTGCGGACCCAGGGTGGACGGCTAGGCTTCCCGGATGAGCCGCCACGTCATCGCCTGCCTCGTGCACCGGGCCCCCCGTTGCGTGCTCGACCTCGTCGACAACCTGGCGTTCCTGGACCCAGATGCCACCGTGCTCCTCTACGACGGCGGGACCTCGGGCGTCTGCCACGACCTTCCCCTCGATGGGCGCCAGGGTGTGGTCGTGCACCCGGCACCACGGCCGATCGCGTGGGGTCGCCTGCATGACTTCGCCGTCGACTGCATGCGCTATGCCCTGGAGGAGCTCGACGCCGCCTCGCTGACCATGGTCGATTCGGACCAGCTCGCGGTCCGGCCCGGGTACTCCCGCCGCCTCTCGGCGTTCCTCGACGCCCACCCGCGGGCGGGGTGCCTGGTCAGCGCCCCCGGGGTGCAGCCCCGCTCGACGCTCATCGGGCCGGCCCAGGCTGCCTGGTTGGAGTTCCCGCTCTGGCAACCGTTCCTGCAGCGCTTCCCGGGCGGCGAGGAGCGCTTTCCCCACTGGACGTTCTGGCCAGCCACCGTGTTCACGCGGGCCGCCGCCGAGGACGTCGTGGCGTTGTGGGAGGACGAGCAGTTCCAGGACATTCTGGGGCGCTCGTCGCTGTGGGCCTCCGAGGAGGTGCTCCTGCCCTCCCTCGTGGCCCTGACCGGTCACGAGGTCGTGCAGAACTGCTCCAGCTACGACTTCGTCCAGTACCGCAAACCCCTCTCCCGCGGGGAGGTCGATGCGGCCCTCGAACGGCCCGATGTCTTCTGGGTCCATCCGGTGCCCCGCGAGTACGACGATCCGATCCGGGCGAGGATCCGGACCCGCTTCGGGGGCTACGGCCCCCACTCGGTTGGTCGCGGCCAGGCGGTGCGCCCTCCCGCCCCGTCCCGACCTGCGGCGCCCGCCTCCCGCAACCTACCGAGGCGGACCCGGGTCTCGTGCATCATGCCGACGCGCGACCGGCGGTTCTTCGTCCCCCACTCGATCCGCTGCTTCCTCCGCCAGGACCTGGCCGATCGCGAGCTGATCGTGGTGGACGACGGCACCGACCCCGTCGCCGACCTCATACCCGACGACGCGCGCATCCGCTACATCCGGCTGCCGGAGCGACACACGATCGGCCAGAAGCGCAACATCGGGTGCGCTCAGGCCTGGGGCGAGATCATCGTCCACTGGGACGACGACGATTGGATGGCGAACTGGCGCCTCAGTTACCAGGTCCAGGCCATATCGAACGGGGATGTCGACGTCTCGGGGCTGCGTTCACTGCTCTGCTACGAGATCTCCCAGGGCAGGGCCTGGCTCTATGAGCCTCCGACCTACGGCCGGCCGTGGGTCGCCGGTGCCACCTTCTGCTACCGGCGGAGCCTCTGGGAGCGTCACCCGTTTGCGGACACCAACGACGGGAGCGACACGGGCTACCTGTCGCAGGCGCCGGCCAAGCGGGTCGGCATCCTGGGTGACGCCTCCTTTTACGTCGCCCTGCTGCACGGGGACAACCGGAGTGCCGCAGCCGTGGAGGGTCCGGCCTGGCGCCCGTGCCCGCCCGAGGAGGTCGCGTGGCTCATGGGGGAGGACCTGGCGAACTACCGGGGGGGCTACGAGTAATATCTTCGGAACGTCCGCTTCAGGCCCCTGAGGATCGAGGGAAACCGGCTCGCACGCTGGGGACTCGGACGCTGGGCCGGAGGAAGGGAAAGGACAGCGGCGGGGGCCGACGAGGGGGCACCGACCAGGGCCGGCACGGGCGCCGGGTAGCTCGCCGTCACCGTTGACGCTGCGGCCGCCGTCGCCATGGAGAAGGATCGCATCACGTCCGCCTCCTGCAGCGCCCTGCGGACGAAGACCGCCACCATCTCCTGCTTGTACTCCTTGCTGCCCCGGTGATCGGTGCGTGGGGACGCGGTGACCGCCGCCATCTTGGCGATGCTGTCAACGAACCCCGGGTTGCGGGGGCGCCCGCTCAGGAGCAGCCGCTCGGCGCTGTCGCACTTGATGTTGGTCGGGCCGACTCCGGTCAGGGCGATCCCCGCTCGTTCCACCATGCCGCCATTGATCGTGAGCGCCACCCCGACGCCGACGGTGGCGAAGTCGCCGACCTTGCGCTCGATCTTTCGATAGAGGCCGTAGCCCGTGGTCCCGGGGAAGCGCGCTTCGACAGCGATCTCGTCCGGCTGCAGGCTGTTCTGGAAGGGTCCGACGATGAACTCCCGGATCGGGATGACCCGCTCGCCGCGGACGCTGGCGGCCACGATGTCGCCGTCCAGGCAGAGCATCACGGTTGCCCAGTCGCCCTGGGGGTCGGCGTGGCAGCAGTTGCCCACCAGTGTCCCCCGGTTTCGGACGACCGGGTCCGAGATGCTGGGCGCTGCCGAGGTCATGAGGGGATGGCTGTCCTGCACCAGCTTCGAGCGGGCGATGTCACGGTTGCGGACAAGCGCCCCAACCCGGAGGTAACCACCGGCTTCCTCGATGTAGTCGAGGTCGGGAATGCTATTGATGTCGACGATGGTGGCGGGGTTGGCGAAACGCAGCTTCATGAGGGGGATCAGGCTCATCCCCCCCGACAGCACCTTCGCGTCCTCGCGGTAGTACGCCATCATCTGGCAGGCTTCCTCGAGGGTTCGGGGGGCTTCGTAGTGAAAGCGGGCGGGATACACCGAGCCTCCTGTCTCAGTTGAGGGTTGGGGACGGTCCTACGAGGCGTACCCGGGCCCCCCTCGGGCGAATGCCGGCTTGCCGGGTTGTCAGGGTGCCACCACCGTTCACGGCGGATTCTATACGCCTGACGTGGCCGGACCGCCAGTCCTCCAGGGAGAAAGCCGGCCATCCCTTACTCAGTCCCCTTACTCCGTCGCCATGGCGCTGAGCACCGGGAGGCGGGCGGCCCGGCGGGCGGGGCGGACCGCAGCGAGGATCCCTGCGAGGCCCCCGAGGGCGAGGATGGCCACGATCCGGGCCACCGGCAGCGTGAACGTCGCGAAGCCCTGGGCCTTGCTGGTTGCCTCGGCCAGGCCCCAACCGAGGAACGTGCCGAGGGCCAGGCCGCCGAGCACCCCGAAGACCGAGACGATCACCGACTCCAGGCGGATCATCGACCGGAGTTGGCGCCGGGTCTGGCCCACGGCCCGGAGCATGCCGATCTCCCGGGTGCGCTCGTGGATGGCGAGGGTCAGCGTGTTGGTGATGCCCAGGACGGCGATGACGATGGCGAGGGCGAGCAGCACGTAGACGATCCCGAGGATGTAGTTCACACCCTGGCTCGCCGAGGCGATGAACCCGGCCCGGTCGCTGACCGACGGCTGGCCGTAGGCGGCACCGGCCCGGATCACGGCTGCCTGCGTGGCTCCGATGCTGGTGCCCGGGGCCACCCTGACCATGATCACCGAGTCGACGACCTGGCGGGTGTGAGCCGTCCAGAGCTCGAGCGGGAGCACGTAGTCACCGGTGAGGTCCCGTGAGCCGTAGAGAGCGCCGATCGAGAGCCGGGTGGTGGTGCCGTCCGGGAGGGTCACCGGAAGCACCGTGCCGAGGTGCCACCCGTGGGCGTCGGCCTCATGCCGGGACACGGCGAGCTGCCCGTTGGCACCGGAGGAGACGGAGCCGAGCGAGGCGAGGGACCCTGCCTCGGGGTGGAGGTCGAGGACGGCGCCGATCCGTGCGGGGTCGACGGCGGTGATCTGCTGTGCCGATCCGGCGATCGTTGCTCGCCCTTCCGAGAGTCCCGTCGCCGTCTGGACGCCGGGGATCCCGGCGATGGCGCTCACGAGCTGGGGTGACAGGGTGCCGGGCCCGAAGCCGCCGGACGTCACGGCGATGTCGCCGGTGAACGACCCGCTGACGCCGTTGTCGCTCGCCTTCTTGAGCGACGCGGCATAGACGGTGAAGAGGGTGACGATCGCGACCCCGACCATGAGCGCCGTGGCCGCCGCCGCGGTGCGCCGGGGGCTGCGCATGGCGTTCCCGCGGGCGAGCAGTCCGGGCGTCCCGCGCCAGGCGGCCAAGGGGCGGCCGATGGCGCCGGTCACCAACCGGGCCACGACCGGGCCGAGGACGACCACGCCCACGGTGCTGAGCAGGGCTCCGAGCCCGACGGCGGTGAGCACCCGGTTGCTCGGGAGCTGCGTGCCGATCGCCACCACCGCGACGCCGGCCCCGGCCAGGATGCCGCCGGCAACCGCACGGGCGCGCGACGTGGCCGGCGACTCGGCGGCGCCGCCCCGGAACGCCTGGAGCGGCGGGACCCGGGATGCCCGGAGGGCGGGGAGGAGACCGGCACCGAGGGTCACCACGACCCCGGCGACGAGGGACAGCGCGATCGAGGTTCCCGTCACGACGAGGCCACCCGCAGGCAGGTTGAACCCGAAGCTGTCGAAGAGCCCCTTCAGGAGCCCGGCGATGCCGAGTCCCGCCAGCAGGCCGAGCCCCGAGGCAAGGGCGCCGATGCTGAGTGCCTCGATGATGACGGAGCCCAGGACCTGCCGGCGCGTGCCGCCGAGGGCCCGCAGCAGGGCAGACTCCCGGCTGCGCTGGGCCACGAGGATCGTGAAGGTGTTCGAGATCGACAGCGTCGCCACGAGCAGGGCGATGCCCGCGAAGACCACGAGGATGCTGCGGAGGGTCGTGAGGAAGGTGCTGCTCACGTCGGTGACCGCCTGCTGGGTCGCGGCGGCACCGGTCAGGGCGTCGAGCCCTGCCGGCAGCACCCTCTGGATCCTGGTGGCGATCTCGGCCTGGCTCACGCCGGACCGTGCCCGCACGGCGATGGCGGACGCCTGGCCCGGTCCCTGGGTGCCGACGATGGAGCGCTCGGCCCCCTGGAGGTCGAAGGCAACGGTGGTGGCCGTCCCGAGGCCGTCGGCACCGGCGAACGTTGCGATGCCAACGATGCGCACCTTCACGGGAGTGGGCATGAGCACCGTCGTCGTGTCGCCGACGTGCAGCTTGCCTGCGGTGGCGGCCCCGCGGTTGATCACGACCTCGTCGGGCGCCGCCGGCGCCCTGCCCGACGCGAGCCGGTAGGGGTTGAGGGCGGCGTCGGGGATCCAGTAGATCGCGAGCCGCGGCGGCCCGTTGCCCCCGAGCGCGGTCCCGTCCGAACCGATGATCTCGCCGAACCCGGTGATCGACGGCTCCGCGGCGGCGACCCCGGGCACGCTCCGGATCGTATCGACCAGCGTGAGCGCCACGGTGGGCCGCGTCGCCTCCACGCCGGTCCCGACGCCGGTGGAGCTGCGGACCAGGGCATCGGTACCGGCGTTGGCTGAGGCGAAGAGGTTGTTGAAGTTGGCGCTGAGGGTGTCGCCGAGTGCGAGGGCGCCGGCGAGGAACCCGACGCCGAGCACGACGGCGGCGAGCATCCCGACGAGGCGCCGGCGGTGTGTCCACAGCCCTTTGAACGTGACGGTCACCATGGTGGTCGTGCCCCTTGTCCTGGTTGGTGGGTCCCGATTGTTCGGAGGTCCGGCCCGGTCTACTCGCCGATGGCCTTGAGCTGGTCGAGGACCGCCTCGGCGGTCGGTTCCCGAAGCTCGCCGACGATCCGTCCGTCGGAGAGGAACAGCACGCCGTCGGCCGCCGCTGCGGCGGCCGGGTCGTGGGTCACCATCACGATCGTCTGGTCGAAGGACTGCACCGCCCGCCGGAGGAAGCCGAGCAACTCGGCGCTCGAGCGCGAGTCGAGGTTGCCCGTGGGCTCGTCGGCGAAGATGATCTCCGGGCGAGTCACCAGGGCCCGAGCGACGGCCACCCGCTGCTGCTGGCCCCCGGAGAGCTCGGACGGGCGGTGCGAGAGGCGGTCCCCGAGCCGCACCTCCGCAATCACGGTGTCGAGCCAATCCCGCTCGGGCCGCTTGCCCGCAAGCAGCAGCGGCAGGGTGATGTTCTCCGCAGCGGTGAGGGTCGGCAGCAGGTTGAAGGACTGGAAGATGAAGCCCACCCGCTCCCGCCTGAGCAGCGTCAGCTCGGTGTCGGAGAGCGATCCCAGCTCGACGTCGCCGAGAAAGACCTCGCCGGACGAGAGCTGGTCGAGGCCGGCCAGGCAGTGCATCAGCGTGGACTTGCCAGACCCGGACGGCCCCATGATGGCGGTGAAGCACGCCTGGGGGAACGCCACGGAGACCTCGTCGAGGGCGCGCACGGCGGTGTCGTCCGAGCCGTAGACCTTGGTGGCATCGACGGCTCGTGCCGCCGCCATCGTGAGCGTTTGCATGGAACGTCCTCCTTCGAAGGTTGGTGGTTGGTGTGGTTCCATGCTGGGCGCCCGGCGAGCTGCGGTCGTCACCCCGTCCGGCTATTTCGCCCTACGATCGGGCGTCCACCGCAAGCGCCGCCTGTCCGCCTGGGGAGGTAGTCGCACGTACCCCCAGTGGCCGATGACGCAGCGCCTGCCGTGCCCTACCCTCTGAGCGTGAGCACCGTCCCGGTTCCCCAGAGCTCATCACGCTCGTCGTGGCCGCGCGACATCGGGATCTCCGTGGTCCTCGCCGCCTTCATGATCGTGGGGACGTACGGGGCCGCGAGTCATCAGCCCCAGCGCCTCATGCGCCACCCCGATGCTGCCGCGATCATCCTGCTGGCGGCCGTCGCGGCAATCCTGGCCCTGCGCCGCCGCCACCCCGTGGCGGTGCTCGGCGCCGTCTGGGCGCTCACCCTCGTGTACTTCCTCGCCGGCTATCCCTGGGGACCGATCTGGCTGGGACTCGTCATTGCGTACTACACGGTGGTCGCCCGGGGCCACCGCCTTGCGGGGGCCGTGACAGCGGCCGGGGGGTTCCTGGTGTTCCCGTGGCTGGACTATCTCCTGGGGCGCGGGCACGCTCCCTCGCTCGGCACCCTGTCGGCCCTCGCGGCTTGGCTGCTGGTGCTGTTCGGGATCGGTGAGGCGGTCAGGATCCGCAGGGTCCGGTCCGCCGAAGCGGCGCGGTTGCTGGAGGAAGAGCAAAAGCTGAAGGCGAGCGACGAGCGCCTGCGCATCGCTCGGGAACTCCACGACGTCCTCGCCCACAACATCTCCCTCATCAACGTCCAGGCAGGGGTCGCCCTCCACATCAACGGCGAGCTGCCGGAGCAGGCTCGCACCGCGCTCTCGGCCATCAAGGACGCAAGCCGGGAAGCGTTGGGGGAGCTGCGCTCCGCGCTCGACGTCCTGCGTCAGACGGGCGAGGCCGCCCCGCGGGGGCCCGCGCCGGGCCTCGGTCAGCTCCCGGATCTGGTCGCCGGTGCCCGCTCCGCAGGCCTCGACGTCCGGGTCGAGACCGAGGGTGCAGCGGTGGCCCTCCCGGCACCGCTCGACCTGGCCGCCTACCGCATCGCCCAGGAGGCATTGACCAACGTCATCCGCCACGCCGCCGCGACCACCGTGTGGATCCGGGTCACCTACGGCCCGGGCAACCTCCGCCTGCGGATCGAGGACGACGGCAGGGGACTCCCGTTGGGGGGCCCTGCCGTCGGCGGGAGCGGCATCACCGGCATGCGCGAGCGGCTGGCTGCGCTTGGCGGCGAGCTGCGCACCGGCCAGCGGCCCGGTGGCGGGTTCCAGGTGACCGCCACCCTCCCGCTCCCGGCGCAGGTGGACGCCGAGCCGTGATCCGCGTGCTGCTGGCCGACGACCAGGCCCTCGTACGGGCCGGCTTCCGTGCGCTGCTCGACGTCGAGGAGGGAATCGAGGTCGTGGGTGAGGCGGCCGACGGCGCCGAGGCCGTGCGCCTCGCCCGGCGACTGTTGCCCGACGTCGTCCTCATGGACATCCGGATGCCCGGGACCGACGGACTGGCCGCGACCCGCGAGATCACGGCCGACGCATCGCTCGCCGGAGTACGCGTCGTCGTCCTCACGACCTTCCAGCTCGACGAGTACGTCTTCGAGGCGCTGCGCTTCGGTGCCAGCGGGTTCCTCGTCAAGGACATCGAGCCGGCCGAGCTGGTCCGGGGGGTGCGGGCGGTCGCCGGAGGCGACGCGCTGCTGGCCCCCAGCGTCACACGCCGCCTCATCGAGGAGTTCGTCGCCCGCTCCAAGGAGCCCCGGCCGGTCGCCGAGTTCTCCTTCCTGACCGACCGGGAGCGGGAGGTGACCGCGCTGGTCGCCGAGGGTCTCTCCAACGGCGAGATCGCCGAGCGGCTCTTCGTCAGCGCCGCCACGGTCAAGACGCACGTGAGCCGCTCGATGACCAAGCTGCAGGCCCGAGATCGTGCACAGCTCGTCGTGATGGCCTACGAGTCGGGCCTGGTGCGGCCGGGCTGGCTCGCCACCTGAACCCTGTCGTCGCACCAGGGGCCGACGCGCTAGTCGCCGTTCGTAGCGGCCTTGAGGGCCAACTGCTTTGCGGTCGGCACCCGGACGTTGCGAACCATGCGGACCTTGCGCATCCCACGGATGACCATGCCGGTGAGGTCGATCTGCCACCACTCCAGGCCGTGCATCGCGGAGCTCGGGAAGGCGTGGTGGTTGTTGTGCCAGCCCTCACCGAAGGACACCAGCGACATCAGCCAGTTGTTCGTGCTCATGTCACCGGTCTCGAACGGCCGCTTGCCGTAGAAGTGGCAGATGGAGTTGATGCTCCACGTGACGTGGTGGAGCAGGAAGATCCGAACCAGGCTTCCCCACACCAGTGCCGTGAAGGCGGCGGGCAACGAGTGGGTCACGGCAAGGGCGATGGCCGGAGCGAGCGCGAAGGACACGACGGTCCACAGCGGAAAGAGCCTGCTCACGGTGCAGATCGGGCGGTCCCGCAGCAGGTCCGGGGCGAATCGGGGGACGCTGGTGGTGTCCTGGACGAAGAACCACCCGATGTGTGCGTGCCACAGGCCGGCGAGGATGCCCTTCAGGCCTTCGCCTTCGCTGAGGTGCGGCGAGTGCGGGTCCCCGGGCCGGTCCGTGAACATGTGGTGGCGCCGGTGATCGGCGACCCAGCGGATGACCGAGCCCTCCACCGCCAACGACCCGGCGATCGAGAAGGCGACCCGTACCCAGGTGGGGGCGTCGAACCCGCCGTGGGTGAGCATCCGGTGGTACCCGACGGTGACCCCGAGGATCGAGAGGCTGTACAGGCCGATGAGCAACCCGAGGTCAAGGCCGGAGATGCCGCCCCAGAGCAGCCGCATCCCGACGAGGAAGCCCACGAACGGCGTGAGGGTGATCGCGAGGGTGAGCCGCCGCTGCAGCTTGACGGGGCCCGGGGCCTCGAAGATGTTGGGGGGGACTGACGCGGGGGTCTTGACCCCTGCCGATACCTCGTCCCGGATCGCCTCTTCCGTGGTCGGTGTCATCGATGTCATGGGTTTCTCTCGGTCGGCTTTCTCAATGGGGACGGCGTCCGGTTGACGCCGTCGCAGTGGTCACACGGGTGAAAGGAAGAGATGAAGGGCCCGGACGGCCCTGTCCACGCAGGTGCCCTGCTCAGAACCTCGGCGCGTGCGGGCGTCGTTCACTCCTCTGCCAGGGCTTGCACGTGGTCGCTCTCGGTACGAGGGGTCGGGGTCCGGGACCCAGGCATCTGGAGAGCAAAACGGGGACGAGCGTGGAGAACCCCCCGTTAACCGAAGCGTAGCACAGTCCCAAATCTCCGAGCTACGTGCTCGCGTAGGTTCGTACGCCACTTGACAGGGATGACCCCGGCGAACTCCCCGGCTCGAACAGTACGATCGCCCTGAGCACTGCTTGCGGCGACCGAGCCCGCTGACGGTTACGTCCGGAGGGCGGTAGCCTCTGTGCAACCGGGGAGGACCAGGGGCCATGACGGCGATGATGGCGGACGATGCAGCGTTTCCCACGCTCGACGATGCCGACCTGGCGACGCTGCGCCAGTTCGGAAGGGTCGAAACCGTGGAGCAGGGCCGGGTCCTGCAACGCGTGGGGGACGTCCCGCGGGACTTCCACGCCGTCGTGTCGGGAGCGATCGATGTCGCCGTCCGCATCGACGGGCGGGAGGAGGTCCTCCGTCGCCACGAACACGGAGGCTTCCTTGGGGAGCTGAGCCTTCTCACCGGGCAGCGAACCTTTATCGAGGCCCGGATGGCTGAGGCGGGCGAGTTGATTGTCGTGCCGCAGGAGGCCTTCCGCCGCATGATCGCAACCGAGACCGAGCTGAGCGACATCCTCCTCCGGGCGTTCGTCAGCCGCCGGACGGCGATGAACGCGATGCCGGCGTCGCCCCTGCGGATCATCGGCTCCACGTTCTCGCCAGAGTCGCTTCGGCTGCGGGAGTTCGCGGCCCGCAACCGGATCTTCCACCAGTGGATCGATGTCGAGACCGCGCCGGAATGGCCCGCCCTCATGCGCCTGCACGCCATCGACCCCTCGCAGCTGCCGGTGGTGCTGGCCGGGGATGAAATCCTCCCACTGGCCACGCCGGGTGCCCTCTCGGAGCTGCTCGGGCTCACGATCCAGTCGATCCCCGAGCGGCAGTTCGACCTCGTCGTGGTGGGGGCGGGACCGGCGGGCCTCGCCGCCTGCGTCTACGGCGCGTCGGAAGGCCTGTCGACCCTCGTCGTGGAGGCGGTCGCCGTCGGTGGCCAGGCCGGCACCAGCAGCAGGATCGAGAACTACCTTGGCTTTCCGACAGGGATCCCGGGCGGCGAGCTCGCCAACCGGGCGTTGCTCCAGGCGATCAAGTTCGGTGCCCAGCTCACCAGTCCCTGCGTGGCGATCGGCCTCACCTCCGACGGGGGACACCTGGCGGTCCGTCTCAGCGACGGCACCGACGTGGGCGGCCGGGCCCTCATCGTCGCCACGGGCGCCCATTACCGCCGGTTGGGCATCCCGGAGTTGTCGCAGTTCGAGGACGCCGGTGTGTACTACGCCGCGACCGAGACCGAGGCGCAGCAGTGCACCGGTACCCGCGTCGTGGTGGTCGGGGCGGGCAACTCCGCCGGCCAGGCCGCGATGTTCCTCTCCCGGAGGTCGAGGGAGGTCGTCCTCGTCGTCCGGGGGGGCGACCTTGCCAAGAACATGTCCAGCTACCTCACCACCCGCATTGCGTCGGCGCCCAACATCGAGGTCCGCCTGAAGACGGAGGTCACGGGACTCCACGGCGACCGAGGTCTGGACGAGGTGACGCTGCGGGGGCCGGACGGCTCGGCGACGCGCCTTGGCTGCGGCGGTGTGTTCTCCTTCATCGGCGCCGATGCCGGGACCGATTGGCTCTCCGCTTGTGCCTCGCTCACCGAAGGCGGCTTCATCCTCACCGACCGCTCCCTGGACCGGGGAAGCCTGGACGGCAACTGGGATGTGCTCGGCCGGGAGCCGTTGCCGTTTGAAACGGGCCACCCCGGCCTGTTCGCCGCCGGCGATGTCCGGTTGGGCTCGGTCAAGCGGGTGGCGGCAGCCGTCGGGGAGGGCTCGGCCGCCGTCCGCTCCGTGCACGAGCACCTGTCCTTCGCCCACTGAGGTGAGTGCCCGGCTTCCGGGATGTGGGCAGGGGTGGCAGGAATAGTCCACATTATTTGTGGGAAATCCCTGCCACCCCTTCGCCCTGGAGGTGGTGGAGGGCGCGGAAGGCCGGCTCCAGCGCCGGGTAGAGGTCGTCGAAGATGGCCCGCTGCCGGCGGTACAGGGCGGCGTTGGCACGGTCGGGGGACCGGGTCTCATCGATGGGCACCAGGCCGGCTGCCATCTCGACGGTCTCGATCAGCCCGAGCGCCTGCATGCCGAGCAGGGCGGCTCCGAACGCCGAGCCCTCCGTGGCCGAGGCGAAGCCGATCTCGCTGCCGACGACATCCGTGAGGAGCTGGCGCGTGAAGGCATCGCGGAGGAAGCCGCCGGTGGCACGGATCTCCCTGATCTCGTTGCCTGCAGCCCGTACCGCCTCGATCACCAGGGCAAGCTGCTGGCAGACTCCCTCGAGCGCAGCCCGGACCAGGTGCGGCCGGCGGTGGGCCCGGGTCAGGCCGACGTACGCCCCCCGGGCCAGCGCGCTCCAGTGGGGGGCACGCTCGCTGAGGAGATAGGGCAACATCAGCAGGCCGTCGGATCCGGGGGGCGCCTGTGCCGCAAGGGCCAGCAGCAATGCCTCCCGGCCCGGGGCCACCTCCGGGCCGAGGGCCTGGCCTGCCCACTCCAGGACGACCCCTCCATTGCTCACGGCGCCGCCGACCGCCCAGCGCTCATCGGTGAGCGCGTAGCAGAAGACCCGGCCGAGGGGATCGACGCCGGGGTGCTCGACGATGACCCGTGCCGCGCCGCTCGTGCCCAGGGAGCAGGCGGCCACCCCCGGCCGCACCGCACCGACCCCGAGGTTCGCCAGCGGGCCGTCGCCGGCTCCGACCACGATGGGAACCCCTTCCAGCCCGAGCTGGGCGGCGATTGCCGGCCGGAACGCCAGGAGCTCGGTGGTGGCGACGATCGGCGAAAGCTGACCCGCGCGGACGCCCGCCAGCTCGAGGGCCGGTGGCCACCAGGCCAGGGAGACGAGGTCCATCAGGCCCGTCGCCGAGGCGATCGAGCGGTCCACGACGAATCCGCCGGTCAGGTGCGCCAGCACGTACTCCTTGATGCCCACCCACCGGGCGGCCGAGGAGAACACGGCCGGCTGCGTCTCCCCGAACCAGATGAGCTTGGTCAGCGGCGACATCGGGTGGACCGGGGTCCCCGTCCGGCGGTGGAGCTCGGCCCCGGCGCTGAGGCTGCGGAGCCGCTCGGCCTGATCGGTTGCCCGAAGGTCGGCCCAGGTGATCGAAGGGGTGAGGGGCACGCCGCCGCCGTCGAGCCCGATGAGGCTGTGCATCGCGGAGCTGAAGGAGACCCCGGCGATCGTCCTCCCGGCGCCCCGGGCGGCAGCCACGACCTTCCCCAGCGAGCCCTGCACCCCATCGAGGACAGCCCCCGGGTCCTGGACCGCCCAGCCGGGTTCCGGTTCGGCGAGGGGATAGCCCGACTCGGCCTCGCACGTGCGCCGGCCTTCGGTGTCGTACGCCACGACCTTCGTGCTCGTGGTGCCGATGTCGATGCCGATGACGACCGGCCCGGCCCCCGTCATGCAACCGTGCTCAGCAGGAGGATCAGCAGCAGGCCGACCACGGAGATGATGGTCTCCATCACCGACCACGACTCCACCGTCTCCTTTACGGACATGCCGAAGAACTCTTTCACCAGCCAGAAGCCGGCGTCGTTGACGTGGGAGAAGAACAGCGACCCGGCTCCGATCGCCAGGGCGACGAGGGGTCGGTTGACGCCCGCCGTGGTGGCAACGAGCGGGACAACGATGCCGGCCGCCGTGACGGTCGCCACCGTCGCCGATCCGGTGGAGACCCGGATGAGCACCGCCACCAGCCATGCGACGACGATCACCGGCAGGCCGGTATTGGTGGCCGCCTTGGCGATGGCGCCACCGATGCCGGCATCGATCAGCACCTGCTTGAAGCCGCCGCCGGCACCGATGATGAGAATGATGCCGGCCGCCGGCGCCAGGGCGGCGCCGACCAGCTCGTTCACCTTCCGGGCGCCGATCCCGCGGGCGAGCCCGAAGGTCCACATTGCCACCAGCACGGCGATGAGGAGTGCGACGACAGGGTCCCCGACGAAGTCGGCTGCGGTAACGGCGGTGCTGCCCCCAACGGCCGTGACGTCGACGACGGTCCGGGCGAGCATGAGGACGACGGGCAGCAGGATCGTGAAGAGCGTGGTGCGGAACGTAGGTGGGTTCTCGGGCCGGGTGTCCTGCGCAAGGTGCGCCAGCAGGGTGTCGGAGGGCGCCGGGTGCACCCGCCGAGCGACCCACGTGCCGTAGACCGGCCCGGCGATGATCACCGTCGGGATGGCGACGAGGATCCCGTAGAACATCGTCGTCCCGAGATCGGCGTTGATGGCGTGGATCGCCACGAGGGGGCCGGGGTGGGGCGGCACCAGGCCGTGCAGCACCGAGAGCCCGGCCAGGGCAGGGATGCCGACGAGCAGGTAGGTGGAGGATCGCTGCAGGGTCCCCACCGTTGCCGCGTCGCCACCCGGGGCAAGCCGGGCGGCGTCGAGCTGGCGGGCCATCGTGAAGACGATGGGGAGCAGCAGCACCAGGCCGATCTCAAAGAAAAGGGGAATGCCGACCACCATCGCAATCAGTGCCATCGCCCACGGCACGCGGCGGACGCCTGAGTGCCGAAGCACCGTCTGGGCGATCATGTCGGCCCCACCGGAGTCGGCGAGCAGCTTGCCCAGCATGGTGCCGAGGGCCACGATGATCCCCACGTAACCGAGCGTTCCTCCCACCCCCGACTCGAAGGAGAGGATGGTCTTGGGTGCGCCGTGGCCCGCCAGGAGCCCGACGAGGATCGATCCGATGGTGAGGGCCAGGAAGGCGTGCAGCCGCGCGGCGGTGATGAGGGCGACGATGGCAACGATGCCGACCGCGGCATCGAAGAGCAACCTGGCGTCGTGAGCCGTCATACGTGTCCGGGAGTCTACGAGCCAGGCGTCACGACATGGTTTCGGGCACGTGCGGCCAGCTTCCTGGCACGGGGAACGGAAACGAGGGCCGCCCGCGGGCCAATGAGAATTAACTAATTTCCCGGTAGAGGCCCTCTCGAAACGCCCTCCTTAAAGATTTTGGAGGTTCCGGGCGTCATACTTTTCGATGCGGCGACCGGACCGCGGTAGCCGGGGTCGTGGCCCACCGGATCGGCCCATGGGGGGAAGTGGATGATTGGCCGTGTCAGCCCGGCAGTCCGCCGTTGCCTTGGGAACCGCTCCTTCCGGAGGTGCCGATGAGCCAGGTCGAAGTCTCGGGGCAGGTTGCACCCGAAGTCGCACCCGACGTCTCACGCCAAGCCTCACCGAACGGCGATGACACCGAATCGCTGAAGGAACCCGGCGGCGCGGACGCCTTCCTTGCGGAGCTGTTGCAGACGGTCACTGCCGCCTGCAACGGCACGCCGGGCATCCGGATGTCCAGCGACCACCCGGGCGTCGCGGGCGAGGTTGCCGCCGCCCTCAACGAGCTGGTCGAGCTCAACACCGGACTGGCAGGGGAGTTGCAGCGCGTGGCCCGCGTCGTCGGCCGGGACGGCAGGATGACCGAGCGGGTCCGTATCGGCGCGGTAGGAGGGGCGTGGACGGTGGCCGTCGAGGCGGTCAACTCCCTGGTCGACGACCTGGTGCGGCCGACCAACGAGGTGGCCCGGGTCATCTCGGCGGTGGCCGAAGGGGACCTCAGCCAGAAGATGGCCCTCACCATCGAGGGACGGCCGGTCAAGGGTGAGTTCCAGCGCATCGGCAGGGTCGTCAACTCGATGGTCGACCAGCTCTCGTCGTTCTCCTCCGAGGTCAGCCGGGTCGCCCGCGAGGTCGGCACCGAGGGCAAGCTCGGCGGTCAGGCCCGGGTCGAGGGCGTGTCGGGAACCTGGAAGGACCTGACCCACAGCGTCAACCTCATGGCCTCGAACCTGACCGACCAGGTCCGCAACATCGCCCTGGTGACCACCGCGGTCGCCAACGGCGACCTCTCGAAGAAGATCACCGTCGACGCGCTCGGTGAGGTCGCGGAGCTGAAGGAGACGGTCAACACGATGGTCGACCAGCTCGGCTCCTTCGCCGACGAGGTCACCCGCGTGGCCCGCGAGGTCGGCACCGAGGGGCGCCTTGGAGGCCAGGCCCGGGTCGAGGGCGTCTCCGGCACGTGGAAGGACCTCACCGACAGCGTGAACTTCATGGCCTCGAACCTGACCGACCAGGTCCGCAACATCGCGCAGATGGCGACGGCGGTCGCCCGCGGCGACCTGTCGCAGAAGATCACCGTCGAAGCCAAGGGCGAGGTGGCCGCCCTGGCGGAGACCATCAACTCGATGACCGACACCCTGCGGGCCTTCGCCAACGAGGTCACCCGGGTCGCCCGGGAGGTCGGCACGGAGGGCGCCCTCGGCGGCCAGGCGGAGGTCGAGGGCGTCTCCGGCACGTGGAAGGACCTGACCGACTCGGTGAACGTCATGGCGTCCAACCTCACGAGCCAGGTCCGCAACATCGCCCAGGTGACCACGGCGGTCGCCCGCGGCGACCTGTCGCAGAAGATCACCGTCGAAGCCAAGGGCGAGGTGGCCGCCCTGGCGGAGACCATCAACTCGATGACCGACACCCTGCGGGCCTTCGCCGACGAGGTCACCCGGGTCGCCCGCGAGGTCGGCACCGAGGGCCGCCTCGGCGGTCAGGCGAGAGTGGAAGGCGTCTCCGGCACGTGGAAGGACCTGACCGACAACGTCAACCAGCTCGCCGGTAACCTCACGAGCCAGGTCCGCAACATCGCCCAGGTCACGACGGCGGTTGCCCAGGGCGACCTGTCGCAGAAGATCACCGTCGACGTGCGCGGCGAGATCCTGGAGCTGAAGGACACGATCAACACCATGGTGGACCAGCTCGGCTCCTTCGCCGACGAGGTCACCCGCGTCGCCCGCGAGGTGGGCACCGAGGGCAAGCTCGGCGGCCAGGCGCACGTGAAGGGCGTCTCGGGGACGTGGAAGGACCTGACCGACAACGTCAACCAGCTTGCCGGCAACCTGACCGGCCAGGTCCGCAACATCGCCCAGGTGACCACGGCGGTCGCCCGGGGCGACCTCTCCCAGGAGATCACGGTCGAGGCCCAGGGCGAGGTAGCGGAACTCAAGGACACCATCAACACCATGGTCGACCAGCTCCGTGGCTTCGCCGACGAGGTCACCCGCGTCGCCCGCGAGGTCGGCACCGAGGGCAAGCTCGGCGGCCAGGCCCGGGTGCCCGGGGTCGCAGGTACCTGGAAGGACCTGACCGACAGCGTGAACTTCATGGCCTCGAACCTGACCGACCAGGTCCGTGACATCGCCCGGGTCACCACCGCCGTCGCCACCGGCGACCTCTCGCAGAAGATCATGGTCGAGGTCCGCGGCGAGATCCTGGAGCTCAAGCGCACGGTCAACACGATGGTCGACCAGCTCTCCGCCTTCGCCGACGAGGTCACCCGCGTCGCCCGCGAGGTCGGCACCGAGGGCAAGCTCGGCGGCCAGGCCCGGGTGCCCGGGGTCGCAGG
>DASXNO010000222.1:0-6423 GCA_036495025.1 Actinomycetota bacterium | reverse complement strand
GCTGACGGAGTGTCGCCGGGATGCTGGCATGGTCATGGATCGTGTCGCTGTCGAGTGTGCCTGCCGGCACCCACGGAGAGATGACGATGGCCGGAACGCGCACGCCCAGGCGCTTGAAGTCGAACTGCTCGGTCCGGGCGTCAGGGGGAGCCGCGACCGGCGGGGGCTCGTGATCAAAGGTCCCACCGTGCTCGTCCCATGTCACCAGCAGCAGCGTCTGGGCGAAGAGACCGGGGTTGGCGCGCAGCGCCTCGTACACAGCGGCGATGAAACCGTCCGCCCGGGTGAAGTCGGCGTTGGTCTTCCTATTGTTGCCCGGGTGCTGGCTGTAGGAGCGTCCGAGGTAGCCGTGGTTGGGCTCGACGAAGGAGTAGGTCGGGAGGTTGCCGGCGGCGATGTGCTCGAAGAGGTGCTGAATCTCGTGCCAGCGGGCCAGCTTCTCCGGCTCCTCCCACAGCGCAGGGTAACAGGCGACCTGCGGGGGGCCGTCGTAGTAGATCCGCCAGTCGCATCCGTTGTCGTCCAGCAGTTCGAAGATGGTCCGGTCCCGATAGAGGGCAGTGACGATGTCGACGGTGCCCGCGGAGGTGGCGGCGTGGGCGAACTGTCGATTCGGCCATGTCTCGCCGGGAACCGAGCAGAACCACCGCTGGCAGAGACCGAACGACCTTGCCAGCCCGGCGATGGCCGGGATCGTTTTGGGGTCCCAGCACCACATGATGCGTGGGCCGTCTCCGGGATAGTAGTCCGGATTCCCCACGAACCTGGCGCGGACAACGAGGAGGGCGGCAGCGGCCAGGAGCAGCCAGAGGCCCCACAGCAACCCGATCGCTGCAAGGACAACGCCCGCAAGGGCGACGGCGGCGGCCGCCCAGTTGAGGATCCTCCCGCCGAGTCCACCCTTGACCGAGCCGGGCGACCGTCCGGTCGCCTTCTGCTCGTAGTTCCATACGAAGCCGGAGTTCGTCGGCTCCGCATCCTGATTGGCCGAGAGGCCGAGTTGGATCATGACCGACGCGTGGGCGTGATCGGGGTCGACCCGCAACCGGAACCGGAGCCGGTCCCGCTTCTGCGCATGGACCACCCCGGCGGCAGGGTTGGAGGGGTCGAGCGGATTGGTGTCCGTGCCCGGCCGGATCCCGTCGAAGGCTGATCCGGCGGGGTGCTCGAGGTACCCGAGGAGGTGATCGAAGGACCGGTTCTCCAACATGACCACGATGACGTGGCGAAGCTGCTCATCTCCCGAGGCCATTCACACTTCCCTGTCGCGATTGTTGCCGCCGAGGGTTCTGGGCACGCCAGTGGTATCACAAGCGTGAAGTAGCCGCGCTCTCCGTTGAAAAAGAACTCGTCACGGGGCCGTGCCGCTCTCGACCCACCGCTGGAAGACGTCGACCTTCTCGGTCGGCCAGGCGCGGTCGCAGGGCATGTTCCCGGCACGGAGCCGGGCAAGGATCGCATCCGCGTGGCGGCCGACGTCGTCGTAGGACCAGAGGTCGAAGGCAAAGCTCATCGACTGCCTGTCCATGGGACGGAACAGCGGTTTGATGTGGCTCTCGAAACTCAGGGGTTCGTCCTCCCCCGGCAGCGGGCTTGCCGCCCGCTGCTCCGGGGCAGGCGGGGCCAGCGCGGACACCCGCGATCCGGGAGGCCCGGCGGCGGTGTGCCAGTCCCAGCGCGGCATGGGCATGCGCTCCGGGGGCCTGGCATCGGTCTGGGAGTTCTCGACGGCGAGCCGGGAGCCCCACTCGATGTAGGCGCCGAACGCCGAGCGGAACTCCGCATCGTTGGGAAGGCCGGCTTCGCGCGCGGCGCGCAGCAGGAGGGTCACCCAGCGGGTTCGCTGCTCTTCGTTGAGACCCTTGCCAAGGTGCTGCGAGAGCATCCTGGGGTAGCCTCCGAACTCTTCGCTGTAGCTCTTCGGACCGCCGAACACCTCGCCCAGCCACGTCGCCACCCGCTGCGGGTGGTCGGCCGACATGGTGGCGAACAGGGGTGCCAGCAGCGGGTCCTCCGGGACGTACTTCTCGTAGAACAGCCGGGTCATGCGGGTGAAGGCCGGCAGACCGCCGGCCCATTCGAAGATCGTCGGCTCGTCGTCGCTTCCCCGCACCGGGTCCCTGAACTGCACGTACCAGTGCATTCCGCTGCAGAAGGGCTTGTTCTGCGAGTGGCCGCAGCGGCAGAGGGCGAAGTGCTCCTGGGAGGCGCCCTCGTTGCGGACGACATCCTCGCCCGTGCTGTCCACGAGTGGGATTCCCCCGACGACGCGGTAGGGCCCATCCCGGGACACCTCGATCGCCTGCGCGCGCGTGCCGTGGTAGTCGACCTCGTCGCGGGCCTCCTCCCCGTCGATCGCGTAGCTGAGGGCGCCGGAGGGGCAGTCACGCACCGCTCGGATGATCTCGTCCATGCGCCCGCCGCTCGGGGTGACGAACGGTTCGGTGCGCTGGTGGAAGACGGTTGCCAGCCGGTCGGTGCAGAAGCCCGAATGCTGGCACGTGCCGCGGTTGTCCAGGACGGTCACCTGCTGACCGACCGAGGTGTCTCGCCGGTCCGGGACCCGATCGGGGTCCTTGGCGCCGGTGAAGCCGGTTCGGGCGTGCGTCCCGTCGCAGAGCGGCTTGATCCGGGAGCCCCCGCACCGGCACAGCGCCATCTGCGGCCGCACGGGGACCACCTGGCCAAGCCAGTCGTAGAGACGGGCGGCATTCGTGACAAGGTACGGGCCGTTGTGGGCGACCTGGATCTGCGGGGACAGGCCGGACTGCAGGCTGGTTAGCTCGCTGAGGCGCTCCGCAGCGGAGGAATCTTCCGCCAGCTCCAGGGCGAGGTCCTGCAGGGCTGCCGTTGCCTCGGCCAGCTCCGGCAGGTCCGGGACCTCGGCCCGCAGCTCGGTCGCCGCTCGTGCGAGCTCCCAGACCCTGTCGCCGAACTCCTGGGCCGAATACGACACCGCGACGTCGTCGCCAGTGGAGCCACCGGACGCCTCGGGGTGGTCTCCGTTGGCGGTATCGGCGGTCGCACCCCGGATCTGCCCGAGCGGGCGAAGCACGCTGTCGCGCAGCCGTGGGCGGGCATCCTGGCGTTGGCGGTCACCCTCGGGCGGCGCGGCCGACTCCAGGGCCGCGGCCGCGGTCAGGAGCCGTCGAACGCTCTGTCGAAGATCGGACATTGGCTCTCCTTTCGGTCGGCATCCGTTACGCTTGCCGGAACCATAACGGTACAGTATTGTATTGTTGTATGCCAGACCGCGAGCAGACAACTCCAGCGAACCGTGGGAGGACTCGAGACCCGAGCATCGACGTCCTGGTGCTGAAGGCCGCGGCGAGGCACCTGGCCGCCTACGGGTACGAGGCCATGAGCGTCGCCGCGGTCGCCGAGGAGGCCGGGACCACGCGGCAGGCCCTCTACCGGCGCTGGCCGGGCAAGGCCCAGCTCTCGGCTGCGGCTCTCTGCACCTTCGCCGATCGGGCAACCGAAGCGGAGGGCGCCGACCCCTTCGCAGACCTGGTCGCCGAGCTGGCCGATTTTCAGCGGGGGGTGTCTCGGCCAGGGCGGCTCTCCCTGGCCGGCACGATGTTGCAGGACAGCGTCGAGGCGGAGGTACGCGCGCGCTACCAGGCCGAGGTGGTCGCCCCCCGCCGGCGACGGTTGCGGCTCATCCTCGAACGGGCGCAGCAACTCGGGCTGATCGACCCCGACGCCGACCTCGATGTCGCCGTCACGATGTGCACCGGATCCTGGTACGCCCGCGCCCTCGCGGGGGCTCGGCAGCCTCGGAACTGGCCGCTGCGGACGGCGACGCTGGTGTGGCGGGCCGTCGGCGGCTCCCCGCCTTCCCCAATCCGAACCTGAGAGGGTATGCATACTCGGCTTGGGCCTTCTTTGTATGATTACGGGCCATATTGACACTTCAACATACAAAGAAGACGGCCAGAGATCCGGGAGAGCTCCCGGTGTAAGTAGGTCCCGGGCGACCTCCCCAGGAATTCAGTACGGAGCTACGGATGACCCCTCGCACGCGACCCTCTAGGGTCGGGGCGTGGATCGGATCCTCGCCGTCAGGCGGTCTGGCGAAGGCCGACGCCGAGCGCCGCGCCGTCCTGGGAGGTGAGGAGGTCGAAGCGTCGTCGCGTGACTGCTGCTCTGTCCGGCGCCTTGAGGGGCGCCCTTGGGCGCGGAACGCCGGGGAAGACAGCGATCACGCGCCTGTGCCTCGCCCTGATGCTGACGGCACCCGCGATCCTGCTCCCCCTGGCCTTCGAGGGGGTCTCTCGGGGCGCCGCCGGCGGCCCGGTGGTGATCGATTTCGAGGACCTGCGGGCTCCCGGGTTCGGCGACCCCGGGCCGGTGCTCAGCGTGACGGACCAGTACGCCTCGAGAGGCGTCACCTTCAACGGGCCTCCGGCGCTCGATTACTCGATCGGACAATTCCCGAAGCCCGGCTTCGCCCACTCGGGCACGAAGGCCGTCGAACCCTGCTACACGCCGCCGGCCCCGCAGTCCCCGCCCCCTATCGGGATCGGGCCCGCTGGCGCCCTGGTCGCATTCCCGGCGCAGCAGGCCTGCCCAACGCTTTCGATGACCTTCGCCAGCCCCCAGGTGCGAGTGAAGGTGTGGGTGGGTGACTCCTCGTCCCTCGGGCAGGCCCAAACGGTCGTGCTGCAGGGGTTCGACTCGAGCGGCGCGGTGGTGGCGACCGGGACGGCGAGCATCGGGCCGAGGGATGGGACGATCCCGATCCAGAACCCGATCGAGGCTGTCGCCTCGACGGAGAAGATCACCCGGGCGACTGTCGGCTTCCCACCCGGCCAGAGTGACCCCAACCTGGCAGTCGACGACGTCGAGTTCGAGCGCGGGCGCCCGGCCGCAACCCTGAGCCCAGGCAGCCTGGATTTCCACACTGCCCAGGTCGGCAGCAACGCTCCCCCGGACACGGTCACGCTTGCAAGCACCGGCACCGCACCGCTTGCGATCGGTAACGTCACGATCGGGGGGACCGGCAGCGGCGACTTCGTCAAGGTCGCCGACGGCTGTAGCGGCAAGACCCTGCAGCCAACTACCTCCTGTGCCGTGCTCGTACAGTTCCGGCCGACCACCCAGGGGGCCCGGTCCGCCAGCCTGTCGGTGGCCGACAACGCCTCTGACAGCCCGCAGGTCGCGACACTCCGGGGGACCGGCACGACGCAACCCACGGCCCAGGCCTTCGTGAGCCCCAACCCCCTCGTGTTCGGCAACACCCAGGCCGGCAGCGCCGCTCCCCCTGGAACGGTCACGGTGGCCAGCGCCGGCACCGCCCCACTTGCGATCGGCAACGTCACGGTCGCGGGGATCGGCGCCGGCGACTTCGCCAAGGTTGCCGACGGCTGTAGCGGCACGACCCTGGCGCCGAACACGTCATGTTTCGTGCAGGTGCGGTTCCGGCCGAGCGTCCAGGGCGGCCGGTCCGCCACGCTGTCCGTCGCCGACAACGCGTCCGACAGCCCGCAGGTCGCGGCGTTGCAGGGGACCGGCACGACGCAGCCGACCGCCCTGGCGCTCGTGAGCCCCAACCTCCTGGTGTTCAGCAGCCCCCAGGGCGGCGGCACCGATCCCCCGGGAACGGTCACCGTGACCAGTTCAGGCACCGCCCCGCTGACCATCAGCACCATCACGGTCGGGGGAACCAACGCCGGTGACTTCGCAAAGGTTGCCGACGGGTGCAGCGGCACGACCCTGCGGCCGAACGGCTCCTGTTCCGTCCAGGTGCAGTTCCATCCCACTGCCCAGGGCGCCCGGTCCGCCACGTTGTCGGTGGCCGACAACGCCTCCAACAGCCCGCAGACCTTGACGCTGGTCTCCCTCGCTACCTTCGCTCCAACGGCGCCCGCCGTCGTCACGACCCCCGGCTCACCGCCTCCCTCGGGCAGTCGCAGCGTCGTCTCGCCCAAGCCCAGGGTGGAGGCGCTCGCACTTTCGCGGTCGGCCTTCGTCACATCGATCCGCACCCCACGCCAGGTCCCCACCAGCCTGAGGGCGATCGGGCGGAGCACCCTCCTCGCCCTCGTGCTGATCGTGTTCATCACGTTCACGTCCCAGATCTTCGAGAAGACGTTCATGGCGAACTACGACGAGATCGTGGGCTGGTTCACGTCGGGGCGTCATGTGCTCGACCGGATCCTGAAGCCGGTCTCGAGACGGCTCGGAGGCTGGGGGGGTCTGGCGTTCCTCGCCCCCGCTGCGGCCGTGCTCTACGCGTTCCTCGACCCCCACTTCAACCTGAGCAAGGCCCCCTCTCAAGCCCTCGTCCTCGGGATCGCCGGATCGCTCGTGGCGATCACGCTGGCGCACGAGCTGTCGACAGCCGCGTACATCAAGTCGCGCTACGGCGATATCGGGCACCTGCGGGTCTTCCCGGCCTCCCTGGTCGCGGCCGTCGCC
>DASXNO010000221.1:0-11915 GCA_036495025.1 Actinomycetota bacterium | reverse complement strand
GGGCGCTCCGCCGCCTGTGCAACCCCCGCGTTGATTCCGAGAGGGGTCATGCCGAGGGCACCCGCTCCGAGGAGGGAGGCACCGACGGCCGACGCCAGGAATTTCCTCATTCGCAAACTCCTTTCGCGTATGGCATCCGAACATGAGGCGTCACCGGCGCGCTCGATGACCCTCACGTCGCATCCTTTGCAGCCTCCCTGGCCGCGGGCTGGGATGGATCTGGCCCTCGCCATAAAGACTCGCGACGGCAACGTGTCGTGACGAGCGAAGATGACCGTAAACCAGCGTAGATGTGAACGTTCCGAGAACGTCTCGCGACGTGAGGCAGGACGGGCGTCCTCGGTCTCGACCGGCGCTACCCCTCGGCGCCCTCCTTGGCCCGGTGGTAGGCCCGGAGGCGCTTGCGCTGGTCGAGCTCCCGCTTGCGCAGGCGGATGTTCGCCGGGGTGACCTCGACGAGCTCGTCTGCGGCGATGAACTCGAGCGCCTGCTCGAGCGACATCGGGCGGGGCGGCACGAGCCGCAACGCCTCGTCGGCGGCGTGGGTCCGGATGTTCGTCTTCTTCTTTTCCTTGGTCGGGTTGACGTTCATGTCGTCGGGCCGGGCGTTCTCCCCGATGACCATGCCCTCGTAGACCTCGATCCCCGGCCCGACGAACATCTCGCCGCGCTCCTGGAGGTCGTAGAGGGCGTAGCTGGTCGTGGTGCCGGGCTTGTCGGCCACCAGGACCCCGGTCATGCGGTGGGCGATCTCGCCGCACCAGGGCTCGTAGCCGGCAAAGACGCTGTGGATCTGGGCGGTCCCCCGCGTCTCGGTCAGCATCTCGGACCGGAACCCGATGAGGCCACGGGCCGGGATGATGAACTCCATCCGCACCCAGCCGCTGCCGTGGTTGGTGAGGTTCGACATCCGGCCCTTGCGTAGCGCCAGGGACTGCGTCACGACGCCGACGTACTCCTCCGGCATGTCGAGCACCAGGTCCTCCATCGGCTCGTGGAGCTTGCCGTCGACCATCCTCGTGATGACCTCCGGCTTGGAGACCTCGAGCTCGTAGCCCTCGCGGCGCATCGACTCGATGAGGATGGCGAGCTGGAGCTCGCCGCGGCCCCGGACCTCGGTCCGGTCGGGGGAGCCGGTGTCGACGAGTCGAATGGAGACGTTGCCGAGGATCTCCCGGTCGAGGCGAGCCTTGAGATGCCGGCTGGTGACGTAGCGGCCTTCGCGCCCCGACATGGGCGAGGTGTTGACGCCGAAGGTCATCCGCAGCGTCGGCTCGTCGACCTCGAGCGCGGGCAGGGGGCGGGGATCCTCCACCGAGGCGATCGTCTCGCCGACCGTCACATCGAGCAGGCCGGCGATCGAGCAGATGTCGCCCGGGCCCGCGGAGGCGATCTCCGAGTAGGAAAGGCCCGTGTGGGCGAGCATCTTCGTGATCCTGGCGGTCTCCACCGAGCCATCCCGACGGCACAGCGCCACGCGCTGGCCCGTCTCCACCCGGCCGTTCCACACCCGGCCCACCGCCAGGCGGCCGACGTAGGGGTCGGCGGCGAGATTCGTGACCATGAACTGCAGCGGGGCGTCGGGATCGTAGACCGGCGGGGGCGTCACCTCGGCGATCACCTCGAACAGGGGCACGAGGTCGACGCCGGGAACGTCGGGGTCGCGCGTGGCCGTCCCCTTCCGGGCGTCGGTGTAGATAACCGGCCGGTCGAGCTGGCTCTCGTCGGCATCGAGGTCGATCAGGAGGCTGTAGATGTCGTCAAGGACCTCGGCGATGCGGGCGTCGGGCCGGTCGATCTTGTTGATGACGGGGATGACGGGCAGGCGCCGCTCCAGCGCCTTGCGCAGCACGTAGCGGGTCTGGGGCAGGGGGCCCTCGGAGGCATCGACGAGCAGGAGGGCCGAGTCGACCATCTGCAGCGTCCGCTCGACCTCCCCGCCGAAGTCGGCGTGGCCGGGGGTGTCACAGATGTTGATGTGCAGGCCGTGGTACTCGATGGCGGTCTGCTTCGCCAGGATCGTGATGCCGCGCTCGCGCTCCTGGTCCATCGAGTCCATGACGCGGTCGACCACCTCCTGGTTCTCCCGCCACACGCCCGACTGCTGGAGCATGGCGTCGACCAGCGTGGTCTTGCCGTGGTCGACGTGGGCGATGATCGCCACGTTGCGCACGTCCTCACGCCTCGCATTCCTGTCACTCATAGCCACAGGGTACCGTTGTAAGGATGGCAACGAGGCAGCGGGTCCCCGAGATGATGACGCGCTCGCGCGCGCCCCGCGGTCCCGACGGCGAGGCGGCCAAGCCCAAGGACCCCCGCGGGACGCTCCGCCGCATCGTGGAGATCTTCCGGCCGTACCATGGTCAGCTCGCGCTGCTCGCTGCGACGATCGTGATCACCGCGGGCCTCGGGGTGGTCAACCCGCTGCTGATCAAGGCGGTCTTCGACAAGGCCCTGTTCGGGCCGAACAAGATCTGCTCCGGCGTCGCCTGCCCCAACCTGCCCCTGCTGTACCGCCTCGTGGCGCTCGGGCTGGCGATCCCCGTCGTGACCAGCCTCATCGGGGTCGGCCAGACCTTCCTCTCCAACTCCCTCGGGCTGCGGCTGATGCGCGACTTGCGCGACCGGCTCTACACGCACCTGCAGTCCCTGTCGATGCGCTTCTTCACGTCGACGCGCACCGGGGAGATCCAGTCCCGGCTCACCAACGACGTCGCCGGGGTCCAGAGCATCGTCACGGACACCGCCTCGAGCATCCTCTCGAACGTGGTGATCATCGTCTCCAGCTTCGCCGCCATGGCGTGGCTGTCCTGGCAGCTCACGATTCTGTCGCTGATCCTCGTGCCGCTGTTCGTCTTCTTCACCTTCCGGGTGGGCAAGTCGCGCCGGGCACTGCAGTCCGTCGCCCAGCAGAGCCTCGCCGACCTGACGGCGATCACCGAGGAGACCCTGTCGGTGTCCGGCATCCTCCTCGCCAAGGTGTTCGGCCGCCAGCGCTACGAGATCACCCGTTTCACTCGGGAGAACCAGCGCTTCACCGGGATCCAGCTCCGCCAGCGGATGACCGGGCGCTACTTCTTCGCCCTGGTCGGGACCTTCTTCTCCGTCACGCCGTTCCTGGTGTACCTGGTCGCGGGCCTGTTCCAGCACAGTGGCCTCACGCCCGGGCTCATCGTCGCCTTCACCACCCTGCAGGCCCGGCTGTTCTTCCCCATCGGCCAGATGCTGTCGATCACCACCGACGTGCAGTCCTCCATGGCCCTCTTCGAGCGCATCTTCGAGTACATGGACCTCCCCGTGGAGATCGCCGACTCCCCGAACGCCCGCCGCCTCGCCCCCGAGGACGTCCGGGGCGAGGTGGCCTTCCGGGACGTCTGGTTCCGCTACGAGGACCCCCCGCCGGAGGGATCTCCCCCGGCGCCCGCAGCCGAAGCCACGTCAGACGAGCCCGAGCCCGCGCCCGTCGCGGACGCCCCGGCGGAGCGTCCTCGGGAGTGGACCCTGGCGGGGATCAACCTCGAGATCTCCCCGGGCCAGCTCGCGGCCCTCGTGGGACCGTCCGGGGCCGGCAAGACGACCACGACCTATCTCGTGCCGCGTCTCTACGACGTCCAGAAGGGCTCCGTCCAGATCGACGGCATCGACGTGCGGGACATCCAGCTCGAGTCGATCGGCGAGCTCATGGGGGTCGTGACCCAGGAGACCTACCTCTTCCATACGACGGTGCGCAGCAACCTCCTGCAGGGCAAGCTCGACGCCACCCAGGAGGAGCTCGAGGCGGCCGCAAAGGCCGCGTTCATCCACGAGCGCATCATGGAGCTGCCCGAGGGCTACGACACGGTCGTCGGCGAGCGGGGCTACAAGCTGTCCGGCGGCGAGAAGCAGCGCCTCGCCATCGCCCGCGTCATCCTGAAGGACCCTCGCATCCTCATCCTCGACGAGGCGACGTCGAGCCTGGACACCACCTCGGAGCGCCTGGTCCAGGAGGCGCTCCGGCCGCTGATGCGTGGCCGGACGACCATCGCCATCGCCCACCGCCTCTCGACCATCCTCTCGGCCGACACGATCTTCGTCATCGACCGGGGCCAGCTCGTGGATCGGGGGACGCACGAGGAGCTGGTTCGCCGGGGTGGCCTGTACGCCGAGCTGTACGAGCAGCAGTTCCGGGGCGGCCTCGTCGAGGCGGAGTGCGAGGACGGCCTCGTGCTCACGACCGGTGCCGTCCTCCCCGCCGGCACCGACCAGAGGGCGTAGCTGCGACCAGCGGGGTGAGGCAGGCGGTTCCTCAGTGGGGGGGCAGCCGGTGGGTCACCTTGACGGTGTCCATGCCCTTCATCCGGATGGTGTCGCTGCCGTCGAGCACCAGGGTGTCGTCCATCCCGGCCTCCGGCGGGCTCGTGGCGCCGATCTTGACCGTGTCCTGCGGTGGCAGTTCCCGGACAGGGTCGCCGTCGGGTGCCGGCGCGACGTTGGGCGCAGCTTCCTTGAGCAGCTCCTCCTCATGCCCGCTCAGCAGCCGCAGGATCAGAGCGTAGACACGATCGGCGTTCGGCACCCTCGTCAGGCTCCGCAGGCCGGGGTGACCGCTGAGGTTGAGCTCGAGGTTGCAGTACCCGAGGATCCGTCCCGCGATCGTGCGCCGGTACGTCGTGTCGATGACCAGCCGCAAGGGGAGGGCGGTGATGCGGCGGGCGATCACGCCTTCGATCAGCAGGATCCGCTCGTTGGTGATCACGTACCGGGTGAGCGCCCAGTGCCCCACACGCCAGGCGAAGAAGAGGGTGCCCAGGAGGGCGATGCCGGCGCCGGCCAGGCCGAGATGGGCGGCGGGCCACCGGTGGGACTGCGCAGCGACGACGACGCCGAGGACCAGGCTGACCAGGAAGACAGCGAAGGAGTTGCTGAGGACGACCGTGTGCCGTCGGGAGGCGTAGATGAGCCGCTCTCCCGGGGTCAGGTACCGGACGAGTGTCCCCATTGCTGGATTTTTACCACAAAGCCCCCCGGCGTGCATTCTGAACCGTGCATAGAGGTTGAATTCCTTGGATGTTAGTCGTCGATCGCGCGTATACGCGCGATCGCGGACTCTCCTCGTGGCCGCGCCGATGCCGCCCTGAGGCGGTAATCCACCCCAGAAACTAGACCTTGCGGGCCGCTTGCGCCTGCTTCACCACGTCGCGGATCTGGTCGACGTGAGCGTCCTCGTGGGACAGCCCCCTGGTGAAGCGCTCCCTGGCCTGCTGCCACGTCGGCGTGGCCGGGTCGGGGTCAACCGCCGAGGGAGGCGAGGACGGCCACATCTGAAGGCTGGCCAGCCGCATCCGGCGGCTCTCCGCGAGGCGCCGGCGGCATTGGTCGATGGTGGTGACGGTCTTCCACGGCACCTCCCAGCGGGATCGCCCGTGGAAGGGGACGCCACGAGCCAGTTCCTGCGCCAGGGCGGCGGACTCCTCGGCCGAGGCGGTCACATGGGCCACGAGGTGGCCGAGGGTCCAGGCGAGGTCCCGGTCCGCCGAGTCTGCAGCCGCAGGGTCGTCGGCAGCGGGGTCCTCGGGCACGAAGACGACGTCGGCGTCGGTCGCCGACGCCAGGATCTCCTCGATCTGGGCGATGGAGCCGTCGGTCGCCCGGGCGAGGTCGTCGACGCTCAGGTCTGCGACCAGGTCGGCAAGCCTCACCTCACGGGCACGCACCCGGCTGAAGTCCAGTGGGAATCCGGTCATACCTCCCACTGTAGCGGCAACTACCTGGCAACAGTCCCGATCACCCGCCGGCGCCCGGCCTTCTCGGTGTCTCGAGCCGGGTCAGGCGGCCTGCCGCCACGAGGGGTTGCTGCTCGGCGAACCCTTTGGGCCTGGGGTCGTGGCCGCGGGAGACTGCCTCCGCCCGCGGGCCAGCATCGTACGGAATCGGAGCCCGCCGAATGCTGCCATGAGCGCCCCCGCCAGCCCGAGCAGGATCCACACACCACCGGAGTTGGGGCCCGGATGGGAACGTGCGCCCGAATGGGCCGAGGAGCGGGAGACCGGGTCGGTGATGATCGGTCGGGCGGCCGGAGCGGTCACGAGAGGAACTGCCGTGGATGGGACGGCGACGACGGCCGCTGCCGCTGCCGGAACGGCAGCCGGGGCGGGAGCGACCGCCACGATCCGTGGCTTGTTCGTCGTGACCACGGAGGCCCTGGCGACCGCGGCTCTGACAATCGTGGCCGGGGCGACCGGGGCCGGGACAACCACAGGGGCATGCGCGTTCGCGTTCGTGGGGCCGGCGGCCCGGGGGGCGGCCCAGCCGGGGATCTGGGCGAAGTCCTCGGTCACGTACACCCAGTTCCTCGAGTCCAGGGCAATGCCGAGGCCGACGGTGTTGAACCGGCGGTCGAGGGTGACGTTGCGGTGGGGGATGTCGCTGTAGAGCAGCGCATCGTCGGCCGCAAGGGTGCTGTCCATGGCCACGTTTTCCCCGAGATAGGTAGCCCGCAATGCGCCGTGCCCCTGGTCGATGAAGCCCGTGATGTTATGCCAGATGTCGGCCGCGGCAGCCATGTCCTGTGCGTGCTGGCGGGCCACCGAGTGCGACCACCCGACCTGCTGGACGGGTCCGGCCCCGGCCGCGGCCCGCTCGGCGTTGACCATCGACAGCATCTGCGCTTCGAGCTCGTCAATCGACGGCAGCGGACCGGGAGGCTGGGGCGGTGCGAGGGCGGTCGCGGGTTGCTCGGTGCCGTTGCCGCTCGCCGCCACGCTCGCTCCACCGGAGGCCGGCCGGGCCGGGCTGCTGGCCCAGGCGGTGACCGCAACGGGAGCAAGGACGGTGATCGACGACAGGGTGAGCGCGGTTCCTACAGGGGTCGCGACAAGCCGCCTCCAGCGCATGGTCCGTGTCCTCTCCTGAGGGCCCCGCCCTCAGTGAGCAGGCCATGTGCCCGCTTGTCCGGCGGAAATCCGACAGATGAGTTATCGGAAGCTTGGCGGCTTTGGAGATGGGCCATTCGGACCATTTCTGTCGCCAGGCTGGGAGCAGCATTGAGACGGACTTAACGGTCGTTATGGCTCGTCATTTAATGACACCAATCTCAACCGAATTGGCTACGGGAGGGGATCCTTCGGGTGAGGGCGCGTAGCCACAAATGACTAGGCACCGGGGCACGACGGGACTGGGAAACTAACTGGGCGGCTGGGCCGGGTTTGGTCGAGCGGCGCTGTGGAACAGCGACGGGGCGTCCTGGGGTGAGCTGGCGGGCCCGGCAGCGACGGCCAGGACCTCGTCGCCGTCGATCGTCTCCTTTTCCAGCAGGAGCTCGACCAGGCGGTCCAGGCCCTCCCGGTGGTCGCTCAGGAGCTGGGTTGCCCGCAGGCCAGCTTCCTTGAGGAGACGCTGCACCTCCTCGTCGATGACCTGCTGCGTGGCCTCGGAGTACTGCCGGTTGGAGATGAGCGTATCCCCGAGGTAGGCGGGATCGTCGGACGAGAAGCCGACGGGGCCGAGCCGGGGGCTCATGCCGTATTCGCGCACCATGCGGACCGCGAGCTGCGTTGCGCCGGCGAGGTCGTTGGCGGCACCGCTGGAGACCTCCCCGAGGACCAGGCGTTCCGCGGCACGCCCGCCCATCCGGACCGCGAGCGAGTCGGCGAGGTAGCTCTCCGGGTACAGGTGACGCTCGTCGACCGGGAGCATCTGGGTCACCCCGAGGGCGTGGCCTGCCGGCAGGATGGTGACCTTGGAGACCGGGTCGGCGTGGGGCGACATCACGGCCACCAGGGCGTGGCCCGCCTCGTGCACGGCGACCGACCGCTTCTCGTTGGGCAGCAGGGCGTTGGTCGCCTCGCGCCGTCCCAGGATGATGCGGTCCCGGGCCACGAAGAAGTCGTCGGTCGTGATGGACTCCCGCCCGCTTCGGATGGCGACGATGGCAGCCTCGTTCACCAGGTTGGCGAGATCGGCGCCGGAGAACCCCGGCGTCCCCCGCGAGACGGCCTCCAGATCGACGTCGCTGGCCATGTTCTTCTTCTTGGCGTGCAGCGCCAGGATCATCGCCCGCTCCTTCTGGTTGGGCAACGGGATCTCGACGGTGCGGTCGAAGCGGCCGGGGCGCAGGAGCGCCTTGTCCAGCGTCTCGGGCCGGTTCGTGGCAGCCATGACGACGACACCGGTCGAGGGGTCGAAGCCATCCATCTCCGCAAGCATCTGGTTGAGCGTCTGCTCCCGCTCGTCGTTGGTCCCGAGCGCGTTCCCACCGCGGCGCTGCCCGATGGCGTCGATCTCGTCGATGAAGATGATGGAGGGCGCCCGCTTCCGGGCCTCCGAGAAGAGGTCACGCATCCGGGAGGCGCCGACGCCGACGAACAGTTCGATGAAGCTGGACCCCGTGACCGAGAAGAAGGCCACCCCGGCCTCACCCGCCACGGCGCGGGCCATCAGCGTCTTGCCAGTTCCGGGGGGGCCGACCATGAGGACGCCCTTCGGCCCCACTGCGCCGACCTTCGCATAGCGGTCGGGGTTCTTCAAGAAGTCGACGACTTCGCTGACCTCCTGCTTGGCCCCCTCGTAGCCGGCGACGTCGCTGAAGTGGGTGGACGGTTTGCTCGCGTCGTAGAGCTTGGCCTTGGAACCCGTGATCGCGCCGAGCCCGCCCGTCAGTTGCCGCCCCGCCCGCCTGCCGAGCCACATGAACAGGCCCAGGAAGAACAGCAGCGGCAGGAAGCTCGCGAGGATGCTGCCGATGCCGGTCGACGGCCCCTGGCCGGTGATCTGGACGTTGTGGCTCTCGAGCACGGGCGCGAGGTTGTTGTCCTGGAGGGGAACGGGGATCTGGGACTTGTAGGTCTTGCCGTCGGACAGCTTCCCGCTGATACCCCCGTTGGCGTCGATCGTGGCGGTCTTCACCTTGCCGCCATTGACGTCGTCCAGGAACTGGGAGTAGGTGAGCGTTGCGGTCGGGTTCGTCGGCTTCAGCAGGCGCGGGCTGAGGAGCAGGAAGGTCAGGGCGACGCCGGCGAGGATCAGCCACACCCGCCAGGCAGGCGGCGGAGGCGGCGCAGGTCCCCTCGGCCGTGTCTCCCGTGAGGAGTCGGGCTTTCGTACCGGACTGATGTGATGCTCCACTTCAAACCGCCTTCGGTGATTGCTGGGTGGTCGTGCGCCCCCGGGCACGGGCCCTGATCCTGGCCTGATCCACACGTCCTCGGTTCTGATCCGGCGCCTTGAGGGGCCGCCGCGGTTCTGGTCCGGCGCCTTGAGGGGCGCCTCGGGCCTGATCCATGATACGGCGGCGTGTTTGCTAGGCTCTCGTGACCTCAGCCGGCCCTTACGTTGGCGGTTACCTGCGCGGACTCTAGGCAGTATTCCCGACGGTGGGGACCTCACGCTCCGGGTGGGATGCGTCGGTGAATTCCACGAACTCACCGGTGATGATGAATGCCACCTGCTCGCCGATGTCCACCGCGTGATCGCCGACGCGCTCGATCTCGCGGGAGACGACATGCATGCCGATGCCCCATTCGAGGAGGGCCTTGTTGGGGGAGGCGTCGAGAATCTTGGGCAACATACCTCGATTGAGTCGGTCGACAGTGTCGTCCATGCAGGCGAGGCGGTAGCAGAGCTGCAGGTCCCGCCGCTCGAAGGCGTCCATGGCCGCGGCGAGCATCTGGAGGGCCACCCCTCCCATCTCCTCCAGCCGTTCGAGCACGATGGTGTTCGACGGCAGCCCCCAGGAGGCGTCGACGATCTTGGCGATGTTGACCGACATATCGGCGACCCGTTCGAGGTGGAGGTTGATGTGGAGGAGCGCCGTCAGCAGGCGCAGGTCGGACGCTACCGGAGCCTGGAGGGCGAACACGTCCATGATGTGGCGCTCGATGTGGAGGTAGTACGCGTCGACGGCGTCATCGCCGGCGATCACCCGGGCGCAGGTCGCACGGTCGTGGCCGACGAGTGCCTGCAGCGTGAGGTCGAAGAGATCCTGAGCAGCGACGCCCATGTCCTGCACGGCCCGCTCGAGGTCTTCGAGTTGCTCGTGAAAATGCCGGCGCGGCTCCCTCAGCATCCCGCCACCTCCATCGAAGCCCCCGGTTGCGTCATCTTCGCGCCATCCTGCGCGAAGTGCTCATCGTTTGGGGCCAAACCGCCATCCTACGTTGCCAACTTCTTCAAATACGCAGGCCAGGCTTGAAAGGACTGCGAAAGCGAGGATCCGGACGCGGTTGTGACAGGCTGTCCCCCTATGGCGATCCGTGCCCGTACCGTCGCGGTGCTCTGGCTGGCAGCATCGGTGGTGTCCGCGTGCTCCCCCGGCCACAGCCGGGCCGTGCCGTCATCCCCCGCACCCCCCACCGTCCACCCGTCCCCGACGCCGGCGGTGACTCCTTCTTCCGCGGCGGCAGGCCGCAGCGGTGCGGGTGCGGCCTCGCCGTTCCTGCCCCGGCAGGTGACAGGGAGCGCCGTCATGGTGACGCGGGGGTCGCCCGCCCAGCGCAGCGTGTTCCTCACGTTCGACGCGGGGTCCGACGCCGGCTATGCCGGGCAGATCCTCGACACGCTGAGGGCTGCCGGGGTGAGCGCCACGTTTGGGATCACCGGCCGCTGGGCCGAGCAGAACCCCGCGCTCGTGCGCCGCATGGTGGCGGAGGGCCACAGCATCGTCAACCACACCTACGACCACCGTTCGTTCACCGGCGTGTCCACCCACAGCGCGCCCCTGTCACCCGACGAACGCATCGCCGAGATCTCCCACGCCGACCAGGTGCTGACGGGGCTGGCCGGTCACCCCATCCGGCCCTGGTTCCGGCTTCCCTACGGCGACGGCAATCACGACGTGCAGGCACAGGTTCTCCAGGCCGGGTACCGGTACGTCCTGGGCTGGACCGTCGACTCGCTCGGGTGGGAGGGGCTCTCGGCTCCGGCCATCTCGACGCGCTGCCTGAGCAGGGCGGCGCCCGGGGTGATCTACCTGTTCCACGTGGGCTCCCAGTCGCAGGACGCGGCAGCCCTGCCCGGGATCATCCAGAGCCTGAAGGATCAGGGGTACGGCTTCGAGACGGTGGCCGATCTCGGGGCGTGAGACCCGGCTTGCGGGTGCGCCCGTTCCATCCGGCGCCTTGAGGGGCGCCTAGGGGGTGTTCCACGACGCGATCTCCCGGGCGATGGCGCGGCACGCTGCCGCCGCGGCCTGGGGGTTGGCCCGGACGTCCACCCAGACCCCGTGGGCACTGGATGCGAGCAGCTTGACCCTGCGGTCCAGGAGCCGGCGGTCCATCTCTCCCTGGGCAACCGCACCGCGCAGGGCGTTTGAGAAGGCGGTCTGGTAGCGCGTCGCCAGGCGGACGGCCAGGGGGGTGAAGCCGGCGTTGCGCTGGGCGAGTTCGGTGATCGAGTTGACGATGAGGCATCCTCGCTGGGTGTCGGGGTCACGGAAGGCCACGGCGAGGTCGGCGAAGAACCGCGACGCCTCGCGCAGGCCTGCGCCGGGAGCTTCGACCCCGGCCAGCAACGGGCCGAGGAAGCCCTCCTCGTACTCGGCGATGACTGCTTCGAAGAGCGCCTGCTTGGACCCGAACGCCAGGTACAGGCTGGAACGTCCGAGGCCCGTCGCCCCCTCGAGGTCGTCGATGCCGGTGGCTTGGAAGCCGCCCCTCAGGAAGGCCTGTTCAGCGGCAGCGATCACTGCCTGTCGTTCGTAGCTCCTTGGCCGCGCCACAGCCGCATCCTGCAAGATGTGGAACGGCCTGTCCAGTAACGCCCTGTCCAGTATCGATGAGGATCCGATCGGTTCAGAACATTTTGGAATGACTGGTACACTAAGCCCGGATCGTTCTCTAAACGATTAAATTTCTCTCATGGGGTAGGACAAATCCGTCGGAACGGTCTGAACGCGTGGCCAAAAAATGCGAGAATCCAGTAACTCCGACACTTTGCCCAGC
>DASXNO010000220.1:0-6564 GCA_036495025.1 Actinomycetota bacterium | reverse complement strand
CGGGTCAGCTCGCTCGACCATGTGACCGACATCGCCACCGTCTCGCTGCCGGCGATCTACCAGCAGCAGCTCCGCGACGGCATCAGCGCCGCCGACCGCAAGGCCGCCGACCGCACGGCCGAGAACATGCGCCACCTCCAGGTGCCCGTGGAGGAGACCCCGACGTCGACCGTGACGCCGACGACGACCGCTACCGCAGTCCCATGATCGTGGCCGCCGTCCGCCGCAACATCGAGGCGTCCCTCCTCGTGCTCGCCTGCGTGGTCGCCGTCGGCGGCTACTGGCTGACGTCGCTCGCCCAGTCGCCCGGCGTCCCTCGCCATCTGGCCCTCTACGGGGGGGTCTTCGTCGGCGTCTACCTCGTCGCCCACCTGGCCGTCCGCAGGTTCGCTCCGGCATCGGACCCGCTGCTCCTGCCGATCGCCGCCCTGCTCAACGCCATCGGCCTGGTGATCCTCGCCCGGCTCGACGTCGCCTACCGTCCCCACCACCACCTGGCGGGAGCCCAGCTTCGCTGGCTCGCGATCTCGGTGGCGATCTTCATCGCCACGCTGGTCTTCGTGAAGGACGTCCGGATGCTCGCCCGCTACCGCTACACCTGGGGGGCGGCGGGGGTGGCGCTCATCCTGCTGCCGATCCTGCCGGGCATCGGCAACACGATCAACGGCGCCCGTCTCTGGGTGCGGATCGGGCCGCTCAACTTCCAGCCCGGCGAGTTCGGCAAGATCTGCCTGGTGCTGTTCTTCGCCGGCTACCTCTCCGAGCGCCGCGAGCTGCTGGCGGTCGCCACCCGCCGCATCGGCCCCGTCGGCATCCCCGAGATGCGCCACTTCGGCCCCGTGCTGGTCGCCTGGGCGATCTCGGTGGTCGTCCTGATCGAGGAGAAGGAGCTCGGGGCATCCCTGCTGTTCTTCGCCATCTTCGTCGTCATGCTCTGGGTGGCGACCGCCCGACCCATCTACCCCCTGACCGCCCTGGCGCTGTTCAGCGCAGGCTCGTACGTCGCGTACAACCTCTTCAGCTATGTCCGGGCCCGCTTCCAGGTGTGGCTCGATCCCTTCGCCCAGTCCCATGGCCATGGGTACCAGATCGTGCAGTCGCTGTTCGCCCTTGCCACGGGGGGGGTGTTTGGTACCGGCCTCGGCCTGGGCAAGCCGGACCTCATCCCGGAGGTGTCCACGGACTTCATCTTCTCCGCGGCCGGCGAGGAGCTTGGCCTTGTGGGCACCACGGCGATCCTCACCTCCTACGCGCTGTTCGGTGCCCGGGTCTTCGGCCTGGCCACCCGCTGCCGGGACGACTTCTCGAAGCTGCTCGTCACCGGCCTCGGCACCGTGTTCTGCCTCCAGACGCTGCTGATCATCGGGGGGGTGACGAGGCTGATCCCCCTGACGGGCGTGACGCTGCCCTTCATGAGCTACGGAGGCTCCAGCCTCCTCGCCAACTTCGTCATGGTCGCCCTCCTGCTCAGGGTCTCGGACGACGTCGCCACGCAGAACCTGGCACCCGGCTGGACGCCCGGGTACGACGCGATGGTCGATGTCGGGCCTGCGGGTGGTGGCCGGTGAACCGCCAGATCCGCATCATCGGCCTCATCGCCCTCGTGCTGTTCGGCGTCACCTTCGTCAACCTCAACTGGGTGCAGCTCGTCAACGCCCAGCACCTGGCCGACAACCCCGCCAATGTCCGCGTGATCCTGAAGGAGTACGCGATCGCCCGGGGCCCGATCCTCTCGGGCGACGAGAAGACAGTCGCGGCCAGCGTCAAGACGCCCACCGACACGCTCAAGTACCTCCGGACCTACCCGGAAGGCCCCATCTATGCCCACGTCAGCGGGTACTACTCCTACGTCTATGGGAGGGCCCAGTTGGAGGCCACCTACAACAAGGACCTCACGGGCCAGGGGGGCGGCCTCACCATGCAGAGCCTGAGCGACCAGCTCCTCGGGGGCACCCAGCAGGGCAACACGGTCGTGACGACGATCAACGACCAGCTCCAGAAGGCCGCCGCCCAGGCGCTCGGCACGCACAAGGGAGCAGTCGTCGCGCTCGACCCGACGACCGGGGCGATCCTTGCGATGGTCTCGTCCCCGTCGTACGACCCCTCGACGATCTCCAGCCACGATCCGAATGCCGACACCGCGGCCTGGAAGGCGCTGCAGGCGAACCCGGACAAGCCGATGCTCAACCGGGCGACGAGCCAGACCTATCCTCCGGGGTCGACCTTCAAGGTCATCACCGCGGCGGCCGCCCTCGAGAATGGCCTCGGCGTCAACACGAGCTACGCCCCTGCGGGGCAGTTCCTTCCCGCCCAGACCAACCAGCCGATCAAGAACTTCGGTGGCGAGGTCTGCGGCGGCACCATGACGCAGGCGCTCACCCAGTCCTGCAACGTGTACTTCGCCAGGCTGGCCACCCAGCTCCCGGCCGGCGCCCTCGCCAAGACCGCGAGGGACTTCGGCTTCGGCGAGGCTCTGCCGTTCGACATCGGCGACGTGGCGAGCAGGCTGCCCACCGACGCCGACCTGAAGTCGCCGGCCTTCGCCGCCCAGTCGGCGATCGGCCAGTACAACGTGGCGGCCACCCCCCTGCAGATGGCGCTCGTGGCGGCCGGCATCGCCAACCAGGGCAAGATCATGATGCCGCGCCTCGTGAAGGAGGTACGGGATCCGCAGGGCAACGTCATCCGGTCGCTACCGCCGGCGCTGTGGAAGACGGCCGTCACCCCGGACGTGGCCGCAACGCTCACGACGCTGATGGAGGGCGTCGTCGACTCGGGCACCGGCACCGCCGCCCAGATCCCCGGCATCAGGGTGGCGGGCAAGACCGGTACCGCCCAGAACGCCACGGGGCAGCCCCCCCACGCCTGGTTCATCTCGTTCGCCCCCGCAGATGCGCCGAAGATCGCCGTCGCCGTCCTCATCGAGAACGGCGGCAACCTCGGCAGCGAGGCGACCGGTGGCAGGCTGTCGGCGCCCATCGCCCAGCAGGTCATGGTGGCCGACCGGCAGGTGCGAGGATGGTGAGGCGATGAGGAGCGACGCTGAGTGTGTGCTCGGCCGCTACCGGCTGGGCGAGACGATCGGTGCCGGCGGCATGGGCACGGTGGTCCGGGGCTACGACGAGGTGCTGGGCCGGGAGGTCGCCGTCAAGCTGCTGCGGGAGGAGCTGGCCGCCGACGAGCGCTCACTGACCCGCTTCCGCCAGGAGGCCCGCATCGCCGCCTCCCTGTCGCACCCGGGTATCGCCTCGGTCTACGACTTCGCCGACCAGGCGGGTCGCCCGGCGATCGTCATGGAGCTGCTCGACGGCCAGGACCTGCACACGAGGCTCCTGCTCGAGGGGCCGATGGAGTCCCATCGGGTCGCCGGGATCCTCGCCCAGGCGGCCGATGCGCTCGCCTATGCCCACGGGCTCGGGGCCGTCCACCGGGACGTGAAGCCGGCCAACATCTTCCTCACCCGTTCGGGGGCTGTGAAGATCACGGACTTCGGCGTGGCCTACGCCGCGTCGGCGAACCAGCTCACCACGACGGGGACCCTGATCGGCACCCCGGACTACCTCTCGCCGGAGCAGGTCCGCGGCCAGCGGGCGACCGCGGCGAGCGATATCTACTCCCTCGGCTGCGTGGCGTTCCAGATGGTGACGGGCCACCCACCCTTCGGCGGGGACAACTCGATCGCTGCCGCGACCGCCCGCCTGGACGCTCCTCCCCCCAGTGCCCGCGCGGCGAACCCCGCGGTCGACCCGCACCTCGATGCCATCATCGCCAGGTCGCTCGCACCCGAGCCCCGCGACCGCTTCCCGAGTGCCGCCGCGATGGCGAGGGCACTGCGCAGCGCCGCCGGCGTCACGGGCAACACCGCACCGATGGGCCTGCCGACGGAGACGGGACCGCTGACCGTCCCGATGCTGGTCGGTCCCCCCACCGCGGTCGAAGTCCCCGTTCCCGAGGTGGCCGCCCCCGCGGCGTCGCCTCCCGAGGCCCCGCCTGCCGCCTGGCCTACCCCCCCGGCGCCGGGGGGGCCTCCCGGCGCGCCCGGGGTCCCGCCCCTGCTCCCGCCCGGGGGCGCGGGACCGGGGCTGCGGCCGCCGCGCCGGCGGCACCGCCTGGCGTGGCTGTGGGTGGCGCTCCTCGTCGTGTTCATGGCGGGCCTCTCGCTCGACATCGTCCGGTCGTGGCAGCGGATGAACGCCCCCAGGGTGATCCCCTCCTGGACCGGGATGTCCTACGACTCGGCGAGCGCCCAGGCCCGGGGGATGGGCTTCCGGGTCGTGCGCGCCGACGCTTCGTCGGTGGTCAACGCCGGGCAGGTGCTCGCGACCAGCCCGGCTGCGGGTGGCAAGCTGAAGCGGGGCAAAACGGTGACATTCACCGTCTCGCTCGGAAACCAGGCGCAGGTCCCGGACGTCTCATCACAGTCGGTGAGCGCCGCTACGAACACTCTCGAGCTGAAAGGATTCCACGTCGTGGTCAGCCCCCAGACGGTGCCGGGCTCGGTTGACGGGCAGGTCGCCGCCCAGGACCCGCCGGCCAACGCCGTCGTTGCGAAGGGGGCGACGGTGACGCTCACCCAGACCGCCGTCCCGCAGCCGAGCCCCACCCCGACCGCCGACAACGGCTACCCGGGGCAGAGCCTGCTGTGCGCCCTGCTCGGCGCCGGGTGCCCGGCCACGTCGACCCCCGCTCCGGGGCACAGCCACGGGGGAGGCAACAATTGAGTGAGCCCGGCCGCCTCTTCGGCGGGCGCTACGAGGTCACGGGACCGCTCGCCTCCGGGGGGATGGCCGAGGTCTTCATCGCCCGCGACCGCCTGCTCGGCCGCCCGGTCGCCCTGAAGATCCTGCATCCGGAGTTCGCCCGGGACCGTGCCTTCATCGAGCGCTTCCGCCGGGAGGCCCAGTCGGCGGCCAGCCTGAACGACCCCCGCATCGTCTCGATCTACGACTGGGGGTCGGACGGGGGGACGTACTTCCTCGTCATGGAGTTCGTCGAGGGGAAGTCCCTGAAGGAGGTCATCCAGAGCGAGGGCCCCCTCACGCCGGAGCGGGCCGAGGAGATCGCCGCGGAGGTCTGCTCCGCCCTCTACTACGCCCACCGCCACGGCATCGTCCACCGCGACGTCAAGCCCGCCAACATCATGATCAACGCCGAGGGCCAGACGAAGGTGATGGACTTCGGCATCGCCCGGGCGCTGACGGACTCGGGGGCCACGGTCACCCAGACCGGGACGGTTCTCGGCACCGCCAACTACCTCTCGCCCGAGCAGGCGCAGGCCATGCCGGTCGACGCCCGCTCCGACGTCTATTCCGTCGGTGTCGTCCTCTACGAGATGCTGACCGCAACCGTGCCCTTCAAGGCCGACACGGCGGTGGCGATCGCCTACAAGCACGTCCGGGAGGCCCCCAAGCCGCCGAGCGCCCTCGTGCCCGAGATCCCCCCGGAGCTCGATGCCGTCGTACTGAAGGCGCTGGCAAAGAACCCCGACAACCGGTACCAGTCGGCGGACGAGATGCGCCTGGACCTGGAGCGCCTGCTGGCCGGCCAGGCCGTGGAGGCCACGCCCGTGCTCCCGACGGACCAGACCGTCGCCATGGTCGCACCCGTCCGGACGAGAGATGCGACCACGGTGATGGCCCCCGTCGCCGCGGAGCCTCGGCTGCCGCCCCCGCGCCGGGGCCTCGCGCTCGGGCTGGTCATCGTCATGATCGCCGCCATCCTGATCGGGGCGGGTGCGCTCGCCTACTCGGTGATCTCCGGCGGTACGTCGTCGGTGGCGGTTCCCAAGGTCGTCGGCCTTCCCGTCGATCAGGCCCTCGCCTACCTCACCCAGAGCAAGCTCAAGGGCGTGACCACCACCGCGTTCTCCGACACCGTCACGGTCAACACGGTGATCAGCCAGAACCCCACCGACGGCCAGAAGGCAAAGCCGAACTCGTCGGTGTTCCTGACCGTCAGCAGCGGCGCCCAGACGGGGCCCGTCCCCGATGTCACCGGCAAGTCGCTCGACGACGCCAAGGCGGCGATCACCAACGCGGGCTTCAAAGTGGGCAACGTAGCGCAGGAGTTCTCCGCGCTCCCGCAGGGGCAGGTGACCCGCACCGAACCGCCAGCCAACCAGACGGCGCAGCGGGGGCAGACCATCAACATCTACCAGAGCGCCGGCAAGCAGCCGGCGACGCTGACGAACGTCACCGGCTACGACCAGGGCCACGCAACCCAGGTGCTCAAGGACGAGGGCTTCAACCCCGTCGCGTCGGCGGGCACCTGTGACGCCACGAAGGCGCCGGGGACGGTCCTCTCCCAGGACCCCAGCGGCGGCCAGGTGCCGTCTGGCTCGAACGTCAACATCACGGTGAACCCGGCGAAGCAGCTCCCCGACGTGACCAAACTCCAGCAGGCCGACGCCATCGCCGCCCTGCAGCAGGCCGGCTTCAGCAACGTGCGGACGCAGCCCCAGGCCCAGCTCCTCGGCGTCCCCGGCCAGGTCGTCGACCAGTCGCCGAAGGGCGGCACGACCGCCTGCCCGGGCGACACGGTGGTCCTGTCCGTGGCGCAGGGCCT
>DASXNO010000219.1:0-14477 GCA_036495025.1 Actinomycetota bacterium | reverse complement strand
GGTAAAGGTCCCGCTCAGGAGGTCCCCGGTGCCGAGGATCGCCACGGCCGTGTTGCCGGTGCGGGACACGACCACCCGGTAGCCGCGGGCCTGGAGAAGCGGCACCGTGGCGAGCGCCGTGGACAGGGTGAGGTTTGCCTCGTTGACGGCAGCACCGCCCTGCGTGACTCCGAGGGCGCCGGGGTCGGGCCCGCCGTGGCCGGCGTCGAGGAACACGGTCTGGTGCCGGTCGGTGGCCGTCGGCGGGAACGCGACGCAGGCCCCGGGTGCGAAGCTGGCCGTGGCGATTGGGCCCGAGGCGACGGCCTGTGGGTCAGGGCCTGCGGCACTCGCCTTGGGTCCCGGAGCGGCGGGACCCACACCGGGTCCACCCGGCGCCGCAGCCGGGGCGGACGGGCGGGAGCGTCCGAGCGCGGCACGCCCCACGGGGGCAAGCAGGACTGCGCCTCCCACCAGCACCGTGAGGCCGCCCAATGCCGCAGCCGGCCCCCAGATTCGTCGAGGTCCGAGAAACCACCCGGAGACGAGCGGGGACTGGGCAAGCCCTTCGGGCAGGCCGGCTGGCTCGGCCTTCCCCGTCTCACCGGCCTTCCGGAGGGCAACCAGCGACAGGGGGTTACCCCACGTGCGCCACTGACGATTGCGAAAGAGCAATCTCACCCAACCGCAGCGGGCGGACGGGAAGCCCACAGGTCCCGCGCCGGGGGCCGGCCGCGGGACCTGTGGACAGTCTGTGAGTAAATTGCGCTGCTATACGTCAGAATATGCTCAAAGATTTGGCATCGTCCCCCTAGGCGCTTCTACGTTCCTGGCCGTGGGCGATGGCGCCCTCTGCGAACTCCTCGATGGCCGCCTCACAGAACGCGTCGAGGTCGTCGGGTTTGCGGCTCGTGACGAGGCCCTTCTCGACAACGACCTGCTCGTCGACCCAGGTGCCGCCGGCATTGCGGATGTCGGTGCGCAGGCTCGGCCACGACGTCACCGTCCTGCCCCGGACCACGTCCGCCTCGACGAGCATCCATGGAGCATGGCAGATTGCGGCGACGGGTTTGCCGGTATCGAAGAACGCCTTCACGAACGCCACGGCCTCGGGCTTCATGCGGGCGAGGTCGGGGTTCGCCACGCCACCGGGCAGCACCAGGCCGTCGTAGCGGGCGGGCTCCGCCTCCTTGACCACGCGATCGACCGGGAAGGTGTCGGCCTTGTCGAGGTGGTTCATCATCTGGATCTCACCCTTCTCGAGCGAGATCATCTCGACCGTGGCTCCCGCCTCGCGGATGCGATCCCAGGGGATGGTGAGCTCGACCTGTTCGACCCCCTCGTTGGCTGCGAAGAACGCGATGGACCTGCCGGAGAGTTGACCTGCCATTGTGGGTACCTCCTCAAACTAGGCGCTGCGGGCTGAATTGTCCCACCCAGGAGGAGTTTTCCCACCGGGTGTGGCACGATACCGCCCGGCATGTCCGTGGTTGTGGTCGGTTCCGTCGCGTTCGATTCCGTCGCCACCCCCTTCGGGGAGCGCGAGCGGATGCTGGGTGGTTCCGCCACGCACTTCTCCCTGGCCGCCAGCTTCTTCACCGACGTCCGGGTGGTCGGGATCGTCGGGGAGGACTTCGGCGAGGAGGAGGCAGAGGTGCTCACCCGCCGCGGCATCGACACCGAGGAGCTCGAGCGGGTGACCGGCTCGACCTTCTTCTGGCGGGGCCGCTATGACTTCGACCTCAACACCGCCCAGACCCTGGACACGCAGCTCAACGTCTTCGCCGGTTTCCAGCCCAGGCTATCGGAGGAGTCGAAGGCGGCAGGCGCCCTGTTCCTCGGCAACATTCAGCCGGCCCTCCAGTCCGCGGTCCGGGCCGAGTACGGGGGTGGCGGCCTCGTTGGCCTGGACTCGATGAACCTCTGGATCGACACCCAGCGCGACGCCCTGCTCGACGCCATCCGCACCGTCGACGCCGTGCTGCTCAACGATGCCGAGGTCCGCTCCCTCACGGGGGAGCCCAACACCGTGCGGGCGGCCCGGAAGCTTCGTGAGCTCGGGCCTCGCTTCGTCGTCGTGAAGCGGGGCGAGTATGGGGCAGCCCTCTTCGGCGAGGAGGGGTTCTTCGGCATGCCCGGCTACCCGCTCGAGACCGTCGTCGACCCCACCGGCGCCGGCGACAGCTTCGCCGGCGGGTTCTTCGGCTACCTGGAGGGCCACGGCGAGGGCGAGCTCTCCCAGGCGGTGCTGCGCCGGGCGATGGCGGTCGGGTCCGTCATGGCCTCGTTCAACGTCGAGGGCTTCGGCACCGAGCGGGTCCAGGCCCTCACGGATGCCGACATCCGGCAACGCTTCGACGACTTCAAGTCGATGCTGAGTGTCGAGTCGCTCGAGCTCGCCTCGGCCCTGCGCCGGGACCTCTAAAGGGCCGCCCGAGGAGGCTGCGGCGCCCCGGTCACAGCTGCCCCAGTGGCAGCGCGAGCAGCTCGCGAGCCTCGGCGACCGCGGGCAGCGCACGAGCCGGTTCGGGGACCGCGCCGAGCGCGAATGTTGCCGTTCGGCGGATGACCGCGTTGTCACGGCAGTGCTGGGGAAGGGCCTGGAGCGTGTGGACCGTATGCCGGGCTCCCTCGCTCGGATCGCCGGCAGCGATCAGGCACATCGCCCGGTGTAATTGCACCTGCGCCGGACCCCGGTATGCCGACGCGGGATAGAGAGCGAGGGCGGCATCCTGAGCTGCCACCGCCTCGTCGAGCCGGCCAGCGTGGGAGTGAACCCAGCTCTGGACGTGGCGCAGGCGCTGCTCGGACCATCCCCACTCGGACGCGCAATCTGCAACCGTAGACTCCGGCAGGCGGGCAAAGACGTCCTCGAGGTCCTCGAGCGCGCCCCGTGCCTCGTCATGGCGGCCAAGCAGGGCGAGCGCCTGCGCCCGCATAGCATGCCCGCTGGCGACGCCCGCTCTGGGAGCGCCCCTGCCCACAGCTATTGCCTCCTCGGACAGGGTGAGTGCCGGTAGGGCCGACGGCGGTTCGTAGAGGGCGTAGACGGCGCGCTTGGCGCGGACATGGGACCGAAGGGTCGCATCGCCTGACTCGTCGGCGGCACGCACCGCGGTGCGCCAGTAGCGGCGGGCACCCTCGGGGTCTCCGATATCGAAGAGAACGATGGCCATCAAGGCGCTGAGCTGCCCGCACACGTGCGACATCCGGGGGCGGAGTGCATCCGACACGCGCACCAGCCTCGTCCGCACCTCGGCGAGGTCCGCCATCAGCGCCGGGAGGACCTGCCCATAGGGAAGGTAGACAACGTCCCGGGCGTAGCGGAAGGCCGTGTGCTCCCACTCCTCGATATCGGCGACGCTGGTCGGGGCCCCCAGGGCGGCGTCAAGACCTCGCCGCAGATGCTCCAGACGCCCGGCGAACGGCGCGCCCAGTACCGCCCCTCCCAGGAGCTTGAGCAGCGCCCGGCGGTTCACGTCGTCCTCGTCATCGGCAGAGCGCCACGGTAGCACCCCGCGGCCGTCGCTCAGCAGCTCCTCGAGCTCCTCGGTCGAGACCTGGAGGTATTCGGCGAGTTTCCGGCGAACCCACGGCTGCGGCCCGCTGCCAGTGGCGCCGCTCTCCCAGCGCCGGACCGTAGTGGGATTGACGCCCAGGAGCTCGGCGAGCGACTCCTGGGTGAAGCCGAGGGCCCGCCGCCGGGCGGCGAGGCGACGCCGTTTGCCTGCCATTTGAGGTCTTTCTACAGCTTGCAGGCCCGGTTGGCACTAGTCGTAGGCGGTTCGCCCGATCGTTGCCCGGCATGTGCTCGACCCGCGCTCTGTGCCCGGATGGCAGTTGCTGGTTGTGTGCAGGTTGCGACTCACCCCTTGCCCAGACAACAGAAGGGAGGGAACAGGAATGGCACCGCGGAGCCAGGGGAGCGATCGATGGCCAACCATCCTCTGGATTGCCTGGAAGGCGGGCGAGGTCGAGCATCAGGAACCCCTCTGCCTCGCACATCGCGCCTACGTCTTCGAGCACTACCCGGCAAGCGCTCGCGGCCTGAAGCGCAGAGGAGATCGATGCAGCCTCTGCGCCGAGGAGCCTCGCGGCAGGGGGATCAGGCGCTCGGGGCGGCGGGTCTCGCCGATCCGGCACGACCCCTAGGTGCTGCGGTCCTCGATCTCCCAGGCGTGGTCGAGGACATGCCAGGCGATGCGGCGGGCGGCGTAGCGGGGTGGCCACCCCTTCTCGACGAGCGGGTCCCCGGTCGAGGCAGCGCCCAGCACGTCGAGCAGCGCCGTTCGCACCGCCGAGCCGGGGCCCGCTTCCTCCGGGGGGAGGTCGCGGCGGCGGATGCCGAGCTTGCCTGCATAGGCGGCCTCGGCCTCGACCACGTGGGCGACGACCTTGTCCCGGTCTCGGCCCCCACCACGCGGGCCCTTGCGGAGCTCGGCCGGCGCCGCCGCCACGACCCGGTCGAAGTAGGTCCAGCAGGCAGCGACCAGGTCGGCGGCCCGCCTGGCCTGCCCGGCCGACAGGGGCCTGGCATCGGCCTCGGGGATCGCCGAGGGAGCACCGAAGTCGGTGGTGGCGTTGCCACCGATGCGCTCGACGACCTCGAATTCGGCCCCACTGAAGTCGGGGCCTTCCCGTGTGCCCGGCAGCGCCAGGCCCGCCAGGGCGGCGACCGGCGCGTAGCGACGGGCGGCGGCGGCCAGGGCGTCGAGGGCCTGGTCATCGGTCTTGCCAGACCGGATCCAGCCCGGCCACTCGAGGGTCCCGGCGAACACCCGCTTCGCCCCCACCTCGAGGTAGACGGGGATGGTCAAGCCCGAAGGACCCCCCGTCGGGTGGGGGCCCGGCCGGGGGGCTGGGTGGGTCGTTCCCGCTTGACGTGCGGCGGGATCGGCAAGGTCACGGCCTCGTTGGTCACCTTGGTCGTCGTGCCATGGTGCGTCACCTCCATTGGGAGGCCCTCGATCAACACGTAGGTTGCCTCCTGGTGGCCGACGGACACCCGCAGATTCCGGCCCCGGTAGGTGACGCGGAAGACCATGTGCTCCAGCGCGGCCGGGAGGCGGGGGGCAAAGCTGAGCGTGCCGTCGTGGTCCCGCATCCCGCCGAAGCCGCCCACCGCCGCCAGCCACACCCCGGCGAGCGACCCCATGTGGACCCCGTCCCGGACGTTGTGCTCGAGGTCGTGCAGGTCCATCAGCGCCGCCTCGCCCAGGTAGTCGAAGGCGAGGTCGTGGTGGCCGACCTCCGCCGCGATCACCGCCTGGGTGCATGCCGACAGCGACGAGTCCCGGACGGTGAGCGGCTCGTAATAGTCGAAGTTCCGGGCCTTCTCCTCGGGAGTGAACTGGTCGCCCCGCAGCTCGAGGGCGAGCACGAGGTCGGCCTGTTTGACCACCTGCTTACGGTAGAGGTCGAAGTACGGGTAGTACAGGAGCAGGGGGTAGTGGTCGGGCGGCGTGTGCTCGAAGTCCCAGACCTGGTACCGGGTGAACCCCTCCGCCTGCGGGTGCACCTGGAGGGCCTCGTCGTAGGGGACGTGCATGGCGGCCGCCGCGTCCCGCCAGCTCGCCGCCTCCTCCGCCCCGGCCCCGAGCTTCGCCGCCTCGACGGGATGACGCTCGACCGCGTCGGCGGCTGCCTGCATGTTCCGCTGCGCCATCAGGTTGGTGTAGACGTTGTTGTCCTTGAGGGCGCTGTATTCGTCGGGACCCGTCACGCCGTCGATGCGGAACTTGCCCTCGAGGTCGTGGTGGCCCAGCATCCGCCAGAGCCGGGCGGTCTCGATGAGGATCTCGAGGCCCGCTTCGAGCTCGAAGGTCTCGTCGTCGGTCGCGAACCGGTAGCGCACGCAGGCATCGGCAATGTCTGCGTTGATGTGGAAGGCAGCGGTCCCCGCCGGCCAGTAGCTGGAGCACTCCTCCCCGTGGATGGTCCGCCACGGGAAGGTGGCCCCCGAGAGGCCGAGGACCCGGGCGCGCTCCCGGGCGAGCGGGAGGATCGACTGCCGCCACAACAGCGCGTGCCGGACCGCGGAGGGGGTCGTGTAGGTCAGCGATCGCAGCACGAAGGTCTCGGCGTCCCAGAAGGTGTGGCCGTCGTAGCCGGCCCCGGTCAGGCCCTTGGCGGGGATTGCCCGGCCCTCGGCGCGCGCGGCCGCCTGCAGGACGTGGAACATCGCGAAGCGCACCGCCTGCTGGATCTCGCCGTCGCCCTCCAGCTCCACGTCGGCCCGCCCCCAGAAGTCATCGAGGTAGGCCTTCTGGTCGGCGCAGATCGCGTCCCATCCGTGCCACTTCGCCGAGGCCAGGGCACCGTCCACCTGGTCCCGAAGGGCCGGGGCCGAGCGCTCGCTCGACCAGCCGTACGCGAGCAACTTCTGGAGCTTCAGCGACTGCGTGGGCTCGAGGCGCGTGGCGACGGTCAGCCGCCCGAGGTCGTCGGAAACTTCGGCGTGGACCTGCGTCTTGCCCGGCCCGTCGATGATGTGGTCCATCCCCGCCGCCATGCGCAGCCCGCTCACCTTCGTCGAATGGACAAGCACGATGCGGCCGTTGGATTGGTCGTGGAGCTCGGCGGCAAGCGGCGCGGCCAGCACGGCCGTCGATCTCGGGTCGAGGATGCTCCCCGGCAGGGGCTCGTTGGCCACCAGCTCCGACTGGACGACGATGTCCGCAGTGCAGTCCACCGGCTCGACTTCGTACTGGATGGCCACGAGGGCCCGCTGCGTGAACGACACGAGCCGGGTCGAGCGCACGCGCACGGCGCAGCCGGTGGGCGACACCCACTCGACCTCCCGCGTGAGCAAGCCGGTGCGGAAGTCCAGCGTGCGCCGGTGGAAGCGCAGGGTGCCGTAGCGGACGTCGAACGGCTCGTCGTCGACCAGCAGCCGAATGACCTTCCCGTTGGTGACGTTCACGACCGTCTGTCCCGCCTCGGGGTAGCCGTAGCCTCCCTCGGCGTAGGGGAGGGGCCGCACCTCGTAGAACGAGTTGAGGTAGGAGCCGGGTACCGCGTGGGGCTCCCCCTCGTCGAGGTTGCCCCGCAATCCGATGTGCCCGTTGGAGAGCGCGAAGAGCGACTCCGTCTGCGCCATGACGTTGAGGTCGAGGAAGGTCTCGGCCAGTCGCCATGGATGGATGGGGAAGGCTGGGTGGTCGATCATCGTTCCTCCAGAAGCTCCGCCAGGTCGGAGACGACGATATCGGCCCCGTGGGCCAACAGCTCCCTGGCCTGCCCGACGCGGTCCACGCCGACGACGTAGCCGAACCCTCCCGCCCGGCCGGCCTCGACACCGGCCAGGGCATCCTCGAACGCCGCGGCGCCCCCGGGCGCGACGTCCAGCTCCTTCGCGGCCTCGAGGAACGTGTCGGGAGCCGGCTTGCCCCGGAGGTGGCGCTCCTCGGCGACATGGCCGTCGACGATGGTGTCGAACAGGCCGGCGATGCCGGCGGCGGCGAGCACGTCCCGGCAGTTGGTGCTGGAGGAGACCACCGCCCGCTTCAGGCCGGCCTCGATCACGGCATGGACGTAGCGCACGGACCCCTCGTAGGCCTTGACCCCCTTGGTGTGGATCAGCGCCAGGACGAGCTCGTTCTTGCGGTTGCCGAGCCCGCCGATGGTCTCGGCGTCCGGCGGGTCGTCGTGGGTGCCCTCGGGCAGGTGGATGCCGCGCGACTCCAGGAACGAGCGCACACCGTCGTAGCGCGGCTTGCCGTCGACGTACCGGTCGTAGTCGGCCTCCTCGAAGGCCTGGAAGGGCTCTCCTGTCTGCGCGGCCCGCTTCTGCAGGTAGGCATCGAACATCTGTTTCCAGGCCGCCTCGTGCACCGTGGCGGTCTGGGTGAGGACGCCGTCGAGGTCGAACAGGCAGGCGACGATGTGGTCCGGAAGTCCCAGTCTCATATAGCTCCCATCCTTACCCAGGTGCTGGGTTCATTGGGCGCGGTCCGCCTGCGGCCGCCGCGGTGGCGATGTCCCGGGGATAGGTCCTCAGGCCCTTGAAGAGGTAGATGCTCCCGGCGGCGAGGGGGGCCAGCATGATCAGGAACGTCCACTGGAGGCCCGCAGCGTCCGACACCAGGCCGAACACCAGGGGAGCGAGGGCCTGCGCCCCGGTGCGCAGGACGGTGCGGATGCCCTCGGCCCTCCCCCACAGCGGCGCCGGGATGACGTCGAGGCGGGCGGCGTTCAACGGTGCCTGTTGCGCCGAGAGGGCCAGGGCCGCCACCGTCACGTAGGGCACCGCGGTCACGAGGCTGTGCGTGAGCAGCGCCGGGACGAACAGCAGCGTGGCCCCCGCCGAGGAAAGGGCGCCGACGAGGATCCGGCCGTTGATGCGGCCGCGGTGCAGGAGGGCGTCGCCCAGGTCGCCCCCGGCGAGGATGCCGATGACGGCCCCACCGCCGATGACCAGCATCAGAAGGTTGGCGAGGACCGCGTCCACCCGGTACTGCCGGCGCACGAACTCGACGCCGAAGGTCTGGACCCCGGCAAGGAAGTAGTACCCGGCGGCGCTCGCGAGGATGAGGATGACGTTGGTGCGGACCTTCAGCACGTAGCGGGTCGCATCGATGAGGCCCATCCGGGCGGGGTCGGCGGCGACCATGCCGTCGTGGGGCTCGATGCCCTGGGCCCGGGCGAGGCGCTGGGCATCGGTCTCCTCGGGCGCAACGTCGGGAGCATCCGCCGCAGGGTTGAGGTCCCTGCTCCGCCGGCCGGTGCGCGCCGGTTCGGGCAGGTGGAACACGAACCAGGCAAGGAAGAAAGCCGGGATGGAGAGGATGAGGAAGGCGGCACGCCAGGAGAGGGCGGCGATGTCTCCGGTGACGGCGAAGCCGATGCCCGCGCCGAGCAGCTCACCGGTGAGGATGTAGCCGTAGATCTTGCCGCGCTCGCTGGCGGCGAACAGGTCACCCACGAGCGACGCCACGATCGGCCCCGCGGCCGCGGTCACCACCCCCAGGAGCATCCGGGCGAGCAGGAGCCTGCCGAAGGAGCTGACGGTGGCGCTCCACACCATCGCCGCCCCCCACAGGAAGATGCTCAGGCCGAGGGCGGTGGTCCTCGGTCCCCGGTCGGCCAGGACCCCGAAGGGAATGCTGGCGGCCGCGGCCACGATCGACGTGACGGCGATGAGCAGGCCGATGTCGAAGTTGTTGATGTGCAGCGCCTGGCGCAGCTCGATGGCAGAGGCGCCGACCGTTGCGGCGTCGGCACTGGCCAGGGCGAGCACGGCGGCGAGGAGGAAGATCACCCGGGTGCGGTCCGGGCCTCCGAGGAAGACCTCGAGGTGCTGGCGGCCGCCCCGGGCTGCCCGCCCGAGGGTGCGGCCAAGGGCGGACGCCATGTCTCGGGTGGTCCCGCCGAGGCTCCACTCCCGCATGCCTCAGGAGGATAGGCCCTCGGGCGGGGCCTCGTCCTTCGCCTCGTAGTTCGTGAAGCCGGGCATCAGCCGGCCGAGCAGGACGGCGCCCACCACGCAGGCGAGGCCGCCGGAGACCACCGATGCCCGGACCCCGGCCAGCGCCGCCACCGCCCCCGCCTCCGCGTCGCCGAGGCGGGGGCCACCGGTCACGACCGCGATCTGGATCGAGAAGAGGCGGCCGCCGAGGCGGTCGGGGGTCTCGAGCTGCAGGATGGTCCCCCGGAACACCGCCGAGACGACGTCGGCCGCTCCCGCCAGCGCCAGCAGCGCCAGCCCGGCCGGCAGCCAGGACACCAAACCGAACGCCGCGATCGCCAGGCCCCAGACAGCCACGGCGATCAGGACCGCCCGGCCCTGACGGCGGACCCGGCCAGCCCACCCGGTGAACAGCGCGCCGAGGAGAGCCCCGCCACCCGGCGCTGCGTACAGGAAGCCGACCGCCGTCGCCCCGCCGTGGAAGACGCCGATCCCCATAGCCGGGAACAGCGCCCGGGGCATGCCGAAGATCATGGCGTCGAGGTCGATCACGAAGGTTCCCTGCAGGGCCTGGCGCCCGCGGAGGTAGCGGAGACCTTCGACCATCGACCTGAGGCCGGCCCGGGTCCCCCCACCGGCCGGCCGGAGCGACGGGAGGCCGAGGACCGCCACCATCGCCGCGGCAAAGCTCGCCACGTCGATCCAGTAGACCGCGACCGCACCGAAGCGGGCCAGGATCAGGCCGCCGGCGGCGGGCCCCGTGACCAGCGACACCGTCAGGAGGAGCTGGCGCAGGGCGTTCGCCGAGACCAGGGCGTCCGTGTCGACGAGGGCGACCATGGCCGCCGTCCGCGTGGACGCGTCCAGGCCCGAGAGACCCGCGGCCACGGCCGGGAATGCGAACAGGGGCCAGAGGGCCGAGTGCCCTCCCATCGCGTTGAGCGCCAGGGCGGCGCTGCACGCGGCCAGCGCCAGCTGGGAGCCGAGAAGGATCTTGCGCCGGTCGAAGGCGTCGGCGATCGAGCCGCCGAGCAGCGACCCCACGAGGAGCGGTCCGAGCTGCGCCAGGCTCACCATGCCGACGGCGAAGGACGATCCGGTGAGGCGGTACACCTGGTAGGGCACCGCCACCGACGTGAGGGCCGAGCCGAGCTGGGACACGAGCTGGCCCATCCATAGGCGCCGGAAGTACGGGAAGCGACGCAGCGGGCCCAGGTCGACCAGGATGCGACGAGCCGCCATACCGACCGAGCGCGGGCCGGGCGCTACGAGAGGAGCGCGAGCGCCGGCGGCTCCGGGAGCTCGGTGGGCTCCGGGAGCTCGGTGGCCTCCAGGCGCTCCGGGTCAGGGCGTTCCGGGTGCTCCGAGGAATCCGGGCGTTCCGGGCGCCGCGACAGCCCCGCCATCACCACCCAGCCGATGCCGAGCAGCATCCAGAAGCTGAGGAGCCGGTAGACCGCCACCGCGGCCAGGGCGGGGCCGGGATGCATCCCGGCGGCGGCGAGGGATGCCGCCGTCGCCGCCTCCAGGGCGCCAAGGCCACCGGGCGCAGGCCAGAGGCTGCCGGCGACGAGGCCCGCGCCATAGGCGAGCAGCACACCATGCCAGGGGACCGGGGACCCGGTGGCCCGGATGACCAGGACGAGGCAGGCGACGTCGAGGAGCCAGTTGCACAGCGAGCAGGCGGAGACCTGGGCGTAGGTCGAGCGGGGGACCCGGAGGCTTCCCGCACGGCTGACGACCGCGTCGAAGGCCGCCGTGGGATCGGGCCACCGGTCGAGGAGGCGTTGCAGCCGGGGGCCGGACCGCTGCCGGAGCCCGGCCGCGACCCGAGATGCCAGGCCGCCGATACGACGGCGGACTGCCGGGAAGCGCAGGGCCAGCAGCAGCCCGAGCGGGGACGCCAGGAAGACAAGGGAAGCGACGAGGCCGCCGGCGGCGGCGAGGATGCTGCCCGACGTCCAGGCGGCGGCGAAGAGGATCAGCGACAGGGTGACGGTCGCCGACATCCAGAGGATGACCAGCGCCCACGCCGCCAGGGCGAGGTCGATCCCCCGGTGCGCGTACTGGCGGAAGGAGTAGGACGCGGAGAACGGCAACGACCCGACGGGCACCGAGAACGACAGGGCGGTGCTGGCGAACGCAATCGCCACGACCGAGTGGAGGCCGATGCGGGCACCCGCCCCCTTCAGGAGGCGGCGATGGCCCTCGGCCGCCACGACGAGGGAGGCGATCTCGACCAGGGCGGCGATCAGCACCCATCCCCAACGCAGGTGGCGGGCGGCATCGATCGAGGCGGGCAACGCGCTGCGGTCCACCACGGAGAGAAAAACGAAGCACACGGCCACGCCGGCGAGGACGAGCCAGGCGCGCCTGCTCATCCTCCGGCTGCGGGCCGGGCCAGGAACCCGAGTCTGCATCTCTCGAGGATACGGCCCCCGGGACGCCCGGCAGGGAACCCGGCGGTTATTCGGAGGTGCCGCCCTTCCGCTTCGAGGCCAACTTCAGGGCGACGGCGCCAAAGAGGTAGCACATCGCCGCCACGAGCACGAACGGCAGGGCGTTGGAACCGGTCACCGGCAGTGTCCTCGCCCTGGTCTGCGACAGCCCCAACACCGACGCGCCCGGGGAGGGGGTCTGGCTGGACCTGGCGGGGCCGACCGACAGGCTCGGGCTCGGGCTCGGCGAGGGCGTCACGCTGTGGGTCGGCGTCGGCGTGGGGCTGGTGGGGGTCGGCGAGGGCGTCGTCGGGGTGGGCGTAGGTGACGGGCACGGCAGGGGCGTGATGTTGGCACCCCGCGTGCCGGCGATCGCATAGATCTGCCCGCCGGCGTCGGCGGTGATCGCCCCGACGTAGTCCGCCCCATGCGGGCCGATGTCGGTCACCGCACCGGTGGTCGGGTCGATGGTCGCCAGGTTGGGATTGGCGTCGTTGACGTCCGAGATGGAGGCGTAGAGGGTGCCGCCGGCGAACGTGAGGCCGAGCACCTCGTTGCGGGTGACCCCGCCGGCGGTGTCCTTGCCGAGCGTGACGGGACCGTACGTTGTGTCCTGGGCGCCGGTGGTCGGCTCGACGCGGGTCAGCTTGTAGGCGTTGGGGTTGCCGGTGTCCTGGGACAGATAGATCTTCTTGGTGGCCGGGTCATAGGCCATCGCGGCAATCGTCTTTCCCGTGATGTCGAGGTGCCCCGGCCCGACGGCGGTCATCTGACCCGCCGTGGGCGACCCCGGCGTGGTGTCGGTGATCTTGTAGAGCTGGCCCGCATCGTCGATCGTGTACAGCGTGTTGTTGTCGGAGTCCCACGCGAGGCCAACGACGACGACATGCGGTGGCGTACCGATCGGCGTCTCGTTGGTGCTGGAGTCGCAGTTGAACGAGTCGAGTTTCAAGAGGGAGAACCCGGCGAAGTCCGCGGCGAGGAAGCACTTCCCGTCGCCTGCCCCCCTGCACTCGACGCCGTCGTAGTCCTGGCCCTCGGCATTGCCACCCTTGAGCGGGATCGCCGAGGTGACCTTGCCGCTGGCCTTGTCAACCCGGAAGAAGGCCTGACACGGGCTCCCCGGTGGGTTGGGACAGACCGGCGCGGTGCTGGCGGCGGTCGCCGGGTGGGAAAGGAGCGCCCAGCCGGCCGTGAGCAGCAGGAGCCCCAGGGCAAGCGCCGTCAATTGCGTCAGACGTCCAGTGCGACTGTTTGGTCGCGCGCGTTCAGGATTCACTCGCTACCCCCCGTTTCCCACACTTCACCCCATTCGCCCCCAAGCGGAAGCCTGCGACGCCCCCCAAGTGTTGACAAGCATGACACACCAAAAGGCCCTAATACGTTACAAACACGCATATCCATGCTTAACGTTTCTTCATATTGGCTACGGTGTACCCGCCGGGCTCGTCGCCAATCCGGCATACAATTCACATCAGGGAGGCGTCGCCTAGATTGGCCTATGGCGCGGGTCTGGAATACCCGTTGGGGTGATAAGCCCCTCGAGCGTTCAAATCGCTCCGCCTCCGCTCTGCCTGCCGGCCACCCCTCTTCGGGACGGGGGAGGCCGGGAGCGTTGTAGTATCTGTGTGCGGTCGCGCTAGGTGGGGAGTTGGCGGTTCCCTGAACTCCAAATCCGCTGCACGGGAGACTGAATTCCCACCAGCGGCTCCGCGTGCTTGTGGCAAGCGCCTCGCATCCGGTGCTGAAGGTTGGGTCCCGCGCGAGCCAGCGTCGTGAACCGGGTCAGGTCCGGAAGGAAGCAGCCCTAAGCGGAGAGCGGCAGTGCCGCGGGGTCACCTGACCTGAGCCGGCGGCGAGGATGGCACCCAGGAGCGAGGAGTCCATGGTGGGTGCGCGACCGCGCTTTCGCGTCCGGTGTGGACGGCGGTGGGCGGGCTGCTGGGGCCGGGGCTCCGGAAGCCGGCGTACCTCTCGTTCGTTACCAGGCTCGTTGGCCGGCTTAGTCGCCCCGGCTCCCAGCACCCGCCCCCCCGCCTCCTTCCCGTCCGTCTTCAGCTTGGCGTGTTCAAGGCAAAGGCAAAGCAAGGCAAAGCAAAGCAAGGCAAGGCAGATCGGGCGGGGGTGGGGTGGGGCTATGATGGGGGTACCTCTGGCGGAAGATCATAGATATGGGTCAGTTCTCACTCTATAGGCGTTATCGACCGCAGACGTTTGCTGACGTGGTGGGGCAGGGCCATGTCACCAGGACGCTGCAGAATGCGCTCACCGAGGATAGAGTGGCGCATGCCTGCCTGTTCAGCGGGCCTCGGGGGACGGGCAAGACGTCGACGGCCCGGATCCTGGCCAAGGCGCTCAACTGCGAGCGGGCGCCGAGCCGGGAACCGTGCAACGAGTGCGCCTCGTGCCGCGACATCACCGAGGGGAGCTCGCTGGACGTCATCGAGATCGACGCCGCCACCCACGGGTCGGTGGACGACGCTCGGGACCTCCGGGACAGGGTGGCCTACGCTTCGGTCCTCGGGCGGTGGAAGGTCTACATCCTCGACGAGTGCCACATGCTCACCGCCGCCGCCAACAACGCCCTGCTCAAGGTGCTGGAGGAGCCCCCCGCCCACGTCATCTTCGTCTTTGCGACGACGGAGCCCTCCAAG
>DASXNO010000218.1:0-14813 GCA_036495025.1 Actinomycetota bacterium | reverse complement strand
CAGCAGGGCATCAGCCACCCCCGCTATTCTGACAAGGTTCGGTACCTGGCCGGACAAGGCTCAGGCGAAGGGGCGCGATGGGTCCTTGGCGGGTGGCGCTAGCCGACGATGATGTCCTTCTCCGGGAAGGCCTGGCCAGCCTGGTCCAGCGGTCCGGGTTCGAAGTGGTCGGGCAGGCCGGGGACGCCGCCGAGCTGCTCTCCCTCGTTCGGGCGTCGAAGCCGGACCTGGTCGTGGTCGACATCCGGATGCCGCCCACCGGCACCGCAGAAGGCCTCGAGGCCGCGCGGGTGATCCGTGAAGAGTTCCCCGAGACCGGGATTCTCGTGCTGTCGGCGTACGTCGACGTCGAGCATGCAATGGAGCTGATCGCCAGCGGGGAGGGCATCGGGTACCTCCTGAAGAGCCGGGTCACCGACATCGAGGAGTTCATCGACGCCCTGGAGCGCATCGCCAGGGGAGGCTCCGTCGTCGACCCCGCCCTCGTGCGGGAGCTCGTGGAGACCCGTCGGGTGAACGAACCCCTCGAAATTCTTACGTCGCGCGAGCGTGAGGTGCTCGCGCTGATGGCGGAGGGACGGTCCAACGCCGGCATTGCCCATCAGCTCTGGGTGACCGAAGGGACGGTCGAGAAGCATGTCGGAAGCATCCTCACCAAGCTCGACCTCTGGGGGACCGGGGACGACCACCGCCGCGTGCTGGCGGTCCTCCGGTTCCTCGAGGCCCGGTAGCGCTACTCGAGGTCCGCATTTCTGCGCAGCACGTCCCGGACGGTGTTGGCCGACAGGTCGGTTTTCGAGACGAAGGCGGCCGCGGGGCTCTCCGCGATCAGATCCGCGAGGTCCTGCTCGGCATACGACGAGATGAGGATGACCGTCGGTGCCGGAGCATCCCCGTTGGACATCAGCTGCTGCGCGAGGTCGAAGCCGCTCTCCCCTCCGAGGTCGATGTCCACGAGAGCGACGTCCGGCCTGAGCTCCTGGATGCGGCGGAGAGCCTCGCTGCCGTTGGAAGCCACACCGACGACGCTGATCCCTCCGTCCTCCAGGGTCCGGCACGCAGCCCGGAGAAAGCCGGGGTTGTCATCCACGATCAGGCAGCGAACAGGCACGTTGACAGGATCACATAGGACAGTGCGCCTCACATCCCTGCTACCTGCAAGATCGCGGTAGTCGGTCAACTTCCTGCGTGGCCCGGAATGGGGGATTGAAGCCTGCCGGTAAGAATGGGGGCTACCCCTAACGACCGCTCGGCCCGTTCCTGTCAGGGTGAACCGATGGCGAACGATCTCCTTCCAGAAGATGCAGCCGGGGAGCGCGGGCACCCTCGGCGCGGTGCGCTGGCAGTCCTGGCCACGGCGCAGCTCGTGCTCGCCCTCGACTACTCCATCGTGAACATCGCGCTCCCCTCGATCGGTGGGTCGCTCGGTTTCTCCCGGGACGCGGTGGAGTGGGTGGTCAGTGCCTACACCCTCCTGTTCGGGGGCTTCCTTCTCCTGGGAGGACGCTCCTCGGACCTGCTGGGGCGCCGCCGCGTCTTCATGGCCTCGGGGACGCTGTTCGCCCTGGCATCGATGGTGGGCGGCGTGAGCACCACGCCGGCCATGCTGCTTGCAAGCCGCGCCGTCCAGGGACTCGCCGGAGGCTTCCTGTTCCCGGCCACGCTCTCCCTCGTCACGACGACCTTTCCCGAGGGCCCCGCACGGAACCGGGCAATCTCCGTCTGGGGAGCCGCGGGCGCGGGCGGCCTGGCGTTCGGCGCGTTCCTGGGCGGCATCATCCTCAGCGCCCTTGGGTGGCGCTGGGTGTTTTTCGTGAACGTGCCCGTGCTTGCGGCAATCGTGGTCGCCGCTCCCCTCGTCCTGCCCGGCCGGCGGCCGGCCCGGCCACGAGTGAGCGATTTCGACGTCCCGGGCGCGGTCTGCGTGACGGCCGGTGCCATGCTCGTTGTGCTGGCCCTGGTCCAGGCGCCCGTGCGTGGCTGGTCGTCTCCGGCAACAGGACTCCCCGCTGCGGTGGGCGTCGTCCTGCTGAGCGCCTTCCTCTGGATCGAGCATCGCTCGAGGAATCCGCTGATGCCGCTCGAGCTGGCATCCCGCCGCACGCTCTGGGGCGGGATGCTGGTCACCGCCGCGTTCATGGCGTCGTTGGGGTTGCAGTTCTTCTTCCTGACGCTGTACCTGCAGTCCTTGCTGCACGAGACTCCGCTGGCGGCCGGGCTGAGCTTCCTGCCTCTTGCCGTGCTCATCGTCCTCGGCAACCGGGTCGGGGGGCGGCTGGCGACGCGGTACGGAGCGGCTCGGCTCCTCCCCCTGGGCATGTTGATCGGGGCGCTGGGCCTGCTTATGTACGTGCTCCTCGGCCCGAGGCTGTCGCTTCCCACGCTGCTCGCCGGAGAGGTGATCGCCGGTTTCGGTCAGGGGATCGCCTTCACCACCGCCTACCTCGTCGCCGGAAGCGGCGTGAAGCCCGACCGGCAGGGCGTCGCGTCGGCGATGGTCTCAATGGCTCAACAGCTTGGCGGCTCGATCGGCCTGGCGGTGCTCGTGGATCTGCTCGCGGCCGTGCTGGGCGCCTCGCAGGCAAGCGGGCTCGTCCTGGACGGGACCTCGGTCCCCGGCCTGCTCCACGCATTGCACTGGGTCTTCGCAGCGCAGGCGGCCATCGCGCTCCTCGGAGCGGTGGCAGCAGCGCTGGTCATCGCTCGCCGAGCCGGCAGGCGACCCGGGGAAGAATCGGAGACTGGGCCGGCCAGTTACCGAAGGAGGTCCCTCGCGGCTCCGACGATGTGCCGGGCGGAGATACCCGCGGCATCGAGAAGTTCGGCGGGGGTCCCGGAGGTCGGGAGTCCCCGCACGGCGAGCAGGGTCACGCGGGACGGGGCTACCCCGGCAGCGGCCAGAGCCTCGAGCACCGCCGCCCCGAGGCCGCCTTCCGGATAGTGGTCCTCGGCGATCACGAGCCGGCCCCCGGTGACGCGGCAGGCGTCGGCCAGCGTCTCGACGTCGACCGGCTTGACTGAGTAGAGGTCGACGACCCGGGCGGGCGTGCCGCCCTGGCTCAGCTCCTCGGCGGCGGCCAGGCACTCGTGGAGTGTCACGCCGGCCCCCACGAGGCAGACTCGGTCCTCCGGGCCGGCCCGGTGCACCTTCGACCCGCCCACGTGGAAGGTCTCGCTCGGGTCGTAGAGCACCGGGTAGGCGCCGCGGGTGGTGCGCAGGTAGACGATCCCCGGCGTGTCGGCCATGAGGCCGACGAGCTGGGCGGCGGAGTTCCCATCCGACGGGTAGAGCACCACCGATCCGTGGACGGCCCGGAGCGAGGCAAGGTCCTCGAGGGCCATCTGTGACGGCCCGTCGGCTCCGATCTCGACGCCGGCGTGCGATCCGGAGAGCCGGATACCGACCTGCGAGATGCCGTCCATGCGGATGAAGTCGTAGGCGCGGCTGAAGAAGGCGCCGAACGTCGAGGCGAACGGAATGTAGCCCCGGACCGCCAGCCCCACGGCGGCGGCCACCATCTGCTGCTCGGCGATGAACATCTCGAAGAACCGGTCGGGGGCCACCTTCTGGAAGGCCTCCGAGTAGGTCGAGTTGCCCACCTCTCCGTCGAGCGCCACGACCTCGGGCCTGGCCGCCAGTGCGGCCAGCGCCTCGCCGTAGGCCAGCCGAGTGGCCACCTTCTTGCCAACCTCGTAGGTCGGCAGCGTCACGGGGGCGGAGGGGTTGCGCCGGATTGCCGGCTCTCCCGGCTCGGGAGCCCGGGACCGGACCACCAGGTCGGTGCGGCCGCCAAGGGCCGCCACCGCCCGCTCCGCCATCTCTGGGGGGAGGGCCTTGCCGTGCCATCCCTCCTTGTCCTCGATCTCGGGCACCCCCTTGCCCTTCACGGTCCGGGCGAGCAGCACCGTGGGCCGCTCTCGTTCCGCCCCGGCCTGCTCGAGTGCCCGGTCCACCGCCTCCAGGTCGTGCCCGTCGAGGGTCAGCGCCCGGCAGCCGAAGGCCTCCACCCGGCGCGCGTAGGCGTCCAGGTCCCACTCCAGCTCGGTCGGGCCTCGCTGGCCGAGCCGGTTCACGTCGACGATCGCGGTGAGGTTGGCCAGGTGGTAGTAGCCGGCCTTGTCGAAGGCTTCCCACATCGACCCCTCGGCCATCTCGCTGTCCCCGCACAGCACCCAGACCCGGAAGGGCAGCCGGTCGAGGTACTGTCCGGCCAGGGCGACGCCCACGCCGTCGGGGAGGCCCTGGCCGAGCGAGCCGGTGGCCACGTCGACCCATGGCAGCACGGGCGTCGGGTGGCCCTGGAGCGGGGACCCGAACTGGCGGTAGCCCTTCAGGAGCTCCTCCTCGCTGACCACGCCCGCCGCCCGGAACATCGCATACAGCAGCGGCGAGGCATGGCCCTTCGAGAAGATCAGGTGGTCGTTGGTCGGGAGGTCCGGCCTCTCCCAGTCGTAGCGGAGATGGCGGGCCATGAGGGCCGCCATGAGATCGGCGGCGGACAGCGAAGACGTCGGGTGACCCGAGCCGGCAGCGGTGCTGCAACGGATGGCGTCCACACGCAGCTGCCGCGCGAGCGGGCGAATATCATCGAGCGTCTGCGTCATCAGGACTCCCTTCTCCTCCCCCCGGGCGAGGGCGAACTCGATTGGGTCCGTAGGCTCCTCATGATAGAGGCCGAATCGGGCGCCGGAAGGCTGCGCGGCCACGAGGGGAGTCCGCGATCGCGCGTATGCGCGCGATCGACGACTAACATCCAGGTCCGAGAGGGGGTTCAGTCGATCTCGACGGCGATAAGGTGCGACGTCTGCGCCGACGGGTCGGACAGCGCTTTTGCCCGTGTATCGACCTCCCGGTCGAATGCGGTCAGCCGGTCCTCGTGCTGGCGCAGATGCTCGTCCCAGGAGGGAACGGAGAACAGCTCCACGAAGTGGTTCGGCGCCTCCCCGTCCCGGAACAACCCCCACCAGGTCGCCCCGGTGCGCAGCCGCGACAGGCGAATGTGTGGCATGAGGTTGAGGAACGCCTTCTCCTGCTCCGGGGTGATCGTGTACGTGTTCTGTACCAGCACCGGGCCCTGATCTGGCTCGGTCTGGAGCGCCAGTCGTGGCTGGGGCCAGCTGGCGGCGACGGTCGAGTCCATGCCGGCCGTGTCGATCAGCGGCCAGATCCGAAGGGTCAGCGCCCCGGCAAGTAGGACGCCCGCCGCGATGAGAAACGTCGGCCCGAGCGTCAGCCGGTCAGCGAGCCCTCCCCACAGGAGGGCGCCAAGCGCCTGGCTGCCGAAGAGCACGGTCAAATAGGCCGAGAGCCCGCGGGCGCGTACCCACGCCGGCAAAAAGAGCTGCAGCGCCGCGTTCACGGCCGAGATGACCGCGATCCACGCGAGCCCGGCCGGGAGCAGCGCGACCGCCGCTACCGCAACGTTCCGTACCAGCACGACCGTGACGAGGACCGCGGCGTAGACCGCGCTCGCCGCCAGGACGAGCGCGTTGTTCGAGAGCCTCGCCCGGAGCCGCGGCAGGGTGAGGGAGCCCGCCACTGCCCCAATACCCAGCGAAGCCAGCAACAGCCCGTAGCCGCCCGCTCCCAGCCCGAGACGCTGGGTGGCGACGAGGGGCAGCAGCGCCCACAGGGCGCTGGCGGGGATCAGGAAGAGGGCGGCGCGCAGCAGGAAGCGACGCGTGGCGGGGGAGTAGCGGACGTACCGGCCGCCGGCGCGCAGCGCGGAGAGAAACGGTTCGGGGTTGTCGAATCTCGCCGACCTGGACGGGCGCCAGAAGGCGACGGCAATCCCGAAGAGCAAGAAGGTTGCGGTGTTCAGCGCGAAGACCGCAGGAACCCCTGCCCGCGCGATCAGGAGTCCCGCAACCGCGGGGCCGACGGCGCGCGCAATGTTGACGCTGACCGAGCTGAGCGTCGCGGCCTCGGCGAGCTGCGAGCGGGGGACAAGCTCTGGGACCAGCGATTCGTACGCGGGCAGGGACAGCACCGAACCCGATCCGATCAGGAACGTGAACGTGAGCAGGAGGGCTGGGGTCATCTTCCCCAGGACCGTCAGGACCGTCAGAGCAACGCCGGCGACCACCATGAAGGCCTGCACCGCCATGAGCAGATGGCGCCGATCCAGCGTGTCGGCCAGTACGCCGCCGACGAAGTCGAACACGACGTCCGGGGCCATGTCCGCCGTCTGCACCAGCGCCACGAGGATGGAGGCATGCGGCTGCCGCACCAGCAGCCACTGCGCCCCCACCGTCTGCATCCACGTTCCGATGTTGCTTGCGAGGGCCGCAAGCCACAGCATGCGAAAGACGCCGATCCGAAGGGGAGCCCAGACGGATGCGGTCCTGCTCGAATCGCTCACCCCCCAAAACGCTCAGGGTTCGGGAGGGTACCAGCGGTGCGGTGCCGGGATGCGGTCCGCCGACGGCGGGCCCCACGATCCCCGAGGGTACGGCTCGACCGGCGGCGGGTGCTCCAGAAGGGAGGTCGAGACCTCCCAGAGGCGCTCGATCTCATCCGAGCGAGCGAAGAGGGACTGGTCACCCAGCATGGCTTCGAGGATCAGTCGCTCGTAGGCCTCGAGGCCCATGGCGGAGCCGGAGCTTGAAGGAGCGGCATCGAAGGAGTCGGAGTAGCGGAATACCATCGCGGCCGGCCCGAGGCGCATCTCAGGACCGGGTACCTTGGCCAGGAAATGCAGGTGGATGGAGCCAGGGTCGGCGAAGTCGACGACCACCTCGTTGCCTCGCCCGCCGGGGGTCGCGCGGCGGTCGACCGGGAACATGCGGAGCGTCGGCTGCCGCAACCCGACGACGACCATCTGGCGGCTCTGAGCCAGGGCCTTGCCAGTCCGCAGGTAGAAGGGGACCCCCGCCCAGCGCCAGTTGTCCACCTCCGCCCTCAGGGCGACGAAGGTCTCGGTCTCGGAGTCCGCAGCCACCCCCTTCTCGGCCCGGTACCCCTCGTACTGGCCACGGACCACGTGCCGGGGATCGATCGGGTTCATCGCCTCGAAGACCTTGGCCTTCTCGTCCCGCAGCGCTTTGGCGCCGAGCGAGGTGGGTGGCTCCATCGCAACGATGCCGAGCACCTGGGCCAGGTGCGTGACCACCATGTCCCGGAAGGCGCCGGTCTGCTCGTAGAAATCGGCCCGCCCGACGATGGTGAGCGTCTCCGGGACGTCGATCTGCACGTAGCTGACGTGGTCCCGGTTCCAGATGGGCTCGAGCAGCCCGTTGGCGAAGCGGAGGGCCAGGATGTTGTCGACGGACTCCTTGCCCAGGAAGTGGTCGATGCGGAAGATCTGGGATTCGTCATACACCGCATGCAGCGTCTGGTTGAGGGCACGGGCCGAGGCCAGGTCCGTGCCGAAGGGCTTCTCGACGATGATCCGGGAGCGTTCGGTGAGCCCGGATGCGCCGAGCATGGCCACCATGGACTCGAAGGCCGAGGGCGGCACCGCCAGGTGGAACAGCCGCCGGGGGCTGCCCCCCAGCGTGGCCTCGGCTCTCCGGAGCGCCTCGACCAGCGGTGAGGGGTCGTCGGGTTCTGCCGCCCCGAACGAGAGGGCTTCTTCGAAGGTCTGCCAGGCCTCCCCCTCCGGCTTCACGCGTCCGAACTCCGCCACGGCGTCGCGCGCACGCTCGCGGAAGTCGGCGTCCGGCAAGGCCCGGCGGCCCGAGCCGATGATCTGGTAACGCCTGGGCAGGAGGCCGGCCACGGCCAGGTGGAACAGGCCGGGAAGCAGCTTCCGCCTGGCGAGGTCACCGGTTGCACCGAACAGCACGATGACGTGGTCGTCGGGCCGGCGGATCGATCCCATGGCCGCCGTCATCGCGCACCCCGCTGCTTTTCGTCGAGCCAGAGGCTCTGGCCCTGCCGGTGCAGTGCCTCGGTCGGTCTCATGCCGGCTCCTTTCGGGGGCGGCTCTCGTTCGGGCTCTCCTCGTCCCCCAGCCGATCATCGCCGGGTTTGCGCCCGGCTGCTTGCCGCTCCTCTCTCACACCATGGCAGCGGGATTGACCACCCGATCGAACGTATCGGCGGTGATGCCGGACGCGAGGGCGGCCTCGCGCAGGGTGGTGCCCTCGTCGTTGGCCTTGTGCGCGATGGCGGAAGCCCGGTCGTACCCGATGACCGGTGACAGCGCGGTGACGAGCATCAGCGAACGGCCCACGTAGCCGTCGATCTGCTGACGGTTGAGCCGGGTTCCCTCGATGCAGTACTCGCGCAGCTTGTCGCAGGCGTCACCCAGGATGCGTGCCGAGTGCAGGATGTTGTTGATGATGATCGGACGCATCGCGTTCAGCTCGAAATTGCCCTGGGAGCCGGCAAAGGCGATGGCGCCGTCGTCGCCGAGCACCTGGATGCAGACCATGACCATGGCCTCGCACTGGGTGGGGTTGACCTTGCCCGGCATGATCGAGCTGCCGGGCTCGTTGGCCGGCAGGATGAGCTCGCCCAGGCCGCAGCGGGGACCGGACGCCAACCAACGGATGTCGTTGGCGATCTTCATCAGCGGCACGGCCAGGCCCCGCAGCCCCGCGCCGGCGCTGACCATGGCATCCAGGCCGCCCTGCGCGGCGAACTTGTTGGGGGCGGTGCGAAATGGATAGCCGGTGAGGGTGGCGATCTCTCCGGCGATCGCGTCCCCGAACCCCTTCGGTGCGTTGAGTCCCGTGCCGACCGCGGTGCCGCCCGCGGCGAGGCCGAACAGCCCCTCCGATGAGGTCCCCAGCCGGGCGATGGCCTCGCCGAGCTGGTAGGCGTACCCGGACCACTCCTGGCCGACAGTCAGCGGCACGGCGTCCTCCAGGTGGGTGCGACCGATCTTGACCACGTCCGCCCAGGCCTTCGCCTTGGCGTCGATGGCCTGCTGGAGGCGCTGGATGGCCGGCAGCAGGTGCTCGTGGATCTCACGGACCGCAGCGATGTGCATCGCAGTGGGGAAGCTGTCGTTGGACGACTGGCCCATGTTGACGTGGTCGTTGGGGTGGATTGGTGTCTTGGACCCCAGCTCGCCGCCCACGAGCTGGATCGCCCGGTTGGAGATCACCTCGTTGACGTTCATGTTGGACTGGGTCCCCGACCCTGTCTGCCAGACGTAGAGCGGGAAGCTCTCGTCGAGCTTGCCGGCGATCACCTCGTCGCACACCCTGGCGATCAGGTCCGCCCGCCAGCCGGCCAGCCGGCCGTCGCGGCCGTTGACGATCGCGGCGGCCTTCTTGACGTACCCGTACGCGTGGTAGACCGCCTTGGGCATGCGATCGTCCCCGATCGAGAAGTGGATCAGCGAGCGCTGCGTCTGGGCGCCCCAGTAGCGGTCGGCGGGGACGTCGATCGCACCCATGGAGTCGGTTTCCCGGCGGGTTCCTGGTGCCGTCAGGCCCACGGGCAGGTCCTGGACGCTCGGACCCCGCTCCGATTCCTTCGTCGGCGCTGCCACTTGATGCTCCGCTCTCCTGTGGAGCTCCGCGGCGGTGGCCATCAGAGATCACTCCCCTCGTAGACCGGCTGCCACATGGCGTCCTGTACCGCCTGCACCGGGTCGTCGATCGTCGCGGTGGCGACCCCGTCGGCGACGGCGGCGTGCACGACGGCGACCGCCGTGGTCGCGGAGGAGGCACGAAGGTTGGAGACGGCGGGCAACAGTGCGGCGCCGGGGGCGCTGGGGTCGACCTGGGCCGCCACGGCCTCGGCCGCCGCCAGCAGCATGCCTGGAGTCACATGGCTGGCTCTCGAGACGATCGTCCCGAGCCCCAGGCCGGGGTAGAGCAGGGCGTTGTTGGCCTGACCGATCTCGTGGGTGACGCCGTCGTAGGAGACCGGATCCACCGGGATGCCGGTGGCCACGAGGGCCTTGCCGGCCGACCAGGAGATGACGTCGGCGGGCATGGCTTCGATACGCGAGGTCGGGTTCGACAGGGGGAAGATGACCGGGCGTTCCACGCCGGCGGACATGGTCTGCACCACGTCTCGGGTAAAGGCGCCATGGGCGGTCGAGGTGCCGATCAGGATCGTGGGCTTCGCGTTCCGGACCGTTTCGAGCAGCGTGAGCGGCCGCTTGCCCCATCCGGCCACCTCGGCGGCCGGACGAGCGTAGGGCCGCTGGTAGTCGCGCAGGTCGTCCATGTCGTCGACGAGCAGGCCCTGGCGGTCGACCAGCCAGACCCGGCGGGTCGCATCGTCGGCGGGGGCACCATCGAGCACCATGGCGTCCCGGAGCTGATCGGCGATGCCCACCCCCGCGGTGCCGGCGCCGAAGACGACGACCCTCTGCTCGCGCATGGGGGTCCCGGTCACCTTGAGGGCCGGTAGGACGCCGGCGAGGGTGATCGCCCCGGTTCCCTGCATGTCGTCGTTGAAGATCCGGTACCTGTTCTTGTACTGCTCGAGGATCCGTCGGGCGTTGCCGGGACCGAAGTCCTCGAAGTGCAGCAGGGCGTTCGGGAACAGCGACGAGGCGGCCTCGAGGTAGCCGGCGATGAAGGCGTCGTAGGCGCCGCCGCGGACACGGCCGTGACGATTGCCGAGGTAGAGCGGGTCGTTGAGCAGCTCCTCGTTGTCGGTGCCGACGTCGAGGGACACCGGGATCACCCGGCGCGGGTCGACACCGGCCGCTGCCGTGTACACGGCGAGCTTGCCGACCGAGATCTGAATGCCGTTTGCTCCCCAGTCGCCGATCCCGAGGATCTCCTCGGCGTCGGTGCACACGATCAGTTCGACGTCGTCGGGCCCCAGCCCCAGCGTGGCGAACGCCTTGGTGATGTCGTCGGGCCGGTCGATCGAAAGGTAGATGCCCCGGGGGAGGCGGTACTCGTGGGAGTACCGTTCGATCGCGTCGCCGACGGTCGGGTCGTAGACGATCGGCAGCAGCTCGGCGAGGTGGTCCAGCAGCAGCCGGTAGTAGAGGGTCTCGTTGCGGTCGTGCAGTTGCTCCAGGTAGACGTTCTTCGCCAGGTCGGTGGGTTGGCGCTGCAACTGCCCGTAGGCACGCCTGGCTTGCTGGTCGAGGCTCAGCACTCCCGACGGAAGGCGCCCGGCGAGCCCCAGGGCCTCCCGTTCGGGCTCGGTGAACGCCACGCCGCGATTGCGAAATGGATCGAGCAGGACCTCGGGTGTCCTCGGGTCGTTACGGATGATCGTGCTCATGCGTCCCCCTTCCCCGGTGGGCTTGCCAGCATCATTGCTGGAAGACCTGCTTGTCTCGAAGGTCTGGGACGGGCCTGGCGATTGCCGAGCTTCTCCCGGGGCACATGCTCCCCCCAGAGCGCTCGCACCGTCTTCACGGCTACCCCCCAGACCGGCCACCCGCCAGCGGGCATCCGAGCCCCGCACAGCGTCCTCGGCGCTCAGCCCAGGGCTCGAACCTCTTCGGCGGTGAGCTCGATCTCCAGGGCCCCGAGGTTCTCCCTGACGTGGTCGAGGGTCAGCGTGCCGGGAATGGGCAGCACGATCGGGGAGCGCCGGAGGAGCCATGCCAGCGCGATCTGCGGGGGGCTCGCCCCGTGCGCTCGGGCGATGCGGTCGAGGACCGGAGAGCCGACACCACGCAGGGGGAAGAAGGGGACGAACACGATGCCTTCCTTCTCGCAGTGGTCGACCACCTCGTCGTAGGTTCGGTTCGAGAGGTTGTAGTGGTTCTGCACCGCGGCGATCGGTACGATGCGCCGGGCCCCTTCGACCTGCTCGATGGAGACTTGGGAGATGCCGACGTGGCGGATCTTGCCGGCATCCCGGCCCTCCTTGAGGGCGCCGATGCTCTCCTCCAGCGGCGTCTCGGGGTCGACCCGGTGGAGGTAGTAGAGCGGGATCGCGTCGGTGCGCAGCCGCTGGAGGCTCTCGTCGATCTGCGCCCGCAGCACCTCCGGGCGGCCTTCGCCCGGCTGGTAGCCACCCTTGGTGGCCACGACTACGTCCCGAGGCATGGGCGAGAGGGCGGCGCCGATCGTCGTCTCGCTCTGACCGCCCGTGTACAGGTGCGCGGTGTCGATGTGGCGGATGCCCTCGCTGACCGCGGCGCGGACGAACGCCACGTGCTCCTCGCTGTAGGACAGGCGGTTCGTGCCCAACCCGATGCGCGGGACCTCGACGTCCCCGAGACGAACCGTTTTCTCCATCATGTCGCTCAACCTACCCCGCTCCCCTCCGGGCAACCGCCGCTGCCCCAATGCTTGCCCGAAAGGGCTGATGCCCGCATGACCGGGCCCCCGGCGCCCTACAGGCCGGGATTCATGGCAATGATGGGACCGCAGATCCAGGGATCCACCGCATCGATGTAGACGATGTTCGGCTTCGTGCTATTCGCATGGAGAACCTTGGGGAGTTGCGGATTGGCGGTGCTGGAGAGCAAGTCGAGGTCGAAGATGCTCCCGTAGCCCGTAAGGGTCCAAGAAAACAGGAAGAGATATTCCTTGCCGTAACCCCCGTGATCGATCCGTTTTTGTTGCTGGTTGGGCTCCATGACGTCGATCGAGTTTGAATCGGCGTATGAGTCGTACACCCCCAGATAATGGTTTTCGCTGTGCGAAATGAGCGCCCCTGTTTTCTCGTCGCCGTAGTCACTGTACGGGAAGGTGCCGGCGTTCGAATTGATCAGGTTGGGGTCGTAGTCGGGGTGGAAGGCTGCCACGACCTTTCCCTTCAGGTTCTCGAGCGTCTCCTCGGCGAAGACTGGCGTGACTGCGCTGTGGTAAAGGTAGCCGGCAAGCTTTGACCCCACCATGTCCACGGTGGGCTTCTGATCCGCCGGAACATTTGATCGGAACTTGAGGAAGACCGCTTCCGTTGGGTTCGCTGCGATGAACCTCCTGACATCATCCAGGATGTCGTCGAGTTTCCCTCCGTAGGAGGCGCCGTGCCAGGTCCAGAGCTCGAAGTCCCACGCGTTCCATACGCAAATCCTGAGATCGAAATATCGAGAGCCAGCCGTGAGCTGGTCGAAGATTGTGAGGTGCTGGGTGTTGCTGACGTCGGTAACGCCCGGCCGGTACATCCCGGCGTCGTGGCTCCCTGGCATGGTGATCTGGTTGAGCTTGACCGCTGGGTTCGCTGCCAGCAACCTGCCCATCCAGCCCGAGTTGTCCGGCGGGGCAATCGGACGAATGAAGTAGGAGTTGCTGTAGAGTACGCTGTCCTCCCCGGTGGTTCGGAAGACCTCCAAATGGCCATTCTGGGGAGACTTCTGCACCGTATCCGTGTAGACCCCGCTCTGTTTGGTGAACACGTCCCACTGATTGGCGCGAAAGCTGATGGTGCTGTTGTCGTCGAAGGTGATGCCAACCGAAAACCAGCAACCCCTCTCCGTACCGCTGGAGATCTCCTCACGCTCGTTTCTTGAATCGTTGTTGGCGAGTGGTCCGGTGAAGTTCAGGTCCGGGCGGCATGGCTTGTCGCGACTCGGGTCGTTTGCGCGGTAGTCCCAGTCGTCCGCGTAGTCGATCTTGACCTCAGTCGACGTGATGTTTTTGCCACTCACGTTGACCAGGCCGAGCGTCGTGTTGTAGCTCCCCATTGCGTGTCGGTCCTTTCCGCGCGTCCCGAATGTCAGGTACCCCTCGACTCTATCCTGGCGCCTGCGACGGGGATAGCCTCGTGGTGGTGGTGCGGGCCTGGCTGGCAGGAGGCCGCTCTCGGCCGCTCCCCGGGTCAAGCCCACCTCCCCTAAGATGGGGATGTCTCCAGACGGCGGGAGGGTTACTCGCTGTACTGGGCTCGCGGCGGAGGGCACCCATGGACGAGCACCAGGACCGGCTGTCCGAGATCATGGCGGCCGTGCCACGGCGTCATGCACTGAAGCTGATCGCCGCGACGACGGCCGGGATGGGCGCGGCGATGCTCGGGCTGGAACCGGCGCTCCGGGCCACCGCCGCCGGGGCAGCCATCCCTGATGCCGGCACTGCGGTGCCTTCTCGGAGAGCGTCCGGCGGAGCAGTTCGCAACGTGGTACTCGTCCACGGCGCCTATGCCGACGGTTCGTGCTGGACGCAGGTGATCGAGCGCCTGCAGGACGCAGGACTGACCGCCACCGCGGTGCAGAATCCGCTGACCTCGCTGGCCGATGACGTGGCGCACACCCGTCGGATCCTGGCCCTGCAGGAGGGACCGGCGATTCTGGTTGGGCATTCGTTCGCCGGTACCGTCATCACAGAAGCTGGGGTGGACCCCACCGTGGTGGGTCTGGTCTACGTCGCAGCGCGCGCCCCCGATGCAGGTGAGGACTATACGGCGCTCGCGAAGATGTTCCCGACGCCACCCGCCAACGCGGGAATCGTCTACAAGAACGGATTCGGGGCGCTCACCGAGGACGCATTCCTCAATGACTTTGCCAACGGTGTCGACCGAGTCAGGGCGCGCGCGTTGTACGCGGTGCAAGGACGCATATCGCAGACGCTGTTTGGTGACAGGACCACCGTGCCGGCATGGAGGTCGAAGCCATCCTGGTATGCGATCTCACGGCAGGACCGCACGACGTCGCCAGAGCTCGAGCGCTTCCTCGCACACCGGATGCACGCCACGACCATCGAGATCGACTCGGGCCACCTTTCGTTGATCACCCATCCCCGCGAGGTGACAGATTTGATCTTGCAAGCTGCGGGGTCCAGTGTGGCGGCTCGGCCCATCAGCGCCTCGCAGCGAACACGCTGACCCTTCGTCGTCACGGTTGGCCGGAGGGCTCGGCCTCTGTGATCCCTGCGTTGACCAGCTGGCGAAAGTGCTCGGCGTCAACGGTCTGGCCGGCCTCGACCAAGGTGGGTCGCCCGTCGGTGTGGGTGTAGGAAACGTCGCCTCCCAGCTCCGCGGCCAGCTTGGC
>DASXNO010000217.1:0-3145 GCA_036495025.1 Actinomycetota bacterium | reverse complement strand
CAGATCCGAGGCCCTCCTCGCCCAGCACCCCAACGAGGCGCTGCGCGAGGCAACCGGTCCCCGTGCTCTCGGAATCGTCGGTGTCGTCGATGCCGATGAGGATCCGAGTAGAGCCCTTCGGATGCCGGAGCGCCATCATTCGCCTGTCTCGATCCCGAAGCGAGCGGCCACGTGCCTCCATTGCCGGTCGAGCAGCCAGGCGACGCTGTAGCCGATCGCGCCAGCTCCGGCCCCGAATCCCAGATCCGAGCCCAGCAGGCGCATCCAGCCGGAGGCGCCCAGGCTGCCCAGCGACACCCAGACGCCGCGGATCGAGACGCCTGCCACGAAGCTGTTGCTGATCGGCGTGATCCACCCCACGAGCAGGAGCAGGAACGCACCGAGCCCGGCGAGATGGAGGGGGTTGCGGGCGAGCTGCGGGCGGGCGGCGAGGAAGGCGTCGATGCCGATGCCGGCCATGACGTACTGCAGCACGCCCCAGAAGCTGCCATTCGGCGACCGGCCGATGGCCACGGTGCCCACGGCTGAGGCCAGGCCGACGGCGCTTGCCCAGCCGGTCCCGCCCTCGAGGCGCATGACCAGCAGCAGCGACAACCACCCGAGCGCCCGGTAACCCGGCAAGCCCAGGGGCGTATGGGGCTGGAGCATGATGGCCGACGTGCAGATGGCCGCCAGCCCGGCGACCTTCGTCAGGCTCCCCCCGGCCTGCCGGCGGGCCGTGCCCACGAACGTAGACCGCCGCGTGACGGGCTTCTCGATCGCCCTCAGCAGGATCGCCCGGGCGCTCGTGACCGTCGCCTCGCTCGGATCCAGGGCCGGGCCGGCCCAGCGCTGGAGAAGCTGGACCTCATCCATGGAGCACCGCTCCCTTCGCGCCTCCGGCTGCCGGCGCCGGGTTCGTCGGGTTGTCCGCAGACCAGTCGCTGACGTCGGGGAGGTCCTTGCGGATGTGCTGGCGTGCCCGTGCGAGTCGGGACCGGACGGTGCCAATCGGCGTCCCGAGGGCTGCCGCCACCTCGGCGTAGGTCAGGTCGGCCCAGGCGATCAGCAGGAGCACGTCCCGGTCCTGGCTGCGCATCGTCGCCAGGGAACGCCCCAGCGTGGCGCTCAGCGCATCGGCGCTGACCCGTGTGTCGATCGCGGCGGTGCCCTCGTCCTGGAAGAGGTCGAGCGGGGCCTTGGCGTAGGCGGCCAGCCGCCGGTGCTCGCTGCGATGGTGTCGCCGCACGAGGTTGGTGGCGATCCCGAACAACCACGCCCGGACGGGGGCCCGTTGCGGGTCGTAGGAGTCCCGGTGCTGGAATGCTCGAACGAACGTCTCTGCGGCCAATTCGTCCGCGAGGTCGCTTCCCACCCGCCGGTGGAGATAGCGGTAGATCGTCCCAAAATGCCGGTCGAACAGCTCACCGAACCGGTCCCCGTTGGAGCGGGAGGCCAGGAGCACTTCCTCGTCGGTTACGGACATCTCACCCGGTACTTGCCCGCAGGCAGGAAACGAGTTCTCTGGCACGGTCACACCATCCGTAGGCCTTGGAGGAACTCGGCCCTGTGGCCGGGCCGCCCGGATGGCGAACCCGGTCGGGGCACCCCCGCCGCGGACGACACGGATCGGTGCCGGTCACGTCGATCTTGGCCCCCTCCCCCCGGACGGTGGCTGACTGGCGCACCAAGCAGACAGTGTACCCAGGCCCGTCGCAGGTTGTTAGCCCTCTTATTGCTTGCCACTGGATAAATCACTCAGGCCTGTCGTCGCTCTGAGGTCCGGGGCAAGTTGCGCTCGAAGGGCCCCCTCAATGCCAGCCCGAAATCGCTCGCAGACCCGCGAGAAGCAACCAAGGGTTCATGAAAAGTTCTTGAGGAGATCGGTCTCCGTTCATCGTCCGGTCACATGCCGGGAAGTTAGTCCGAAATCGCGCACATGGACGCGAAGCGAGACGAACTTTTTTGGTGACCCTTGGTCGAGGAAACGCGAGTTTCGGACTAAGAGGTCAACTCGCTGACCGCAGCCTTCCTGGCGCGGATGTAGGCGAGGAAGCAGTCGGAGTGCATGGTGAGATTCGGCCACCGCCCCGGTGCAAACGCCGTACCAAAGGGGTCCCGATAGACCTTGAGCTCTCCGTGGCCCTTCCCACAGAGGTCACAGGATGCGTGACCCTCGACGGCACCCTGCGACTCCGCCCGCGGGCGAGTGCGAGGGCGGGGGGACTCCTCGTCGTTCGCCGACATCTCATCTACTACTTGCCCGATGGCGGGAAACGAGTTCTCTGGACGGGTCATGATCTCCGTTCGTGTTCGGGGAATTCCCTGCCGGGGCCGCGTCGAAGCCGGTCCCTTCCCTCGGGCGGCGCTGCATGGCGCACCAGAATCCCAAGTGTACCCCGGAAACGGACAGATTGCTAGACTTCTGATTGTTTGCCGCTGGACGAGTTTGCGCGTCTGGATGTTAGTCGTCGATCGCGCGTATACAGCCTGTCGCACAAACCCTGCCGGGAGAAAGTCCCCGGAGAAGCTCGCGATCGGGGTCGTGATCCTCGAGAATCACATCAACGGGATTTCTCGAGGAGGGCGACGTGGGCTACAACTTCTTGCAGTGCGACCGGGACCAGGACTTCTTCATGGCGCCGAGCATCCGGGACTGGCTGCCCGAGGACCACCCGGTCTGGTTCGTGATCGAGACCATCGAGGCGATGGCCCCCCGGCTCAGGGTGTTCTACGCCCGGTACCGTTCCGACGGCTGGGGCCGGGCGGCCTACGAGCCGATGATGATGCTGACCCTGGCCTGCTACGCCATGTTCCGAGGGCTGCGCAGCAGCCGGGACATCGAGCAGCACTGCCGCCAGGACGTGGCCTTCCGGGTGATCACCGCCAACCGCGTCCCCGACCATGCGACCATCGCCCGCTTCCGCCGGGCCAACCGGGCGGCCATGAAGGAGCTGTTCGGTGAGGTGCTGGCCCTCTGTGGGGAGGCCGGGCTGGTGGAGGCGGGGCTGATCGCCATCGACGGGACCAAGATCGCCGCCGACGCCTCCTCCAAGGCCAACCGCAGCGCGGAGGCCATCGACAGGGAGGTGCAGCGCATCCTCGACGAGGCCGAGGCCGCCGACAAGGCCGACGACGAGGCGCTGGGGGCGGGGGTGAGCGGCCA
>DASXNO010000216.1:0-4021 GCA_036495025.1 Actinomycetota bacterium | reverse complement strand
TTCCTCACTCAGCAAGCGGGCAAGTTCGTGACCTTCGGCCACAAACTCTGCCTCTGAGCCTCCGCTGGTCCCGTGCTCGTAGTCGTCCACCCAGTCGAGGAGGCGTTGACGAAGCTCCGGTGACACCTGGATCTCGTCCCAGTCAAGTCTCCGAAGGGGCAACCAGAGTGGGGACCCGCCGTAGTCGGGATAGAGCCGTGCCTCGATGGCAGTCTTGTTCACCTGGCACTCCTCATCGAGCCAAAACCTGCGCTCGTTGACATGGGACTCGGATTACAACCCTGGCCTAGCCATTGTGAACGTGGACAAGGCCAGAGTTGTCGTAACCGTCACCCCAAAGCTTGGGTTTGCTCCGATCTCTCCCGAGCCGCATCGGGATTGCCCAACCCGACGGGTTCTTCTGCGTGAAGATTGCTAAGGTGTTGTCTAGAGCTTTAACGTTTTTACTACTATGTAGCTATGAGAACATAACCCTTCAATGTGGCTTAGGTACAACCGTGCGAAGCGTTCTCAGAAGAAGGGTCTGGCGCCTGCTCAAGGACAGGGATGGGCAGGTCTGGTTTGGTGGACGCTCGTTGAGTTGAAAGGAGGGCTCTCGTTGGGGCGTCGGGTCAGCTCAATCAGGGTCCCGGCGTGCGGGATCGGGGGAACTCTGGATTAGACCGTCCACGAGTGGGCGCGTTTGACCCGAGACGTGGTGACCGATTGGGCTGCGACTAGTAGACGATGAGCCGGAGGTTGTCCGACGTGGCGTGGATCTCGCCCCGGTACTCCTGGGCCGCCTGCTCGATGCTGACCTTGGGGTCGAGGCCGGGGACGATGTGGGTGAGGGCGAGCTGGCTCACCTGGGCCTGGGCCGCCATCTGGCCGGCCTCCCGGGCGCTCATGTGCAGGGGGGCCGTCTCCTTGGAGGAGTGCTGGAAGCTCGCCTCGGCGATCAGAAGGTTTGCTCCCCATGCGAAGTCGATCACCGACCGGCTGGGACCGGTATCCCCGGTGTAGACGACGGTCTGGGCGTTGGCCAGGGCCCGGATCGCATAGGTCTCGACCGGATGCACGGTCCTGCAGAAGCGCAGCTCGAAGTCCCCGATGGTCTCGATCAGGGTCGCAGAGATCTCCTTGAAGTTGACGTTGCCCTCGAACGTGGGGTCCCCGCCGGCGAGGTGGCCGAGGAGTGCCGGCGCCTGGGCGGGCGCGTAGACGTCCATCGGCGGGGCCCCCTTGCCGGGGCCGAAGCGCTTCCAGTAGGTGTACGGGAAGAAGTCGGTGCAGTGGTCGAGATGGAGGTGCGAGAGGAGGATGGCGTTGACCTCGGCCGGATCGATGTGGCGTTGGAGGTTGGCGAAGGAACCGGGTCCCGTGTCGACCCAGAGGTTGGTGGCGCCGGAGCGGAACAGGTAGCCGGAGCAGGCGGCTCCGGGGGCCGGGAAGGTGCCACTCCCACCCAGAACGATCACTTCGAACGGCATGTCAATCCCTCCACGGCACGGCCTCCACAACGTTGAGCTCCGGCAGAAAGCGTGACCCTACCGCCCGGAACTGCCCGGGGTCACCCGACACCAGGAAGCGGCGCGTGCCGAGCTCCGCCACCCGCCGCAGCAGCCCCTCGGAGACGAGCCGTGCGTAGACGTCCCGGGCGACCGCCTCGGCGGACGAGATCAGTTCCAGGTCCCCCTTGGTCACCCAGTGCAGGACACCCTTCAGCAGGGGGTAGTGGGTGCAGCCCAGGATGAGCGTGTCGACGTCGGCTGCCAGCAGCGGGGCGAGGTACCCCTCCGCCAGGCCGATCAGCTCCTCGGAGAACAGGTCGCCCGCCTCGACGAGCTCGACGAAGGCCGGGCAGGGCTGGCAGAAGACCTCGACGCCCCGGCCGGTCGCCGCCAGGGCCCGCTGGTACTCGCCGCTGCCGATCGTCACGGGCGTGCCAAGGACGCCGATCTTGCCGTTGTGGGTGGCCCGTACCGCCGAGTGGACCGCCGGCTCGATTACCCCGATGACGGGCACGTCGTAGCGGTCCCTCGCCTCCTTGTACGCCGCGGCGGTCATGGCGTTGCAGGCGACGACGAGCATCTTCACGTCCTGGGTCGCCATGAGGTCCATGATCTGGAAGGCGAAGCTACGGACCTGATCGACCGACCTCGGCCCGTAGGGCGTCCGGGCGGTGTCCCCGAAGTAGACGAGGTGCTCCTGGGGAAGGAGCTCCTCGATGGCCCGGACAACGGTGAGGCCCCCGACGCCCGAGTCGAAGACGCCGATCGGCCGCTCCGCACCGGCTGGGCCGGGCGCTACCACGGCATGTACTCGACGTCCCCGGCCGCCTTTTCGAGCTGTTTGGTCCACAGTTCGGTCGAGAGGTACTTCCAACCCCCGTCGGCGAAGAGGCAGACGATGTCGCCGGCGTCGACCCGCTCCGCGATCCGCCGTGCGACGTGGACGGTCGCACCCGACGAGATGCCGCAGAAGATCCCTTCCTTGTCGAGGACCTCTCGGGTCAGCCGGACCGAGGCCTCTGCACCAACCTTGAAGCGCCCGTGCAGGACGCTCGGATCGAACACCGGAGGCACGAAGCCATCCTCGAGGGAACGCAGCCCGTAGACGAGGTCGCCCTGCTGCGGCTCGGCGGCGATGACCTGGACGTCCGGACGGTGCTCGCGCAGGAAGCGCCCCACCCCCGTCAGGGTGCCGCCCGTACCGAGGCCGGCCACGAAATGCGTGATCTCCGGGCAGTCCGACACGATCTCCGGACCGGTGGTCTCGTAGTGGGCACCGGGGTTGGCGGCGTTGCCGTACTGGAACAGCATCAGGTAGCGGGGATCCTCCGCGGCCATCTTCCGGGCGACCTCGATGGCCCCGTTGGAGCCGAACTCGCCCTCGGTGAGGCGGATCTCGCCGCCGTAGGCCTGGATGAGTTGGCGCCGCTCGGCCGAGGCGGTCTCGGGCATGACGCAGAGCAGCCGGTAGCCCCGCCGGCGGGCCAGGAAGGCCAGCGAGATGCCGGTGTTGCCGGACGTGGGCTCGAGCAGGATGCGCTCCGCGGTCAGCTCGCCCGAGCGCTCGGCGGCGTCGAGCATCGCCCGGGCGATGCGGTCCTTGAGCGAGCCGGTCGGGTTCTGCCCCTCGAGCTTGGCCCAGATCCGAACGTGCGGGTTCGGGGAAAGGCTAGAGATGCCGACGAGGGGGGTGTTGCCGACGAGTCCCGTGATGTCGTCGAAGCGCAACGGCGGAGCTGCCTAGCCGGACCCGCCGGCGACGGCCGGCAGGATTGCCAGGACGTCGCCATCGCTGAGCTTGGTGTCGAGCCCGTCGAGGTACCGGACGTCTTCGTCGTTCACGTAGACGTTCACGAACCGGTGGAGCTGGCCCTCCTCGCCGAGGAGATGCTCCGCGAGCGAGGGGTAGTCCGCCACGACCTCGGCGACCACGTCACGCAGCGTTCCCGGGGATGCCTCAACCGACTTCTGGCCCCCGACGTGGGGCCGGAGGACGGCGGGAAACTGCACCTTGACTGGCATGCCTGACGACGATACCACCCGGGCCGCCTTAGTTGGCGCCCTGGCGTGCCGTCAGGTGGATGCGGTTCTGGGACGGATCCTGGAGCCACCATCCCTCATTTCGCGGCACCTCGAGGGGCGCCTCGGGCGTGGGATGCCCGGCCAGCGTCACCCCCGCCGCGGCCAGGCGGGCCGCGACCTCCGCCAGCGACGCCTCGTCGGGGAGCTCGATGGTGAAGTGCCGGAGGCCGGCGGCATCGACGGGCCGGGGCGGCGCACCCTCGCCCGCCCAGATGTTGAGGCCCAGATGGTGGTGGTAGCCGCCGGCGGAGACGAATGCCGCCCCCCACCGCTGTGCCATCCCCATCACGTCGAAACCGATAAGGCCGTGGTAGAAGTCCACCGCCTCCTGGACATCCCGGACATGCAGGTGGACGTGTCCCATCTTCACCTCGGCCGGCAGCGGGGCATCGAGGCGGTCGCCGGGCTCCAGGTGAGCGAGCATCTCGTCCAGGTCCATCGGATCCCGG
>DASXNO010000215.1:0-7459 GCA_036495025.1 Actinomycetota bacterium | reverse complement strand
AGAATTCAGAGAATTCAGATTATTCAACGAATTCAGGGGGAAACCCTGGTCGGGTGCTGGGCGTCGAGCCTCTTGTCTCCTCATGAGCTATCTCCGCTCGCCTTGGCAGTTGGACCCTTCTCTCTATACAAACGAACAAGTGGGAATAACCCCACCAAGCCAAGGAAAGATGAGAGTTTCTTCATGTAGTCTCCTGTCGGGATCAGGAGGCCGGTCACGATCGTGACGGAGGCGCGGACAACAGGCGGCGTGGGGAGCCCGGGGACTGCCGGACAGCCTCGCGCCGTGCAGACCGTCCTCCTCGTCGCCGGCTTCGGCCTCGGCTTGGTCCTCGAGCGGGCGTCGTGGTGGTCCTACCACTCGACCTGGAGGGGCGTCGTCGATCTCGGGGTCGGCTGGGCGTTTCTGCTCACCGGATTCCTTGCAACATGGCGGCGCCCGGCCAACCGAACGGGGCGTCTCCTCACGGCAACGGGCCTGAGCTGGTATGTGGGCAACCTGCGGTTCATCGGCAACCCCGTCGCCTTCGCCCTGGGCTCCTGGCTTGCCGAACTCCCCACTGCCGTGTTGGCGCACCTCGTGTTCGCCTTCCCCACCGGTCGCCTGGAGTCACGCACCGAGCGGGTGTTCGTGGGCACGACCTACGGTGCCAGCATCGGCCTGTCGGGCCTCCGGACCCTGGCACTGCGCCCCGTCTTCAAGACCGGCTGCACCGGAGCTGCGGCGCAGACGCTTGCGCGATGCACCACGAACGCGGCCCGGATCTTCCACAGCCCGGGGACCTACGCGCTCTTCAGCGGGCTGCACGACGTCATGCTCGCCGGCATCGCCGCCGTCGGCTTCGGGCTGCTGATCGGCCGTTGGTTGCGGGCGACGCCACCGGCTCGCCGGACGCTGGCTCCCGTCCTGACGGTCGGCGCGGTCCTCGCCTGCCTGTTCATCGCCGTCAGCGTCACCGACGTCGCCAAGGCGTCCCAGCGCGTGCAGTCGGCGGCGTACGGGGCCACCCAGGTCGGGATCCTCGCCCTGCCATTCGCCTTTCTGGCCGGGCTCCTGCGCAGCCGGCTGGCTCAGATCGCGGTGAGCCGCCTTGTCCTCGAGCTCGGCCAGACGCCCCCACCGGGCAAGCTGCAGGAGGCGCTCGCCCTCTCACTGGGCGACCCGGGCGTTCAGCTCGCCTACTGGTGGCCCGACCGGCAGGCGTTCGTCGACCTGGAGGGCAAGTTGGTCGAGCTCTCCGACCTTCCGCCAGGGCGCACGCCGACGATCCTGGAGCGTGGAGGGGAACGGGTCGGCGCGCTGGTGCACGACCGCCACCTGGACCAGGAGCCCGAGCTGATCGAGGCGGTCGGGGCCGCCGCCGCCCTCGCGGTCGACAACGAGCGACTCCACGCCCAGCTGCGTGCGCAACTGGAGGAGGTCCGGGCCTCCCGGACCCGGATCGTCGAGACGGCGGACGCCGAGCGGCGGCGAATCGAGCGAGACCTTCACGACGGCGCACAGCAGCGCCTGGTGACCATGGCCCTGCAGCTCGGTGCCGTGAGATCCCGGCAGTCGCGCTCGGCCGATCCCGCCCTTGCCGCGGCACTCGAGGAGCTGTCCGGCCAGCTCTCGGTCGCCCTGGGCGAGCTCAGAGACCTGGCCCGGGGCATCCATCCCGCCGTCCTGACCGAGGGTGGCCTCCGCCCTGCCCTACTCTCCCTGGCGGAGCGGTCACCCGTGCCGGCCCACGTTGCCGAAGCGCCGACCGGACGCCTCCCGCACACCGTCGAAGCGACGGCGTATTTCATCGTCTCCGAGGCGCTCGCCAATACCGCGAAGCATGCACGGGCGTCGTCGGTCACGATCACGGTCGCCCGTTCGGATTCCCACCTGGAGGTGGCCGTGATCGACGATGGGATCGGAGGAGCGGATGCGGGGCGGGGCTCGGGACTGGGCGGGCTTGCGGACAGAGCGGCCGCGCTCGGAGGAGACCTGAGGGTGGAGAGCCCCCCGGGGCACGGGACACGGGTGATCGCGAGGATTCCGTGCGACTGATCCTTGCCGACGACTCGGTGCTCTTCCGCGAGGGCCTGGCCAGGGTGCTCGCGGAAGCCGGATTCGAGATCGTCGCTCAAGCGGGCGACGCCGAGGGGTTGTTTGCGCAACTCCGTGCCCGCCGCGCGGAGCTGGTGATCGTCGACATCCGCATGCCCCCCACCCATACCGTTGAGGGGCTCGTGGCCGCACGGCGGATCCGGGAGGAGCATCCGCAGGTCAACGTCCTCGTCCTCTCGCAGTACGTCGAGACCGTGCATGCCCTCTCCCTGCTGGAGCTCGGGACCGACGGCATCGGCTACCTCCTCAAGGACCGGGTGTCCGATCTCAACACGTTCACCGACGTCGTCCGGCGCGTGGGTGAGGGGGGATCGGCCATCGACCCGGCCGTCGTCGCGCAGCTTGTCGGCCGGCGGCGGGTCCATGACCCTCTCGGGAGGCTGACGGACCGGGAGCGCGACGTCCTGTCGCTCATGGCCGAGGGACGATCGAACCAGGCCATCTCAGACAAGCTCTACCTGACCGGGAAGACCGTGGAATCCCACATCCGGAGCATCTTCACGAAGCTGGACCTCACGCCGGTCCCCGAGGACCACCGCCGCGTGCTCGCGGTGCTCGCCTACCTCCGCGCCTGAAGTTTGAAGGTACTGAGGATCCCGAGGATTACGGGGTTCTGCAGGCATAAGTGAAATAGTCGAAGATGATAACCTTTGATCGTCCCGTCAGAGATGGCGATCTGCACGGAGCCTGCCCCGGACCCTGGCTCTCGTTCCACCGTGGTCTCAGGAGGCAGGCATGTCGGACACCCGGCTCCCCCGCTCGCTCGTCGCTTGCGCTGCGGCCCTTCATTGATAACCAAGCCGATGGATAAGCAAGCCGATGGATAACCAAGCTGATGGATAACCCGGCGGCCCTCGCATGAGCGGGTCCGGAGAGGTGGCGATCCTGGACCGAACCCCGGTCCCGGAATCTCCCCCGCGCAACCGGCCGGGCTGGGTCGACAGGGTCTGGCAGGTCTACGCCGCAGCCGGCGGGCTGGCGGCGGTCGCGTACCTGTTCCTCGGGGCCGGCGCCGGCAAGGGCCCGGTCTTCTCGATGATCGGCATCTCCTCGATGGTGGCGATCCTGGTCGGCATCCGCCTGCACCGGCCACGGCGGCGGCTCGCCTGGTATCTGTTCGCAGCAGGGATCGCGATGTTCGTCCTCGGCGACGCCTTCTACTACACGCTGCCCAAGCTGCTCCATCGCAGCCCGCCGAACTTTCCCTCGACCGGCGATGTCTTCTACCTGCTCGTCTACCCCCTGCTGATCGCTGGGGTCGTCGTCCTCATCCGCCAGCGCAATCCCGGCAGGGACGCGGTCGGCCTGCTCGACGCCCTCGTCGTCTCGACCGCGCTCGGCCTGATCGCCTGGGTGTTCCTGATCCTGCCCTACGCTCGGGACCCTTCCCTGTCGCTTGGGCGCAAGGTCATCTCGATCGCCTACCCGCTCATGGACGTGCTGCTCCTGGCCGTGGCCGCCCGGCTGGCGCTGGACCGGGGGAATCGCCGGCCCGCCTTCCACCTCCTCATCCTGAGCATGCTGTTCCTGCTCGCAGCCGACACCACCTACGGCCTCATCGTCCTCCACGGGACGTACACCACCGGCGGCCCGCTCGACATCCTGTGGATCGCGTTCTACGTGGCCTGGGGTGCGGCGGCCCTGCACCCCTCGATGCAGACCCTGTCCGAGCCCGCAGCCGAAACCGAGAGCAGGCTGACGGGCTGGCGGGTGGTCCTCCTCGTCGGCGCGACCCTCGTCGCGCCCGAACTCCAGGCCATCGACGGCGCCCTCAGGTATGCCCCCGGCATCCTCGTGGGAGGGGCGGTGGCCATCGTCTGCCTGGTGATCGTCCGAACGGCTGGCCTGATCCGCCGCTACGAGGGGTCCCTGGTCCGGGAACGGGCGCTGCGGGAGGCGGGGGTTGCGATGGCAGCGGCAGGGAGCCGGGTCGAGATCCTGGCCGGCGCCCGGGAGGCGGTCCAGACACTGGTGGGAAAAGGGGCCGCAGTGCACCTCTACCTTGTGGATGCCTCCGGGGAGATCCTCCCACTGCCGCATCTGAAGCCAGCCCGTGCGAGGTCGGCGCCCGTCTTCGTCGCCGATCTGCCACCGGCGACGAGAGCCGCCCTGGCCCTGAGGGGATGGAGCAGCGGCGACGCCGTCAAGGCCTTCGGCACGATGTTCGAGGGAGATCACGCCGGCACATCGACATCGATGTATCCGTTCATCGTCACCAACGATCTCCGGGCCGTCGTCGTCGTGAGCGGCGAGCGCTCCCTTCCCGACGGGATCGCCTCGAGCGTGAGCGTCCTGGTGTCGCAGGTGGTGCTCGCCCTCGAGCGTGAGCAGCTCGCCGAGCAGATCCACCGGGAACGGTCCGAGGCGCGCTTCCGCAGCCTGGTCCAGATGGCGAGCGATGTGGTGACCGTCGTCGGGGTCGACACCATCATCCTCTACCAGAGTCCCTCGATCGAGCGGGTGCTCGGGTACCCCGCCGAGGACCTGATGGGGACCTCGCTGGTCGCGCTTGCCCATCCCGACGACAGCGCCGTGGCGCTGCGGCTGGCCGCCGCGACGGACGGCAACGGCAGGGCCGACGCGGTCGAGTGGCGCGTGCACCACGCCGACGGGTCGTGGAGGTGCTTCGAGACCATCAAGACGAACCTGCTCGCCGACCCCAACGTCGGGGGGCTCGTCCTCAACAGCCGAGACATCAGCGAGCGCAAGAGGGCGGAGGCGGACGGGGAGCTGCTCCGGGGCAGGCTGCAACAGGCCCAGCGCCTCGAGGCGATCGGCCAGCTCGCCGCCGGCGTGGCGCACGACTTCAACAACCTGCTGGCGGTCATCCTGATCTATGCGGACCTCGTGACGAAGCATGCCGAGGCCAAGGCGGCCCAGACCCCCGTCGCCGAGGACCTCCTCGCGGTCGCCGAAGACACCGAGAAGATCCGCCTGGCCGCCGAGCGGGCGGCGGCCCTGACCCATCAGCTCCTGATCTTCGGCCGGCGCGGCGACATGGAGCCGAAGGTGCTCGACCTGAACGAAATCGTGACGGATCTCCAGGAGCTCCTCGGGCGAACGATCGGTGAACACATCACGTTGCGCATCCGCCTCGATCCAGACCTGCCGGCGGTCCGCATCGACCCCAGTGCGATCTACCAGGTCGTGATGAACCTCGTCATCAACGCCAGGGACGCGATGGCGCAGGGAGGCACGCTGACGATCGAGACGGTCAACGTCGAGCTCGACCGCCCCATGCTCTGGGGATCGGACCTTGGCGTCGGGAACTACGTGCGCCTAAGGGTGACCGACACCGGATGCGGCATGGCCAAGGAGGTTGCGGCCCGGGCGTTCGACCCGTTCTTCACCACGAAGCCCACCGGCGAGGGTTCCGGCCTCGGGCTGGCAACGGTCTACGGCATCGTGAAGCAGGCGGAAGGCGATGTGCGCCTCTACTCCGAACCCGACCACGGGACCGTGGTCACCGTCTACCTTCCGGCCACCCACGACTCCATCACGGAACCCCCCGCCGAGGCCGCCCCCGCTCCTCCCCTTGGGGGCGTCCACACCGTCTTGGTGGTCGAAGACGAGGAGGGCGTGCGCGAGGGCATCTCCCGGCTGCTCGCCGACCACGACTACAACGTCTTCAGTGCCCCCGACGGAGCCGAGGCCCTGCGGGTGGCGGACGAGTACGACGGCGCGATCCACCTGCTGCTCACGGACCTTGTCATGCCGGGGATGTCGGGCGGCGAGCTCGCCGAATCGCTGCTCCAGGAACGGCCGGGCATCGGCGTGCTGTTCATGTCGGGGTATCCCCAGGGCCTGTCGGAGGAGGGCTTCGCGCCGACCGAGGGGGTGCTCTCCAAGCCGTTCACGGAGCGGGGATTGCTGGACGCCGTCCGGGAGTCCATCGCGTCAACGAAAGCAGGTGAGCGAAACTGATCGGCGCCGCTACCGATGCCACCGGCATCCGGGTCCTGATTGCCGAAGACCAGGCCATGTTCGCCGAGGGCCTGTCCAGAATCATCGCAGGGGAGCCCGACCTGCTGGCCGTCGACATTGTCGGCTCGGCCACCGAGGCCGTGCGCGCGGCCCGGACCCATGACCCGCATGTCGTGCTCATGGACTACCGGCTCCGTGAGGGCGACGGCGTGACCGCAACGAGGCAGATCAAGAGCGAACGGCACGAGATCCAGGTCGTGATGCTGACCGGATTCGCGGACCCGTCGGTGCTGATCGCCGCCATGGATGCCGGGTGCTCGGGCTTCCTCACCAAGGACCAGGCCCTGCACGAGGTCGTCTCGACCGTCCGGCGCGCCCATGCCGGCGAGCTCGTGGCCGATCCGTTCGTCCTTGCGGGCCTTCTCCCCCGGGTCAAGCGCGGGGCCGCGGGGCCGGACCCGGCGCTGACGGCACGGGAACGGGAGATCCTGATGTTGACCGCCCAGGGCCAGACCAGCCAGGAGGTCGCGGCTGCGATGTCACTGAGCGTCCACACCGTCAGGAACCATCTTCAGGCGGTGATGAGAAAGCTCGACGCCCATTCGAGGCTCGAGGCGGTCGCCAAGGCGGTCCGGCGAGGGCTGATTCACCTCTCGTGATCCGCTCCTCCGGAGCGTTCCACGAGCCAGGGGGGTTTTCCGGGAGGTTAGTCGTCTAACGCGCATATACGCGCGATCGCGGACTATCCCCATCCGCAGGGATGGCCGGCTTCTCCCCCTTGTGCTGGCAACCATGATGCAATGTGACTATGCCGCGGCCTTGCGGCACCCCCCGGCGCATCGAGCGATTGGGGGAGGCCCTGGCCCCTTCGACGGCGGCAATCGGGCCTGAGCAGGGTCGATCTGGCCAGATCCAACCCCTGTAGGTGACGTTGAACCACCTGAATTAGCCGGGAAACAACGCCGTCCCGTGTCATGGCCAAGGGGGTTATCACCGGCCTACTTCTGCGGCGCATACCACCGACCGCGGTCGGTCTCGCGCGCGCAGCTTGTGCCTATTTAACCACGCAATATCGACCGCAGAAGATGGTCTCCATGCGGTATGTGTGGTTGAGGCGGATCGCCGATACCAGAGCATGACCGGTCCGGTCCTCGCCGCCGTTGGGAGTTTGCCATTGAGCACCACGACGCTGCCACCCGTTGCGCCACCCGTTGCGCAGAGGGTCAAGCTGCTGGCGCCGCTCCGGCACCGTCGTTTCCTTCTGTTGATGACCGGGGTGTCGGTCTCACTCCTCGGCGACGGCGTCTTCCTGGTGGCATTGACCTGGCAGGTCTACCTCATGTCGAACGCCCCCGGCGCCCTCAGTTTCGTCGGGATCGCCATCTCGGGGCCCCAGGTGCTCTTCCTCCTGGTGGGCGGCGCAGTGAGCGACCGGATG
>DASXNO010000214.1:0-4749 GCA_036495025.1 Actinomycetota bacterium | reverse complement strand
GCGGGTGGGCATCTTGTCGATCGGGCGAGGCCGCACCGGGTCGCCGTCTTCGGCCTTGCCGTGGCTGCCCTCGGGATGGCAGGGATCGGCTTCGCCCGAACCGGAGGCCAGGTCGTTGGCTTCCGCCTTCTCTGGGGAGCGGCCGAGGGGATCATGATGCCCGCCCTGTACCGTCTCGCGGCCATCGTCGGCAGGCAGCGCGGGGTGGGGGAGGGTCGCGTTCTGGGGTGGTTCGGGTCGGCGGCTGTCCTGGGGATGGCCGCCGGTCCCGCGGTCGTGGGCTCGCTGCGCACGGTGGTGGGATTCCGCGGCATCTTCCTGATCGCCGCCGGATCGGCAGGTGTTGCAGCGATCTTGACCCGGGGGCTGAGGGGTGCCGATGCGGCGCACGTCCAGCAGCGCGAGGACCGGCCAACCGGGACAGCCGGGATCGCCGCCAGCGGGATCCGGCTGGTCCTGGCGACTGTCGCTGTCTTCGGTTTCCTCGACCTCGTGAACAACCTCCTCTACGGCGCCCTCGAGCCGACGCTCCCGCTCCAGTTGCAGCACCGGTTCGGGAACGGCATCTGGACAACCTCGGGGCTGTTTACCGCCGGGCTCCTCGTCTTCGCCGTGGTGTCGGCACGTGCGGGGCGCCTGGTGGAAAGGTCGAGCCCGTTGACGCTGGGGGAGCTCGGGCTCCTGGTCGCGGCCGTGGCGCTCGCCGCCCTGAGCGTTGCCGGGCACCTCTTGACGATCGGCGCGGCGTTTCTGGTGTTCACGGGGACCCAGGCGATCCTGTACGTGTGCAGCCGGCGGCAGGTCGCCGCGCTGTCTGCAGAGCACCAGGGCCGGGCGTTCGGGTTCTTCGGAACCATCTCGGACGCGGGCTTCGTCATTGGGCCCCTCGCCGGCACCTATCTCTTCTCCCATACGGGGCCTCACAGCTTCGCGGCCCTCGCCGCCGTGGCCTGTTGCGGCGCGGGTGGTCTTGTCGTTGCGGGCAGGGTGCTCGGCCGCCAGGCAGAGTTCCGGCGCTTGGGCGCCCCGCGGGCGAGCACGGAGGCTTCGCGATGATCGCGGATCCCGAAGCAGCCCGGTTTGTTGCCGGCTGCTCGTCGCATACCGGCGTCTTCACCGAGCCGGGAGAAGCGGAGCCCACCCTGGAAGCCACCCGCTTCGGCGTCGAGGCGTTGGTTGCCCTCGGGGGTGCGCCCCGGGAGAGCGTGCTCGATTTCGTCGAGGCCTGCTGGCGGCCGGACGGCGGGTTTGCCATGCTCGCCGGAGAGGCGGAGATCTCCCTGGCCGCCACCTACTACGCACTCCGTCTTCGTGAGCTCGTGGGCCACGCCGACCCGGCACGCGGGAGGGTGACCGCTCGCTGGCTTATCGACCGGATGTTGCCCGGTGCGACGGGAGACGCCGACGAAGGCGTCGACATCGACGAGCTGTACTACGCGCTTCGTTCGTGGCAGATCCTCGGCTTCCTGCCGACGGATAGCCACCGCTTGGCGCTCGTCAACTTCATGCTCGGGTGTGCGGGTGAACGAGGGGGGTTCGGTCTGGTTCAGGGTGCCGCCTCCGACATCGAACGGACCTACTGCTGCGTCCACGGCCTGCGCATCCTTGGGCTTGATCCGCCCCGCCTCGAGGTGCACAGAGCCTGGGCTTCGGCCTGCATTGCAGAAGGCCGCTTCTACGCGACGCCCGAACGGCTCGTCTATTCCCTGCCCACCATGTACTGGGGAAGCCGCACCGCGGAGCTGCTCGGGATCGACCCAGACTGGCCCGCGGTCGAGCGGGAGGTGCTCGCATTCCGGCGCGCCGACGGCGGGTTCGGTGCGCAACCCTCCTCGAGCCTGTGGGAGACATATTGCGCGCTTGGAGCACTGCGCCTCGCCACAGCCATGCGAGAGGGGGCGGATACGTGAGCGCACTGACGGCCCGGATCCTTGCCGCCAAGGCCGCGGACAGGCTCGCACTGGGGCTGTACCTCATCCCGGGCCAACCGGACTGGGAAACGAGCCTCCTCGCGGCACGTGAGACCTCGGCGCGCGGCGTGGACTTCGTGGAATTCCCGATCATCGCAGGGCCCGGGTGGTCCGCCCGGACCGGCTCCGCGATCGCCGGGTGCCTGAGCGCTTCCCTACCCGGCATCTGCTCGTGGTCCGAAGCGGTGGAGGAGTGGCTCTCCGCCATTCCGGTGGGGGTGGGCGTCGTGTACGCCTCCGCCTGGCCGGAGCCGGATCGATGGATGGCCGACCTCCGTTTTCGCGATCACGCCGCTGGGCTGCTCCTCGAGCCTGACGTGGGGGACTGGAACGCATACGCCGACGAGGCGGTTCGTCAGGCGACTCCCCTTGTCCCCACGGTCGACGGCTGCGCCGAGTGCGGGCGGGAAGCGGTCTGCGACCGGCTTGTGCGGGGGTCCGGCTTCGCGTACGTCAGCATGGGGACGCGCACCGGCGATCGGTCCGCTGACCCCCGGATCCTGAACCGGCAAATCGCCGTCATCAACGCGTGTCGTCCGGAGCTCCCCGTCTGCTGCGCCTTTGGCATTCGCGGCGCCGCCGACATAGCGGCGCTTCGGAGCCTCTGTCCCTGTGACGGCGTGGTCGTGGGAACGGCTGCGATCGAGGAGCTCCAGCGCGGCATCGAGCCCTTCCGGAGATGGCTCGGGTCGTTGGAGCCGGTACTGGACCGGTCACGGTCGCCCGGCGTCTGACCCGCGCGGCAATATTTGGCCAACCGAACGACGAACGTTAGTCGCTCGTCGCGCGTATGCGCGCGTTTGCGGACTTACCTCGGTTGACGGTGGATCCCATACCGTCATTGGGGCCGCCGGGAATAAGAATGAGTCTTATTCTTGTTGTGCTCTTCGGACACCAACTGAGAAGGAGGCTGCCATGCAGGATGTCCCCAGGAGCGCCAACGGATCTTCTGATTCGGAGCCTGTGGTCGATGTTGTGGTCGTGGGAGGTGGCCTCGCCGGCCTCGCCGGGGCCCTGGCGCTCGTCCGGGCCCGACGCTCCGTGGTCGTTGTGGACGCCGGCCACCCGCGCAACGAGCCGGCCGGACATGCGCACGGCTATCTGACCCGCGACGGCGCATCTCCGCTCGAGTTGACGAGGCTCGGCCGGCAGGAGGTCACGGGGTACGGCGGCAAGATCGTCGAGGGCACGGTCGGCTCGGTAGGGCGGTTGCCGGGGGGCGGCTTCCGCGTCGCCCTGACCGATGGGACGGGTTGGGAGGCGCGCCGGGTGCTGGTGACCACCGGCCTCGTCGACAAGCTCCCCGACATCCCCGGCCTCCGGCAGCGTTGGGGCCGAGACGTCGTGCACTGTCCCTTCTGCTTCGGCTGGGAACTCCGGGACGCACCGATCGGGGTGCTGGGCGGCCAGCCCCACGCCGTTGCCCAGGCGTTGATGTGGCGCCAGTGGAGCCCCGACGTGACGCTGTTCCTGCACACAGGGCCGGACCCGACCGACGAACAGTCCCGGCAGCTCACCGCCCGGGGCATCGGGGTCGTTCATGGGGAGGTCGTCGCCGTCGAGGTCACCGACGATCACCTGCGTGGTGTGCGCCTGCAATCTGGCCGCGTCGTCCCCCTGCGTGCCCTGGTGGTCGGGCCACGCTTCGAGGCCCGGCACGCCGTCCTTGACGACCTCGGCGTCATGGTTGACGAGCATCCCCTCGGAATCGGCTGCCACGTCCAGGCCGATGCGAGCGGTCTCTGGTCGGTGCCCGGGGTGTGGGTCGCCGGCAACGTCGCCGATGTGATCGGTGGTGTAATGCAGGCCGCGTCCTCGGGCATCCTCGCCGCGGTCGCCATCAACGCCGACCTCACCGCCGAGGAGACCGCCGGCGCGGTCGCAAGGCTCGAAGGAGCCCTCAGGGGCGTCTGAGTCAGGCTGACGAGGCCAGCGCTGAGCTCGCCTGCTCGATGAGATCCACGACGGCTTGCGGCTGCGAGACGTAGACCGAATGGCTGGCGGCCACCTCGACCACCGTCGAACCGGCACGTTCCGACATGGCGCGCTGAGCCGGCGGCGGAATCATCCGGTCATCGGTAGTGACCAGGTACCAGCTCGGCTTGGCTCGCCACGCGGGCTCGGTGATGGAACCACCCAGGGCGCCAACGCCCCAGGGAACCTGCGAGTCAGCCATAAACGCGGCCTGCTCGGGACTCAGATCGGCGGCGAACGAATCGTGGAACTTCTCCCGGTCGAGGAACAGGAAGCCGTTCTGCGGTGGCAGAATCGGCGGCACCGGTGCCCCGGGCGGCGGGTTGGAAATGAGCGTGTTCACAGACTCGCCCCTGTCCGGCGCGAACGCCGCGATGTAGACGAGGGCCGCCACCTTGGGGTCGGTACCCGCTTGCGTGATGACCGCTCCGCCGTAGGAGTGGCCGACGAGGATCACCGGCTCCTCCTGCCAGTCGATGACCTGTCTCGTGGCGGCGACGTCGCCCTCGAGTGAGAGCGTCGGGTTCTGGACGACGCTGACGCGGTAGCCGTCCTTCTTCAGGAGCTCGTACACCCCTTGCCATCCGGAACCATCCACGAAACCGCCGTGAACCAAGACGACGTTCCCCCCTGGTGAGGGCGCATTCATCGTTGACCTCCTCCTGGTCGGTGCGTGTTTTGTCGGTGCCTGCAACGTGCAAGGTCACTGCCACGTCGTGCCCGATCCTATGTGATGGCATGATTCATTCCGTGCGCCTACCACGGACGACGTCGAGGTCCTCATAACACGGACGCGAGTGCCTCC
>DASXNO010000213.1:0-12785 GCA_036495025.1 Actinomycetota bacterium | reverse complement strand
CCTCGGCGTGGGGCGCCTACAGCGGGCAGCCGGGCGGCGACCCCGGCGGCTGGTGGGACCCCTCCCACGTCGTGGTCCACAACGGCATCCTCGACCTCCAGACCTACCGGGACCCCGCCTTCGGGAACCGGTGGGTCTCCGGAGGGGTGTCCAGCGCCCCCGCGCTGACCCAGCGCTACGGCAAGTACCTGGTGCGCTTCCGGGTCGACCGGGGCAACGGCGTCGCCAGCGTTCTTCTGCTATGGCCCTCCGACGGAAGCTGGCCTCCGGAGATCGACTTCGGCGAGGACGGCGGCGGGTACCGCAGCCTCAGCACGGCGACCCTCCACTACGGCGCGAACGACTCCCAGCAGGCGCAGACGGTGAGCGCCGACTTCAGCCAGTGGCACACGATGGGCGTCGAGTGGACGGCCGGGCTCCTCAGATTCACCCTCGACGGCGCGGTCTGGGCAACGATGGCGTCGTCCCATGTGCCCTCGATCCCTATGGAGCTCGATGCCCAGGCGCAGACGGGCACCTGCGGCGACACGTGGAATCCCTGCCCCGACGCCACGACGCCCGCCCACGTCAACATGCAGATCGACTGGGTGGCCGCCTACAAACCGGCCTGAGCAACCCCCAGCACTTTGCGGGCTCCTCGCTATCTGGTGTGGGTAACCGCCAGGTCCAGCTTGCCCGCGATGAGATAGGTCATGGTGATCAAATTCTTGGTTGTGCGGTAGCCGCGGGCTCGCCGTTTCGCCGCCTGAATGAGCGAGTTGGTGGCCTCCAGGATCCCGTTGTTGATCCGGGTGGTGTGCCAGCGCAGGATTCCATCCTTGTGGGTGCGGACGGTGTTGGCGAAGACCTTGATGGGATGCAGCTGGCTGCGCACCGCCCCCCGGCACCACTGGTCGAGGTAGGCCTCAGCCAGCTCTGGCGGTTGCTCGAAGAAGGCATCGAACTGCAGCCGCCAGCGGTAGGCCCGGGCCGTACGCAGGGAATCCTCCTTCTCCAGGAGGTAGGCGAGCTTCTCGGACTGCTTGGCGGTGAGGTTCTTGGGGTTCTTCAGCCACAGGTACCGGGTGTGCTTGAGCGTGCGGGGCCGAGAGGGGGACTCCTGGCGCCGGACGGTGTCGACGGCCTGGGAGAGAAGCTGGCTCAGGTGGTAGCGGTCGTAGGTGATCTCGGCGTTGGTGAGGTGCTCGCTTACCCCGAGGCAGAAGGCGGGTGACAGGTCGGCGCAGACCGCCTCGATCGCCTCGGCCGCCCCGCCGTGGGCCGTGAGGTCCTTGACGAATCGTCCCAGCGTAGCGGCGTCTTTCCCCTCTGTTGCGAAGAGTACCCGGCGGCGGTCCAGATCCATGAACAAGGTGATGTAGTCGTGTCCCCGCCGAGCCGAGGTCTCGTCGATGCCGATGCTTGTGACGCCCTCCATCGACACCGCCTCCCGAGCCTTGTCGACGTAGTGGTGCAGGACCCGCCACAGCCTGCCGTCGTGCTCACCGACGATCGTGGCCACCGACAGGACGGGCATCTCGGTGACCATCGCCATGAGCAGCGCCTCGAAGAGCAGGGTGAAGCCCGAGTCCGGGCGTGCCCACGGCACGGTGACGAGGTGCACCCCGTGGACCGGGCACTTCACCCTGGGGACCCAGGCGTGCAGGTAGGCCTGGTGCTGGAAGAAATCCAGATGCCGCCAGGTCTTGTCAGTGGTGTCGTGCACCGGGCAGGCCGCCTCGTCGCCCTCCGGACAGGGGAACCGTGCGCCTCGCGTGAAGTCCAGGTACAGGTCGAGGCGGTGGGCGGCGGCGTCGAAGTCGCTGCGCTCGACGTACCACGGCTGGGTCAAGCCCAAGGCTGCCTGAAACAGTTCCTGGTTGGTCACGGAAGCCTCCCCCTCGAACGAATCGATGGGGAGAAGTTTCTTCCCGGTCAGGCGCTCACGGCCGGATTGTCCGGAGTCCCACCCACTTCAAACGGCGAGGAGCCACTTTGCGGATCTTCTTTGTGTGAGTTTCGTATGCGGAAGGCGGCGTCAGCTGTCGAAGACGCCGCCCTCGAACACCCGGCTCTGCTTGATGTCCTCGGCCTGGATCGTGACCAGGTCGCCCTTCGTCAGCTTCCGGCCCCGGTCGGCGGCCTCGAACAGCCGGATGGCCTGGCGCATGCGGAGGCGCTCCAGGGCGTTGCGGACCGACCGGCCGTTGGCGAAGTTCGGCTGGGACCGGCGCAGCTCCATGTACTCCCGGAAGGCCTCCTCGGCGTCGGGGGTGAAGCGGTAGCGTTGCGTCACCAGCATGAGGCGGGCGATCGCCATCAGCTCGTCCAGGCTGTAGTCCGGGAAGTCGAGGTGGTGGGCGATCCGGGACGAGATGCCCGGGACGTCGCCGAAGAAGCGGTTCATCTTGTCCTTGTAGCCGGCCATGATGACCACCAGGTCCTGGCGGTTGTTCTCCATGACCTGGAGGAGCATCTCGACGGTCTCCTGGCCGTAGTCCCGCTCGTTGTCGAGTCGGTAGATGTTGTACGCCTCGTCGATGAAGAGCACGCCGCCCATGGCCCGCTTCAGGACCTCCCGGGTCTTCGGGGCGGTGTGGCCGACGTACTGGCCGACGAGTTCGTCCCGGCTTGCCACCACGATGTGGCCCTTCCGCACGAAGCCCAGCTTCCACAGGATCTGGCCCATCTTCATGGCCACCGTGGTCTTGCCCGTGCCGGGGTTGCCGGTGAAGGACATGTGAAGCGTCGGCTGCTCGGCTTCCAGGTTGAGCGTCCGCCGCAGGCGGTCGACGAGCAGCAGGGAGGCGATCTCCCGGACGCGGCGCTTGACCACCTCCAGGGCAACCAGCTCCTTGTCGAGGGCCTCGAGGACCTCGAAGATCCGGCTGTCGGAGAAGAGCTTGGCGGCGTCGACGGGGAGGTCGTCGGGAATCTCGGTGAGTGGGTCCTCGATGCCGGCAAGGTCGAAGGCGGACTCGAGGTCCACCTCGCCGAAGCGCTCCACCTCCGGCTTCGCCATCCCGGGGCCCATCGGCGGTGGGGCGGGCTTGCGGGGGGCCGGCTTCAGCATGCCAACCGGCAGGGCAGCACCGGCCCCGTCGGGGGGGTCCTCACGGAGCAGCTCGTCCTCGAGCTCGTGGCCGGTCTCCCGGCCCGACCAGCCCACGCCTTTCGTGGCCATGCGGACCGGGACCTCGGGAGCCGGGGTGTCGTTGGTGTCGATTTGCTCATCCATGGTTCAACGCCTCCTGCTCGGCGCCTTGCTGGGGGGGTCGCCCGGCGGGGAGGTGCATACCCCCCCGCCGGGCACGCGAAGCATCTAGTTGCCGTGATAGTCCGAGACCGCGCCCTCGATGTACCGCTCGCCGTGGGGCCGCTCGGCGGCATACGGGGTCAGGGTGTAGCGGATGACCCGGTCGTTGGCCTCTTGGCGCTCGAGCCGGAACCCGGGCTCGCTCGGGGGCCGGTTGACGATGAACTGCAGGCCGATGGTCTGCTTGGTCAGCTTGGGGTTGTAGAGCGTCACCCGGATGTAGTGGTTCGGGTAGGCCTCCCGGCAGCGGTTGACCTCGTACAGCCCCGCGGAGGCGTCCTTGGCGTCGAAGTCCGGCATGCCCCACATCTCCCAGTACACGTTGCGGGGGTGCGGGTCGTCGGTGAACTCGACGGCGACCGCCCAGCTCTGGTCGATGCCGTACTGGATCTGCGCCCGGATCTCGTCGTCCGTCAGGGGCGGCAGGTAGGAGAAAGTCCCCTGGGTTATGTGCATGGCGTCTCCTTGTCTTCCTACTCGTAAGCGGTGTCAGCGGCTGGCGGTCGGCATCGGGAGTGCGTCCGGGACGTCGGTGGACTCGAAGTCGAAGGTGACGTCGCCCCAGACGTCGAGGGCCGACTGCAGCGCCCGGGAGTGGTTGGCCGCCTTCTTCAGGATGGCGGGCCCCTCCTTCATGTAGTCCCGGCCCTCGTTGCGGGCCTGGATCATCGCCTCGACCGCGATCCGGTTGGCCTCGGCGCCGTAGGAGATGCCCATCGGGTGGCCGATGGTGCCGCCGCCGAACTGCAGGACGACGTCCTCGCCGAGGTAGTGGAGGAGCTGGTGCATCTGGCCGGCGTGGATCCCGCCGGAGGCCACCGGCATGACGCCCGGCATGTGGCACCAGTCCTGCTCGAAGTAGAAGCCGAGCTCGGGGTCGATCGGGTTGAAGTCCTCCCGCAGGCGGTCGTAGTACCCCTTGATCGCCCGGGGGTCGCCCTCGAGCTTGCCGACGACGGTGCCGGCGTGGATGTGGTCGACGCCGAGCAGGCGGCACCAGGTGGAGACCACCCGGAAGTTGACGCCGTGGTTCTTCTGGCGGGTGTAGGTGGCGTGGCCGGCCCGGTGCAGGTGCAGGATCAAGCTGTTCTCCCGCGCCCACTTGGCCATCGAGCCCATTGCGGTGAACCCGATGGTGAGGTCGATCATGATGATGCAGCTGCCGACCTCCTTGGCGAACTCGGCCCGCCGGTACATCTCCTCCATGTTGGCGGAGGTGACGTTGAGGTAATGGCCCTTGACCTCGCCGGTCTGCTCCGCCGCCCGGTTGACGGCCTCCATGCAGTAGAGGTAGCGCTCACGCCACCGGTTGAAGGGCTGGGAGTTGATGTTCTCGTCGTCCTTGACGAAGTCGAGGCCGCCGCGCAGCGCCTCGTAGACCACCCGGCCGTAGTTGCGAGGGGAGAGGCCGAGCTTGGGCTTCGTGGTCGCCCCCAGGAGCGGGCGGCCGTACTTGTTGATCATCTCGCGCTCGTTGACGATGCCGTGCGGGGGCCCCTGGAAGGTCTTGACATACTCCTTGGGGATCCGCATGTCCTCCAGGCGGAGGGCCTTCAAGGCCTTGAAGCCGAAGACGTTGCCGATGATCGAGGAGGTGAGGTTGGGGATCGAGCCCTCCTCGAAGAGGTCGAGCTTGTAGGCGATGTAGGCGATGTACTGCTGGGGGCTGGTGTTGGGCACCGGGTCGACCTTGTAGCACCTGCCCTGGTAGTTGTCGTGGGCGGTCAGGCGGTCGGTCCACACCACGGTCCAGGTGGCGGTGGAGGACTCGCCGGCCACGGCGGCCGCGGCCTCCTCGGGGTCGACGTGGTCCTGGGGGATGATCCGGAAGGCCGCGATGATGTCGGTCTCCTCGGGCTCGTAGTCCGGCCGCCAGTACCCCATCGTCTTGTACGGAATAACTCCTGCCAGCCAGCGCGGACGCTCCTTCTCCACGGTTCCTGCCATAACTCGCCACCTCCGTCTTGCCATCGTGGGGCTGCCCGGGCGATTTATCCCGGAGGGATGGGGGGAACTTGCCCCCGTGTACGGGCTCATGATAGGCATGTCACGGGAAGATTACAATTTAGTTTTCTGCTAAATTCCTTAGATGTAGCTCTAAGTTCGTGTCGTCCGGTTCGAGGAGCCCCCAGGTACCGAAGATGACCTTCTCCCAGCTCAAGACGTTCCTCGAAGTGGCCAGGCAGGGCTCCGTCCGAGGTGCCGCGGCCTCCCTGCTCATCACCGAGCCCTCCGTCTCCGCGGCGCTCGCCGCCCTGCGCGACGAGCTGCAGGTGGCCCTCGTCGAGCGCGACGGACGAGGCATCCGGCTCACGCCCGCGGGAGGTGAGCTCGCCCGCTACGCGGCCCAGATCCTCGGCCTCACCGAGCAGGCCGTGCGCCGGACCCGGGAGGCGGCGGGCCAGGCGGCGCCGCTCAACCTCGTGGCGGTCACCACCGCGGGCGAGTACGTCCTGCCGCCGATCCTCAAGGTCTTCCGGGAGGCCCACCGAGACGTCCAGCTCAGGATGGAGGTCGGCAACCGCGCGACCGTCGTCGAGCGCATCACGGCCCGGGAGGCCGACCTCGGCTTCGGCGGGCGTCCCCCCGAGGGGCGGGGCATCCGCGGGGTTCCGTTCCTCGACAACGAGCTGATCGTCGTCGCCCCGCACGACCATGCCTACGGCGAGGAGGAATCCGTGGACCCCGCCCTCCTGGCGGCCGAGACCTGGCTGGTACGTGAACCCGGCTCGGGCACGAGGGAGACCACCCAGGAGTTCTGGGCGCAGAACGGGTTCCAGGTCGCCTCGGCGATGACCCTCGGGAGCAACGGTGCGGTGAAGCAGGCGGCCGCTGCCGGCCTGGGCGTGGCGCTGATCTCGGCGCACGCGGTCACCGCCGAGCTTGCAAGCGGATCCCTCTGCCGGCTGCGGGTCGCCGGCACCCCGCTGCGGCGGTCGTGGTACGTGCTCTACCTGGAGGCCGACCCCCTCAGCGGGAGCTGCATCCAGTTCCTGGACCTGCTGAGCTCCCAGGACGCCCGCATCGCCGTCGGCGCCTGGTTCGGGGGTGCCGGAGCCCGGCCCGCGGGAGTCTGAGAAGTCTGGTAACGAATGTTCGCCTGGCGACGAAAAGGTACCAGACTTCGCGTGACTACCGGGCGGCGGCGGAGGCGGCGCCGACGAGCTGGAAGACGATCAGGAGCTGGGTGAGGGCCAGGCTCTCCGAGCGCCGCTCCTGGTTGGCATCGACGAACACGCCGATGGCCTCCCGGTTCAACTCCCCGTCGGGGTGCGCCATCTTGTCCCAGATGATCTCCTCGGCGGCGGCCGACACCTCGGGCGGGACCTGGCCGTCGATCTCCAGGACGTCGACCGGCTTGCCGCGGTCGCGGGCGAGGTGGAACCGGATGGGCTCGTAGCGCGGCGTGCGGGTCTCGGCGGCGATTTCCGCGAGGTAGGGGTGCGGGAGGGTGGGCCGCAGCACAAGGCGCACGTTGTACTTGGTCGGGTCGCTGTCGAGGTTGCCGCCCGGAGGGATGAAGCGCACGACGATGTCGGCGTACTCCCGCTGGGGCTCGATGAACTCCTTCGAGTCTGGCTCCCGGCGCTGCATGTCGGCGACCACCTCGTCGGGCGTGTAGTTGCGCTTCGTGCAATCCCTCTTGATCTTCCAGGCACGGCGGAGGTCCTCCGGCGGGTCCAGGTAGACCTTGACGTCGAAGCAGTCCCGCAGGCCCTTCGTCCAGAAGCCGAGCAGGCCCTCGATGACGACGTAGTCCGCCGGCTCGAACAGCTCGGGGGCGTCGAGGGTGCCGTGGTTGTGGTTGTAGACGGGCTTCAGGATCGGCTCCCCCATCGCCATGAGCGCGAGGTGCTGCTCCATGATGTCCATGTAGTTGCACTCGGGGTTGAGCGGCGTGAGCTGGACCTTCTTGCGAGCCTCACGGTCGTAGCGGTGGTAGTCGTCGGTGCAGATCGAGTTCACCCGGTCCTGTCCGAAGATGCTCTCGATCCCCCGGGTCAGTGTGGTCTTCCCCGCGGCCGAGTCCCCCACCACGCCGAGCATGATCGGACGGCGAGCCCGCGTCGTACCGATGCCCCCCTTGTTGCGTAGCCCAAGTGGGCTCATAGCCATGCGTCGCTCCTGAGCTAGGGTGTCCACTCCAGAGTAGGTTCTTCCTCAGAGCGCAGGCAATCCCCCGCCATGGGTATCGTGCAAAGGAGATGCAGGTCACCTAGGGGGGTGACGACGTGGAGAAGATTAGCAATTTTTGCTGGGACGGCGCTCCGGGATCTCCGGCGCGGCAGGTGCGCGCGAACCCGGCCGGCGGACGAGGGGGGGCCGATTCGGCGCGGCGGATCTCCGCCCGTCACCTGAGGGGGTGAGGCCGCCTCCCACCCCACTTTGATTCCCCCGGGGAATGGCAAGGCGCCGTCCCCCGGGCATAGCGTTATTCCCACGGCCACGCATTCGACGCGACCACGCGAGGTGATTTCCCCATGGACATGCTCTTGTCGCTCGACACGGCAGAGATCTCGGAGATAGAGGAAGCGGCGGGATGGGGGGTGCTCGGTGGGGTCACCACGAATCCCACCCTCATCGCCAAGGCCGGCCACGCCAACCCCGAGATCGCCATCAAGAAGATCTGCTCCATCGTCGACGGTCCCGTCTCGATGGAGTGCGTCTCCACCGACACCGACGGTATGTACCGGGAGGGCACGGTCTACGCGACCTGGGCCCCCAACGTGCTCGTGAAGTGCCCGTGCACCCCGGCGGGCCTCGCAGCGACGCACCGCCTCCGGGCCGACGACATCAGGGTCAACATGACCCTGATCTTCTCGGCCAACCAGGCGATCCTCGCCGCGAAGGCGGGGGCATGGTGCTGCAGCCCCTTCGCCGGCCGGCTCGACGACATCTCCTGGGATGGCCTCGGGCTCGTGGCGGACATCTGCGAGATCTTCCGCGTCCAGGAGTTCGAGACCAAGGTACTGGCGGCATCCCTGCGCCATCCCGTCCACGTGATGGACGCCGCCCGGGTGGGGGCCGACATCGCGACGATGCCCTTCAAGGTGTTCAGGATGCTCGTCCAGCACCCGTTGACGGACAAGGGCCTGGAGCAGTTCCTTGCGGACTGGAAGACTCTGCAGGAGCACAGCGAGGTGGCGGCGCAGGTCCAGGACCGGCTCCCCGCCGACCCGCCCAAGGGAGTCCCCGCCAGGTGAGGGCGCCCTGGATCGTTCCGTCCGTGCTCAACGCCGATCCTGGGCGCCTGTACGAGGAGGTCGAGCGCCTCGACGCCGCCGGCGTCGACGCCATCCAGTGGGACGTGATGGACGGGCACTTCGTGCCCAACCTCACCTTCGGCCCCGAGTTCATCAAGGCCTGCCGGGACGCCACCGGCGTCCCCTTCGAGGCGCACCTCATGATCGAGGTCCCGGAGCGGTGGATCGATCAGTACGTCGAGGCCGGCTGCGAGACCGTCATCGTCCACCCCGAGGCGAGCATCCACCTGCACCGCACCCTGCAGGAGATCCGCCGCATGGGGGCAAAGGCCGGCGTCGCGCTCAACCCGCACACCCCGCTCGAGGCCATCCGCAACGTCATGGCCTCCATCGATCACCTCCTGGTGATGACGGTCAACCCCGGGTTCGGCGGCCAGGCCTACATCGCTGAGATGGAGCCCAAGATCGCCGAGGCACGGAAGATGATCGACGCCACCGGCCGGGACATCCCCCTGGAGGTCGACGGCGGCATCTCCTCGGAGACCATCGGCGCTGCCGCCGCTGCGGGAGCCGACACCTTCGTGATCGGCTCCGCGCTGTTCCGCCACCCTGGCGGCATCGCCGCCTGCGTGGCAGAGTGCCGCGCCATCCTTGCTTCGGCCACCGAGGCCGAAGCCGGGAGCCCGATCAGCGCAATCGCCGGAGGAAAGTGAGCCCCATCATGGAAAACACCGACGCCACGACCACGCTGGAGAAGATCGTCTCCCCGCCGAGCTACGGCAGCGAGCTCGACCTCCTCTCGATCAACACCATCAGAACCCTGGCCGCCGACGCCGTGCAGAAGGCCAACTCGGGCCACCCGGGGGCCCCGATGGGCCTGGCCCCGGCGGCGTACGTCCTCTGGGACCGCTTCCTCAAGCACAACCCGGCGAATCCCCACTGGCCCGACCGGGATCGCTTCGTGCTCTCTGCGGGCCACGCCTCGATGCTCATCTACTCGCTGCTCTACCTGACCGGCTACGGGCTGACCATCGAGGACCTCCAGCAGTTCCGCCAGTGGGGCTCCAAGACCCCCGGCCACCCGGAGTACGGCCACACCCCGGGCGTCGAGACGACGACGGGGCCCCTCGGGCAGGGCTTCGCCACCGGCGTCGGCATGGCGATCGCCGAGCGTGAGCTCGCGGCCCGCTACAACCGGCCCGGCTTCGCCGTCGTCAACCACCGCACCTACGCCATCTGCTCCGACGGCGACATGATGGAGGGCGTCTCCCACGAGTCGGCGTCGCTCGCCGGCCACCTGCGCCTCGGCAAGCTCATCTACCTGTACGACGCCAACCAGATCTCCATCGACGGCTCGACCGAGCTGGCCTTCACCGAGGACGTGGGGAAGCGGTTCGAGGCCTACCAGTGGCACGTCCAGCACGTCCCCGACGGCAACGAGCTCGGCAGGATCACCGAAGCGATCGAGGCCGCCCAGGGCGACCCGCGGCCGTCGCTCATCGTGCTGCGGACCCACATCGGGTACGGCGCCCCGACCCGCCAGGACAGCGAGCTGGCGCACGGGCAGGCCCTCGGCGAGGAGGAGGTCCGCGGGGCGAAGATCCGCCTCGGCTGGGACCCCGACAAGCACTTCTTCGTCCCGGACGAGGCCCTGGAACACTGGCGTCAGGCCGGTCCCCGGGGAGCCGAGGCCGAGGCGACGTGGAACTACCTGTTCGGCCGCTACAAGGCCGAGCATCCCGACCTGGCCGCCGAGTTCGAGCGGGTGCTCTCCGGCAAGCTGCCCGACGGCTTCGACGCTGACCTCCCGGTCGTCCCGGTGGACAAGAAGGCGGTGTCCACCCGGGCCGCCTCCAACATGGCCATCAACGCCCTCGCCCCCAGGATGCCGGAGCTGATCGGGGGGTCGGCGGACCTGACGGGCTCGAACCTGACCGAGATCAAGGGCGGCGGAGCGTTGGGCCCGGACGCCTCGGGCCGCAACATCCACTACGGGGTCCGGGAGCACGCCATGGCCGCCGCCATGAACGGGATGGCCCTGCACGGCGGCATCCGGCCCTTCGGCGGCACGTTCCTGATCTTCTCCGACTACATGCGCCCCGCCGTCCGGCTGGCGGCCCTCATGAAGGCCCCCACGATCTTCGTCTGGTCGCACGACTCGATCGGGCAGGGCGAGGACGGGCCCACGCACCAGCCCGTCGAGCACCTGGCGAGCCTCAGGGCCATGCCCAACCTCATGCTGATCCGGCCCGCCGACGCCAACGAGGCCATTGAGGCCTGGCGGGTCGCCCTCCTCCATCACGACCGCCCGGTTGGGCTCGTCCTCACCCGCCAGAACGTGCCGGTCCTCGACCGGACCCGACTGGCCCCGGCCTCCGGGCTCGCCAGGGGGGCCTACACGCTGTTCGACCCGCCCGCCAGCAACGGCGGATCCCCCGACCCCGACCTCATCGTCATCGCGACCGGGTCGGAGGTCTCCATCTCGGTGGAGGCCGCCGAGCGCCTCGCCGGGGAGGGCATCCGCGCCCGCGTCGTCAGCATGCCCTCGTGGGACCTGTTCGCGGCCCAGTCGCAGAGCTACCGGGACGAGGTCCTGCCTCCCAGCGTGCGTGCCCGCCTGTCCGTCGAGGCCCAGTCGAGCTTCGGCTGGGAGCGCTGGATCGGCGACGTGGGTGCCTCCGTCTCCCTCGACCACTACGGCGCCTCGGCGCCGGGGGCCAGGGCGATGGCCGAGTTCGGGTTCACGGCGGACAACGTCGCCGACCACGCCCGGAGGCTGGTGCAGCGCGTGGCGTCGGGAGCCAAGAAATGAAGGCGAAGAAATGAGCTCATCGGGGTAGGCGGGGGTCGGCATGCGGCGACCTCCCGGGCGTCCCGGCGGGCCGCGCGCGGAGAGGGGTGGCTGAATGGCGGATGAGGCCTCATTGTCGGTCGGAGTGCCGCGGGAGACATTCCCCGGTGAGCGTCGGGTAGCGCTGACACCGAACGCCCTCCCGGCGCTCACCAAGGTTGGGCTGCGCATCATTGTCGAGAGCGGCGCCGGCGCCGAGGCCGGGTTCTTCGACCAGGCCTACCGGCAGCACGGGGCGCAGATCGGTTCCCGGGCCGATGCCTTCGGGGCCGACATCGTCCTGCAGGTCCGCACCTATCCGGCGAATCCCGATGCTGGCAAGGCGGACCTGGACCTGCTCAGGCCCGACCAGATTGTGATCGGGCTCGCCAACCCCCTCGCCAACCCCGAGGGCGTCGCGGAGCTGGCCAGACGCAAGGTCACCTCCTTCGCCATGGAGCTGGTTCCCCGCATCACGAGGGCCCAGAGCATGGACGCCCTCTCGTCCCAGGCCAATATCGGTGGCTACAAGGCGGTCATCAGGGCGGCCCGGCTGCTCCCCAAGATGATGCCGATGATGACCACCGCGGCCGGGACCATCCCGCCGGCCAAGGTGTTCGTGCTCGGCGTCGGCGTCGCCGGGCTGCAGGCCATCGCCACCGCGCGACGGCTCGGCGCCGTCGTGCAGGCGTTCGACGTCCGGCCGGAGACCAAGGAGCAGGTGGAGAGCCTGGGGGCGAAGTTCGTCGAGGTCCCGCTGGACACGTCCGAGGCCAAGGGCACCGGCGGCTACGCCAAGGAGCAGAGCGAGGACTTCCTCCGCCGCCAGCGGGAGCTGATGGCCAAGGTCGTCGCCGCCAGCGACGTCGTCATCACCACCGCGCAGGTGCCGGGCAAAAAGGCCCCGGTGCTGGTGACGGCCGACATGGTGCACGGGATGGCGCCGGGCTCGGTCATCGTCGACATGGCGGCGGGCCAGGGGGGCAATGTCGAGCTGTCGCAGCCCGATGAGGACGTTGTCGTCAACGGGGTCATCATCGACGGGCCAACCAACCTGCCCTCCACCGTCCCTGTGCACGCGAGCATGACCTACGCCAAGAACCTCACGGCCTTCCTCATGAACCTGTACGACGGCAAGGAGCGGGTCCTCAAGATCGACACTGAGGACCAGATTGTGCGCGAAAGCCTGATCGCCCGCAGCGGCGAGGTCACAAACGTCCGGCTCCGCCAGGCCCTTGGGCTGGCCGACCCTGTCCAGGAACCTCCCCCGACAGCGCCGGTCACCACAGCCGAGCCCGCAGCAGCCGTCCCGGGTGCAGCCGTCCCGGGAAAGGAGGCCTGATGTCGAACAGCCTGACGATCTACCTGTTCATCTTCATGCTGGCGACCTTTATCGGGCTCGAGGTGATCAAGCGGGTGAGCCCGCTCCTGCACACGCCGCTGATGTCACTGACCA
>DASXNO010000212.1:0-6282 GCA_036495025.1 Actinomycetota bacterium | reverse complement strand
GCACGCAGAGCAGCACGGTCGCCCGGCCCGACATCTCCAGGGAGCGGGCCCAGGTGGCGAGCTCGTCCCAGGCCGCGGGGCAGCGCCGGCCCGGAAACTGCTGGCCGACCGCGACGACCACCGGCTGCTGCGCCAGTGCATAGGCCGCCGAGCGGATCAGCTCACGGTCGACGCCGCAGTCGGGGATCTCGGCCCCGGCGGTGGCGAGGCCCCGCACCAGCTCGGCCTCCCGGTTGGGGGCGTAGGCGAGGTGGGTCCCGAAATCGCAGAGGCTGATGCGCCGGGGGTGGGCGACGAGGAGCGTGGCCCCCTGCTGGACCGCATGCCGGAGCCGCAGGTAGAGCACCGGAAGCTCCTCCTTCGGATCGGGCCCGAACCAGAGGATCGTCTTCGCCCTGTCGAGGTCGTCGAGCTGCGAGCTGGACCCCACGACGCCGCCCTTGCCGAACGCCCCGTAGTCGAACGTGGCGTCGAAGGTGCGGAAGTCGAGGTTGGGGGTACCGACGACGTCGCGGAAGAGCAGGCTCGCCGCGTAGAGATCCTCGTTGGTGGCGTGCGAGCCGCCGATGAAGCCGACCGAGCCCGGGCCGTGCTGCTCGATGGTCGATGCGAGCCTGGCCGCGACGGCATCGAGGGCGTCGCGCCACGGCGTGTCGTCGAAGGTGTCGGGCTCCCCCTCCGTCCCGCGCCGCCGCACCAGCGGGGTCGGCAGGCGGTCCTCGTGGGAGACGTAGCGGTGGCCGTAGCGGCCCTTGTCGCAGTTCCAGAACGAGTTGACCGCGTCGTTGGGCAGCGCCTGCGCCCGCAGCACCTCGTCGCCGCGCCGCTCCACGGAGAGGGGGCACCCGACGGCGCAGAACGAGCAGGTCGTCGCCGTCGACAGGAGGTCCCACGGCCGGGAGAGGAAGCGGTACGGCTTGGAGGTCAGCGCGCCGACCGGGCAGATCTGGATCGTGTTGCCGGAGAAGTAGGAGTCGAACGGCTCGGCGGGGCCCCGGTTGATCTGCGACACCGAGCCGCGGTCGAGCAACTCGATCTCCTTGTCACCCGAGACCTCCCGGCAGAACCGCACGCAGCGCCAGCAGAGCACGCAGCGCTCCCGGTCGAGCATCACCAGCTCGGAGAGCGGGATGGGCTTGCGGAAGTGACGCTTCTGCTCCCGGTAGCGGCTCCGCCCGGGGCCGAAGTTGAGCGCCTGGTCCTGCAGCGGGCACTCACCGCCGCGGTCGCAGATCGGGCAGTCGAGGGGATGGTTGATCAGCAGCAGCTCCAGGACCGAGCGCTGCGCCTCGACGGCGGGCGCCGAATCGGTGCGGACGACCATCCCGTCGGTCACGGGCGTCGCGCAGGCGGGCAGCAGCTTGCGGGAGCCCTCGACCTCGACGAGGCACATGCGGCACGCCGCCACCGAGTCCATGCCGGGGTGGTAGCAGAACCTCGGGACGAAGACGCCGTAGCTCTCGGCCACGTCGATCAGCAGGCGCCCGTGCTCGGCCGCCACCTCCGTGCCGTTGATAGTCAGCCGGATGCCGGCGTCGCGGGTCTCGCGGGTCTCAGGCGGCATGCGGGTCCTCCATGCCGAAGAAGGTGCGGGGCCCCCGGAGCCAGCCATACACGCCGGTGACGAGGAGGATCGCCGGGGCGACGATGAAGAAGAACACGTGCACGCCGCCGGTCCGGAAGATGTCCTGGAACACCGCGGCGAGCGACACGCCACCGGGCAGCCTGGCCCGGATCAGCGCGTCGGAATGCAGCTTCAGCTTGACGAAGTGGATGCCGATGACGCCGGACACGACGAAGACGGCGCCGGCAATGGCGCACCACGGCCAGACCGGGAGCCGGATCGCCGCCGTCACCGCCGTGCCGATCGTCATGATCAGCGCCACGCCGAGGATGCCCGTCAGCCAGCCGGGGACCCCGTCGGTGAAGCGGGCGCGGGCGTCGTGCAGCAGGGAGAACGAGAAGAGCCAGGTGGCCAAGCCCACCACCATGGCGATGCGCCGCACCGCGTTCATGCGCTCACCGCCTGCTCGCGGGCTCGCACCGGGCAGCGGCCCTCCTCGACATGGGCGAGGAACTCCTCCGGGAAGATCTTCACGATCGACCTGAGGGACCACGCCGCCGAGTCGCCGAGGGGGCAGAACGAGCGGCCACTGGCCGGCGCGCCCTTCTCGGGAAGGAGGTCTTCGCACAGCTCGAGCAGCAGGCCGCGGTCCTCGGGACGGCCCTCGCCCGACTCCAACCGCTCGAGCACCTTGCGCATCCACCAGGTGCCCTCCCGGCACGGGGTGCACTTGCCGCACGACTCGTGGTTGAAGAAGCGAGTGTTGATCATCGCCATCCGCACCACGCAGGTCGTCTCGTCCATGACGACCACGGCGCCGGACCCCAGCATCGTGCCCGCGGCCGCCAGGGCCTCGAAGGACATCGGCAGGCTGGTGTCGGTCACCCACGGGGCGCTGGCACCGCCGGGGATCACCGCCTTGAGGCTGCGCCCGCCCGGGATGCCCCCGGCGATCTCGATCAGCTCGCCCAGGGTCCTGCCGAGGGGAACCTCGTAGTTGCCGGGGTTGGCGACGTGGCCCGAGATCGAGAAGAGCTTGGTGCCGGGCGACTGCTCGGTCCCGAAGCTCCGGAACCACTCCGAGCCGTGGGCGACGATGTGCGGCAGGTTGGCGAGGGTCTCCACGTTGTTCACGACGGTCGGCGCGGCATAGAGCCCCTTCACCGCCGGGAACGGCGGGCGGAGCCGGGGCTGGCCGCGGTAGCCCTCGAGCGAGTCGAGCAGCGAGGTCTCCTCGCCGCAGATGTAGGCCCCGGCGCCCCGGTGGATGACGACGTCGCACGAGAAGTCGCTGCCGGCGATGTTGCGCCCGACGAGGCCGGCCGCCCGGGCCTCGTCGATCGCCCGCTGCATGCGCCGGTACCCCAGGCCGAACTCGCCCCGGATATAGATATAGGCCCGCTCGGCACGGATGGCCAGGGCGGCGATCAGGATCCCCTCGAGGATGGCATGGGGGTCCCGCTCGGTCAGCTCCCGGTCCTTGAAGGTCCCGGGCTCGCCCTCGTCGTCGTTGACCACCAGGTAGCGGGGGAAGGCGTCCCTCGGGACGAAGGACCACTTGTTGCCCGTCGGGAACCCGGCGCCGCCCCTGCCGCGCAGGCCGGAGGCCTTGACCAGGTCGACGAGGCCGTCGGGGGTCATGGTGGCGATCGCCTTCTTCAGGCTCTCGTAGGCTCCCGTCGCCCGCGCCCGTTCCAGGGTGAACGAGTCGCCGGGGTGGTCCTGGTAGCGGCGGGTGAGGAAGACGGCGTCCCGGCTCAGGTCGCTCATCGGGGCACCGCCCGGAGCTCCTCGACCAGCGCCTCGGCGCCCTCGGGGGTGACCCTGGCATGGAGGGCGTCGTAGTCGACCTGCAGGCAGGGCGCCGAGTCGCACGCCGCCAGGCACTCCGCTCGCTCCAGGGTGAAGGCACCGTCGGCGGTCGTCTCGCCCTCGGAGTCCACCCCGAGGGTGTCCTCGAGGTGCTCGATCACGCGCTCGGCCCCCATGAGGTTGCAGGCGAGGTTGTGGCAGACGCTGATCACATGCCGGCCTTTCGGCTTCAGGTGGAACATCGAGTAGAAGGAGGCCACCGCGAGCACTTCCGCCGAGCTCAGGCCGAGGATGGCACCGATCTCTCCGATCGCTTCCGGGGTGACCCAGCCATCGCGCTCCTCGGCGAGCCGCAGCAACGGCATCACGGCGGAGCGACCTCGGCCGGGAGGATAGCGGGCCAGGATCTCCTTTGCTGGCTCGGCGAGCGGACCGGTGACGCTCAACGGTCCACCCCCCCGAGGACGGGGTCGACCGAGGCGATCGCCGCCACGGTGTCCGCCACGAGCGTGTCGACCATCATCGTCGGCAGGCTCTGCAGGTTGACGAAGGAGGGGTCGCGGACGTGGACCCGGTACGGCAGGGTCTCGCCGTTGGAGACGACGTAGGCGCCCAGCTCGCCACGGGGCGACTCCACCGACACGTACGCGTCGCCGGGCGGCACCGCGTAGCCCTGGGTCACCAGCTTGAAGTGGTGGATGACCGCCTCCATCGACCGGGTCAGCTCGGCCCTCGGCGGCGGGGTGATCTTGGGGTCCATGTTCTTGTAGTCGCCGTCCGGCAGCGTGTCGAGGACCTGGCGCACGATCCGCATCGACTGGCGCATCTCGTCCAGGCGCACGGCGTACCGGGCGAAGACGTCCCCGTCGGTCCGGGTCGGGATGTCGAAGTCGTACTGCTCGATCCCCGAGTAGGGGAAGACCTTCCGGATGTCCCAGGGCAGGCCGCAGGCCCGGAGCGTGGGGCCGGACGCGCTGAGGGCGATCGCCTGTTCCCTGGTGATGACGGCGACGCCCTGCGTCCGCTGGCGCCAGATGGGGTTGCCGGTGAGCAGCTCCTCGTACTCGCCGAGACGTTCCGGGAAGATGGAGAGGAAGTCCTCGACCGCAGGTCGCCATCCGTCTGGGAGGTCCTGCCAGACGCCCCCCGGCATGATGTAGTTGTGGTTCATCCGGAGGCCGGTGACCATCTCGAAGAAGTCGATCAGCAGCTCCCGTTCCCGGAAGCCGTAGGTCATCATCGAGACGGCCCCCATGTCCATGCCCTGGGTCGCCAGCCACACGAGGTGGGAGCTGATCCGGTTGAGCTCCGTCATGAGGATCCGGATCGCCTGGCCCCGGGGTGGGATCTCGATGGCGAGGAGCTTCTCGGTGGCCAGCGAGTAGACGAGCTCGTTGAAGAAGGGGGCGAGGTAGTCCATGCGGGTGACGATGGTCACGGCCTGCCGCCAGGTGGAGTCCTCGCACTCCTTCTCCATGCCGGTGTGGAGGTAGCCGATCACCGGCCGGACATCCCGGACGATCTCGCCCTCGAGCTCGAGGACCAGGCGCAGGACACCGTGGGTCGAGGGGTGCTGGGGGCCCATGTTGATGGTCATGCGGGAGTCCGTGGGATCGTCCTCCTCGATGAAGGCGCCCTGGGACCGCTCCTCGAACTCGCTCAGGACGCTGGGGTCCACCGTGTTGTCTGCCATCGTCATCTCTCTTTGTCCGGTGTCGTTTGGTGGCCCGTCTCAGTGGCCCGGCGACAGGTGCTTGTACTCGACCGGCACCTTTCCCACCGAGTAGTCCTTGCGCAGCGGGTGGCCCTCCCATTCGTCGGGCATCAGGATGCGGGTCAGGTTGGGGTGGCCCTCGAAGACGATGCCGAACATGTCGTAGGCCTCCCGCTCGAACCAGTTCGCTCCCGGCCAGATGCCGGTGACGCTCGTCAGCGCCGGCGACTCCTCGTCGACGCCGACGACCACCCGGATGCGGGCCGGGGTGCGGAGGTCGGTCAGCGTACAGACGACCTCGAAGTGGGGACGGCGATGCGGCCAGTGGACCCCGCAGAGGTCCGACAGAAATTCGAACCCCGCCTCGTCGTGGAGCCACCGGGCGACCTCGGCCCAGTGGGCGGCGTCGACCGACACCACGGCTTCGCCGGGTGGCGACGGGCGCTGCGTCACCACGCCCGGAAAGCGGGCGACCGCGGCGGCGACGCTGGGGGCCGTTTCGCCGGCCGGTCCCGCGCTCTCGGGAGGTTGGTTGGTGGCTTCTTCCATAACTCTCGTCCAGGCTCGAAGAAATTCGTGTGATCTCGCACACACCTCTACTTTGACGGCAGTTCGACCGGTTAAACCGGACGGGCTGGCTGGGCCCGTCCGGGCTGGGCGTGCCTGCGACCGACTAGGCCCGCGCGAGTCGCTCCCGGTACTGCCCGGCAAGGATCTTGTCGTGCAGCCGGAGGATGCCGTCGATCAGCATCTCCGGTCGAGGGGGGCACCCCGGAACGTACATATCCACCGGGACGATCTGGTCCACCCCTTGGATCAGCGCGTAGTTGTTGAAGACGCCCCCGCAGGAGGCGCAGGCCCCCATCGAGATGACCCACTTCGGATCGGGCATCTGATCGTAGATCTGCCGGAGCACCGGGGCCATCTTCTGCGACACCCGCCCGGCCACGATCATCAGGTCCGACTGCCGGGGCGAGGCACGGAAGACCTCCATCCCGAAGCGGGCCAGGTCGAAGCGTGGGGCGCCGGCGGCCATCATCTCGATGGCGCAGCACGCCAGGCCGAACGTCGCGGGCCAGAGGCTCGAGCGCCGCGCCCAGTCCACCACCCGGTCGAGGACGCCGGTGACGATCCCCGTCCCGACCCGGGGCTCGTTCGCCCGGACAAGGAGGTGGGCCGGATCCTCGCTCGG
>DASXNO010000211.1:0-11205 GCA_036495025.1 Actinomycetota bacterium | reverse complement strand
TTCGGAACCCGCACCTCGACGCTGCCCATCGCCCGGGCGATGTTGATCGTCGTCACGTGGGCCTCGAACTGGGCCTTCGTGAGGTCCAGGTGGCACTTCCCCATCACCCCGGTCCACCAGCTCTCGGCCGGCACAAGCCAGCGCCCGTTGCGGCGGGTGGAGCCCATCAGCGCGACGTGCCAGCGCTTCGGCGGGGGGCCGGCCACCGGGCCGGGTGGAGCCGGGAGGTCCTGGATCAGCGGGAGGAGCTCACCCCGGGTCCGGGCCTTGAGGGCCGAGTCGAGCCGCTGCGACAGCTCCTCGAGGGTGAGCCGGCCGTGGGCGTGGGCCTCCTGGAGCCGGGCACAGATGATCTCCCGATCTGCGTCGGAGGCGAGGGTGGGATCGCTCCGGGGTTCGCCGATGGCCATCACGGGCTGCTAGCCGTGGGAGCTCCTCACGGGCGCCGCCCAGGCCGCCAGCAGCTCGCCGAGCTCGAAGGCCAGCTCCAGCGACTGGTTCCCGTTGAGGCGCGGATCGCAGAGCGACCGGTAGGAGGCCACGAGCTGGTCGTCGAGGATCTCGTCGCCGCCACCGAGGCACTCGGTCACCTCGTCCGCCGTCAGCTCCAGGTGGACGCCGCCCGGGAACGTCCCCTCCTGCTCGTGGACCGCGAAGAACCCCTTGATCTCGGCGAGGATGTCGTCGAAGCGGCGGGTCTTCACGCCCCCGGCGGTAACGAAGGTGTTGCCGTGCATCGGGTCGCAGACCCACAACGACGGCCGGCCCGAGTCCCGGACCGCCCGGACCAGCGGGGGCAGCGCCTCCCGGACCGCACCGGCGCCCATCCTCGTGATGAAGGTCAGCCGGCCCTCCTCCGCCTCGGGGTCGAGGCGTTCGCAGAGCGCCAGCACCTCGGCCGGGGTCGCCCCCGGGCCGAGCTTGCAGGCGACGGGGTTCTTCACACCCGAAAGGAACTCGATGTGAGCGCCGCCGGTCTGGCGGGTCCGTTCCCCTGCCCACAGCAGGTGGGCGGAGCAGTCGTAGAAGTCCCCCGTCAGGCTGTCCTCGCGGGTGAGGGCCTCCTCGAAGCCCAGGATGAGGGCCTCGTGGCACGTGTAGAAGTCCACCTGGTGCAGGGTCACATCGGACGTCAGGTTGATGCCGCAGGCGGCCATGAAGCGCAGGGCGCGGTCGATGGCGTTGGCGACGTCCTCGTAGCGCCGTCCCTGCGGGCTGCGCGCAACGAATTCCTGGTTCCACATGTGGACCTGGTTGAGATCGGCGAACCCGCCCTTGGTGAAGGCCCGGAGGAGGTTGAGCGTCGACGAGGACTGGTGGTACGCCCGCAGGAGCCGCTTGGGGTTGGGCCGCCGGGAGGCGGCGTCGAAGTCGATGTCGTTGACCATGTGGCCCCGGAACGCGGGCAGCTCCAGCCCGTCGACCAGTTCGCTCGGCGAGGAGCGGGGCTTGGCGAACTGCCCGGCGATCCTGCCCACCTTGACGACCGGCAGCCCGGCCGCGTAGGTCAGGACCACCGCCATCTGCAGGATGATCTTGAGCTGGTCGCGGATCGAGTCGGCGGAGAGGTTGTCGAACGACTCGGCGCACTCTCCCGCCTGGAGGACAAACGCTTCGCCCCGGGAAGCTGCTCCGAGGGCCGCCTTCAATGCCCGCGCCTCCCCTGCAAACACGAGGGGCGGCTGGTTCCGCAGCTCCTTCAGGGCGAGGTCCAGCGCGCCGGGGTCGTCCCACTCGGGCTGCTGGGCGGCGGGCAGCTCCCGCCACGATTCGGGGGACCAGGCTCTTGCCATGGCGTCTATGGTCGCGTGTCCGGGACGGATGTGCCGTTCCGGCCCAGGCGGTTCGGGCAGTTACTCCCCCGAAGACGAAGATCGGTAGTGCTCCTCGAGGCTGCGGTGCCCGGCCAGGTCGACCACCGGCTCGAACTCGGAGAACGACAGCAGCAGCTCGGGGTGATCCCGGAGCGTCCCCTCGCGGCGGAGCACGGCGAACGCCTCCCGGACCGCCTTGGCGGCGGCGAAGATCGCCGACAGCGGCGTCACGATGAGGTCGTAGCCGAGATCGTGCAGCTCCTTCGGCGTCAACAGGGGCGTCCTGCCGCCCTCGATCATGTTGGCAACCCGGACGACGCCCTCCACCTCCTTCGCGACGCGCTCCAGGTCGTCGACGCTCTGCGGCGCCTCGACGAAGACGGCGTCGACGCCAAGGTCCCGGGCGGCCAGCGCCCGGCCGATCGCCTCGTCGAGCGACAGCGCGGCCCGGGCGTCGGTGCGGGCGACGAGGAAGAGGTCGACCCCTTCCCCCCGCAGGTCGAGCACGGCCCGGAGCTTCGCCAGCCAGTCGCCGGCCGGGACGACCCGCTTGCCGGCGAAGTGGCCGCACTTCTTCGGCCATTCCTGGTCCTCGAGGAAGATCCCGGCACCACCGGCGCCCGCGAGCAGCCGGGCGGTCCGCATGGCGCTGAGCGGGTTGCCGTACCCAGTGTCGGCGTCGACGATGACCGGCAGCGCCGTGGCCGAGCAGACGCTGCGGGCGGCGTCGGTGATCTCGGTCTGGGTGAGGTAGCCGAAGTCCGGGAGGCCGAGGCGGGAGCCGGAGACCGAGTAGCCCGAGATGAACACGACCTCGAACCCGGCCTCGGTGGCGAGACGAGCCGTCAGGGCGTCGTAGACGCCGGGCATGTTGACCGTCGTGCCTGCCGCCAGGAGGTCACGGATCTGCTGCGCGGTGCCTGCCATGAAACTCCCTCCTGCCGGTGGGTGCGGAGGGAATGGTAGCCCGCGGCCGGACGCGGGTGCGTCCGGTACAGTTGTCGGGGGAGCCGGGAAGTCTGGTCGGCATCTGGTGCACGCGATCGGAGGCGCCCGGCCCCATGCAACGACGTGTCCCGCAGCTGTACCCGGCCCCTTCTGCTAGGGGCCGGCGTCCCCCGCTGCCGAGCCGGCGGCGGGAGTCCCTGCGCACCACGCTGTGGTTCCTCCCGGCGGTGCTCGTTGCCGTGGCGGCGCTCGCCTTCCTCTTCACGTACTCCCTCGACGAGTCCGTCTACCGCGGCACGATGACCCTGCCGTGGTGGATCCGCACGGGCAGCGGGGATGCCGGGCGCCAGATCCTCACCGCCATCGCCGCGGCGGTGATCACGGTCGTCGGGGTTGTCTTCTCGATCACCATTCTGGCGCTCACCCTCGCCTCCCAGCAGTTCGGCCCGCGCATGCTCCGCAACTTCATCCGCGACCGCGGCACCCAGTTCACGCTGGGAGCCTTCGTCGCCACGTTCGTCTACGCCGTCATGGCGCTCGGGTCGATCACCAACGGTCGCCGGGGGGAGTTCGTCCCCCACGTCTCGATCACGGTTGCCCTGGTGCTGGCGGTGGCCGACATGGGGGTGCTGATCTACTTCATCCACCACATCGCGGAGTCGATCCAGCTCCCGGAGGTCATCGCCGGGATCGCCGCCGACCTGAGCCGCGCCATCGACGCCGAGTTCTCCGATTCCGAGATGCAGGCGGACGCCGAACCGCACGACGGACCCCCCGTCGAGGAACTGGTCGCCCGCATCCGGGAGGAAGGGGTCCCGGTGCCCGCCACGGAGAGCGGCTACCTGCAGTTCGTCGGCTACGCCGAGCTGGCCACAATCGCCGAGGATGCCGGCGCCGTCGTGCTGCTGGCCCACCGGCCCGGGCACTTCGTCGTCGCCGGCAGACCGTTCGCCACGGTCTACCCGCGCTCCGCGGCGAGGACGGTGGCCGCGGCGCTCGAGAAGGGGCACGCCACCGGCCCCCATCGCACCCTCATCCAGGACCCCGTCTTCGCGATCGACCAGCTCGTCGAGATCGCCATCCGGGCGCTGTCCCCGGCGGTCAACGACACGTTCACGGCCCTCACGTGCATCGACTGGCTCTGCGACGGGCTGTGCAAGCTTTCGGGGCGAAGACTCTCGGAAGGCGTCTACCGGGACCGGCTCGGACGGGTCCGCCTCATCGAGGCCGGGCCGAGCTATGCCCGCATCGTCAACCGCGCCTTCGACAAGGTCCGCCAGGCCGGCCGGGGCATGCCGGCGGTGGCGATCCGGCAGGTGGACGCCCTCGCAAGGGTGATGGAGTACACCGCCGACCCGGCCCGGCAGGCGGTCCTCGTCCGGCAGGCGGCCATGATCGTCCGGGCCGTCGACGAGGCGGTCCCGGAACCGGAGGACCGCGCCCTTGTCCACGCCCGCTACGCCGACGTGCTGGCCGCCACCGCTGACCCGGGAGCATAGGCGAGCGGGACCGGCCGCCCGAAATTATCCGGCGCCTTGAGGGGCGCCTTGGGGGCCTCCTGCTACGATTCGCCCGCATGGCAGACCCCCAGAGCGACACGGCACCCCCCTCCGGCGAGCCCGCCTACGTCGAGCCCATCGTCAAGTACTACGACGGCACCTGGTTCGACTACCGGGTCGTCTGGATGCGTGGCCTCGGCATGCACTGGGGCTACTGGGACGACCAGACCCGCAACCACGCCCAGTCGCTCACCAACATGACCCGGGCCCTCGCCGAGCGAACATCGCTCCGGCCGGGGATGCGGGTCCTCGACGCCGGCTGCGGCGTCGGCGGCCCGGCGCTCTGGCTCGCCGAGACCTACGGCGTCGAGGTGGTGGGCGTCACCCTCTCCGAGGTCCAGCTCGCCCGTGCACGGAAGTACGCCGCCAGGCGAAAGCTGGAGCACCTCGTGCGGTTCGAGATCGCCGACTTCACGGCGCTGCCCCACGACGGCGGCGCCTTCGACGTCGTCTGGGCACAGGAGAGCGTCTGCCACGTCCCGGCCGACGCCAAGCAACTCTTCCTCAAGGAGGCCAACCGCGTCCTCAAGCCGGGCGGCCGGATGCTGATGGAGGACTGGTTCCGCATCGCCCGGCCCTACACGGCGGACAACGAGGCCCTCATGCACGACTGGCTCGAGGGCTGGGCCATCGACGACCTTGCGACGACCGACGAGATCACTGGATGGAGCCGCGACGCCGGCTTCGGTGACGTCGACCTCCGCAACATCACGCCCTTCGCCTTCAGGTCCATCCGCCGCCTCCACCGCCTCGCGGTATGGCTCGGCCCCGGCGGCCTCCTCTTGAAGGCCCTCCACCTGCGCAGCGACGTCGAGCAGGCGAACCTCCGCAGCGCCAGGCTCCAGTGGGCCGCCTACCAGCGCAACCTCTGGATGATCGGGCTGCTCTCGGCGACAAAGCCTGCCTGACGAAGCCTGCCTGACGAAGCCTGCCTACGAGCCGTCCCTTGCGGGGATCCGCACGTAGCCGTGCTCGACGTACCATTCGACCGTGCGGCGGAAGGTCTCCTCGACCGGCGTGTACGCCAACCCGAGCTCCCGGCTCGCCCGCGACCCGTCGTAGCGGTGCCCGTGGGCGATTGCCCGGGCCTGCTCCCGGCACACCGGCGGGTCCTTGCGCAGCAGGCGGGCCACGCCCTCGACCGCTGCCGCGCCGGCCATCGCCACCCCCGACGGCAGCGTGCGGACCCGGTGCGCCACCCCCGCCACCTCCGACAGGAGCTCCAGCGCCTGCCCGCTGCTGAGGCAGGCGCCATTCAGGACGTACCGCTCGCCCGGCACGCCCCGGGTCTCGGCGAGGACGTGGCCCGCCGAGCAGTCCGCGATGTCGACGAGACTGAGCATCGTGTCGACGAAGAACTTGAGCCGCCCGTTCAGGTAGTCGATCAGGAGGCGGGCGGTGCCCCCGGTGCGCCCCGGCCCCTGCACGGACGACGGGTTCACCGACACGACCTCGACGCCGTGCTCCGGCCCCGCCGCCAGCACGGCGAGCTCCGCCTGGAACTTGGAGCGCTCGTAGGCCGACAGGAACACGCCGCGGTGGACGGCATCCTCCCGTCCGACGGTGCCGGGCGCCTCGCCGAGGGTCGACGCCGACGACGTGTACACGATGCGGCGCACCCCGGCCCGGGCCGCCGCCCGCACCACGCTGAGCGAGCCCTCGACGTTGACGCGGAACAACGGCGAGGGATCGGCCAGGCAGAACGCGTTCATGCCGGCGACGTGGTAGACGACCTCGCAGCCCGCCATCCCCGACGCCAGCGCATCCTCGTCGGCGACGTCGCCCGGGACGGGGCTCGCGCCGAGCGCCTCGAGACCGGCCGCAGCCGCCGGGGAACGAGCAAGGGCCGCCACCTCCCGCCCCTCGCCGACCAGCGCCCCCAGCACCCCGCGGCCGACGAACCCGCTCCCGCCGGTGAGGAAGACCTTCGCTGCGGGCTCGCTCATGGCGCACCCCGGCCGGTGAGCTCTCCCCAGAACCGGACCAGGTACTCGGCGGCGGAGGCCAGGGTGATGGCGGCGACCCCGAGCATCACCCACTGGTCGAGGTACATCGGCCCGAGCGGGTGCGGGTAGCGGACGATCGCCAGCAGGATGCCGGCGAACTGCGCGTTGGCCTTGAGCTTGCCCCAGATCGACGGCGGGAAGGGCGTTCCGGCGGCCACCACCACGCCGCGCAGTCCCAGGATGAAGAACTCCCGGCCGATGACGATGACGGCGATCCACACCGAGACCCGTCCGACGGCGACGAGGGCGACGAGGACGCCGGACACGAGCAGCTTGTCGGCGGTCGTGTCGAGGAAGGCACCGAGCGTCGTCGTGAGGCGCCACCGCCGCGCCAGGTACCCGTCCACGAAATCGGTCGCCGCGGCGACGACGAAGAGGGCGGCGGCGGCCCCGTAGGCAAAGCGGTGCCGGGGCCCGGCGAGCACGAGGAGCATGACGAACGGGACGAGGATGATCCGCAGGAACGTGATGTTGGTGAGGAGCCCAGAGCCGCGCATCTGCTCGCGGCTCAACGCCGGGTTCCTCCCGCATTGTCCGAGCCTTCATTGTCCGAGCCTGCGCCGGCGGCATCGTCGCTCTCCGGCATCTGCCGCGTCCCCATCTGGGGCCGCCGTGCCCCCGCGTCGGCTCCGAGGAAGCCCGCAGCGAGCCTGCGGACCTCGTCCGCGGCATCGAGGCCGAGCGCCGAGGCCGCCAGGCTCCGGGCCCCGGCGGCGTCGAGTCCCCGGATCGACTCCTTCACCCTTGCAAGGTCCTCGGGCAGCACCGCGATCCGGCGGACCCCGAGGCCGACCAGCAGCGCCAGGGCCGCCGGGTCGCCCCCGGCCCGCCCGTGGACGCCGACGCGCGTGCCGGTCGCCTCGGCGCCCTCGACCACCCGGCCGAACAGGGTCAGGGCGGCGGGCTCCACGTAGTCGGCCCCCGCCTCCGGGCCGGCGGCCATGACGTGGCGGGCCAGCGCGCCGGCGTCGATGGAAAGGAAGCCGGCGCCCACCGGCAGGGTCCCGGCATCCGCAGCGTCCCCCGGCAGCGCCACCGCGGCGCCGAGGCGGACGGCCTCCCCGTCCAGGGTGGCCGCTCGTCCGATGGGGAGCTCCTCGACCCCCGACGCACCGGCGTTTTCCCCCGCTGGATCCGGTACCAGGACAAGGACCTCCACCCGCTCGCCATCCCTCGTCACCGCCGGCTCGGCGACCCGGCTCCGCGCCCGGCGGGCGGTCTCCTCGAGCGCGGAGGCCCGGAAGCGGTAGGCGGCCCCGATCTCGCGCGACGCCTCGCCGTAGAGCAGGCCGGCCTCTCCGTCGATGAGCAGCTCCATCTCCTCGGGCACGCCGAGGACCGCGTCGCCAAGCCCGGTGACGGTGGGGATGCCCTTCGAGCGGGCGACGCCGGCGCCGTACGAGGCCGGGCTGCCGGCGGCGCAGGCGACGCCGAAGACCTGCGAGGGATCGAGCAGGGCTGCCACCTCTGGCGTCAGCTCCCCGACGAGAAGGATCCCGGCCCCCGAGAGGCCCCCGGGGCCGGCATGGCACGCCGTCCCGTAGGCGATGCCGGGGGCCGCCGGAAGCCCGTTGAGGCAGAAGGGTTCGGTGAGGGAGGGCGAGGGGGCCTCCTCCGTGGCTGCCGGCTCCGGGGCGCTCCGGTCCAGATGCTTCGTCTTGGGTTCCAGGGCCCGCCGTGCCTCGGCCGCCACGGCCTCCAGCGGCACCCCCGAGCCGGCGGCCACGGCGGCGATGACGGCGCCTTCGGCCAGCGGAGCGTCGCACAGCAGCACCCGCTCCCCGCGGCCCTCGTCGAGCAGCTCCAGTGCCGCCTCCGCCGAGAGAACGGCGCTGCCGAGGTCCATGAGCACCAGCACGCCGTCCTCGGACCACGCCCGCTCGATCGCGGCTGCGACCAGGGTGGCGCTCGTCCCGAGCGCGCCTGGCGCCTCCAGACCGCCCGCCGCCTCGATGGCAACGGTTGCGCCGCCCATCTCACGGGCAAGCTCGACGACGCCCTCGGCGAGGCGAGCACTGTGGGAGACGACGACCAGGCCGACCATTTCGATAAGGCTACTCGTGCCCCCGCTCTACGTTCCACGCCCGTGCTGTGCGCGTTAGGCTCCCGGCCTACCGATGCCTGGCTTCCGTCCCGCGCTCCGCCGCCTTGTTGCGATTGCCGCTGTCCTCACGGTTGGCCTGGCTGCGTGTTCCGGGAAGCCGGATCACCCCGCCGGCTCCTCCACCCCGACCGTCCCCGCCAGCGGGACGGCCACGACGGGTCCCGCCACGCTCTCCCCCACCGCCGTGGCCTCGCTCCAGGGCAGGGCCGCCTCGCTCTCGCTGCCGGTCGCCCGGTACGCCGCGGCGGGTGCCACCATCGGCAGGGACCTCTACGTCCTCGGCGGGCTCGACGCCACCGGGCTGCCCTCCAGCGACGTCGAGCGCGTCGATCCGGCCACCTCGAAGGTCACCCTGGCCGGCCACCTGAGCACCCCCACCGACGGCGCAAGCGCGGTCGCCTCGGGGGGGAAGATCCTCGTGTTCGGCGGAGCGGCCCGGTCGGGAGGCGCACCGCTCGGCCTCGTCCAGGTCTTCGACCCTGCCACCGGGACGACGGCGCAGGCAGGCACGCTGGCGCCCCCCCGCACCGAAGCTGCCGCCACCCAGGTGGGCAACGAGATCATTGTCGTCGGTGGCTTCGACGGAGCGCTCCCCGTGCCGGGGATCCTCGCCACGGCCGACGGCTCCTCGTTCCACGCGGTCGGCAGGCTCAAGACGCCGGTCTGGGCCCCGGCGGTGGCCGTCGTGGGCACGACGGTCTACGTCTTCGGCGGCGTCGTCTCCGGCTCGGACTACATCGGCACCTTCAGCGCCTCGGTGCAGAGCTACAACATCTCCACCGGGCTCTCGAAGGTGGTCGGCACCCTTCCCGACCGGCTCGCCCACGCCCGGGCCGTCACGGTCGGCGACCAGGTCTTCGTCCTCGGCGGCTGGACGCCGAGCGGGCCGAGCGCTGCCATCCAGCGCTTCGACCCCCGCACCGGCGCCCTCACCCCCGCCGGGAACCTCCCGGGGCCGGTGGCGGACCCGGCGGCCGGCACGATCGGCACCACGACGTACCTCGCCGGGGGGATCGCCGCACAGCCGCTCGCCGGGATCGCCACCGTGAGCCCGAGATCGGCACCGTGAGCCCCGGCCCCTGCCGCGAAAGGTTGGTGGAAAATTGCTCGCTCAGCGAGCAACATCCAGACCTTCCTCGACCGGCAGCGCCTCGACGGCCGTCCGGCACGGCCTCGGGGACCCCAGGAAGGCGCAGACCGCATCGACCGCCTCCTCCGCCATGAGGCGGAACGTCGTCGCCTTGCCCCCGGTGACCGTGATCAGACCCGCGACGCCGTCCTGCTCGCCGTGGTCGATCACCCGGTGCGACCGGCTCACCTGCCGGCCCCCGGACGGCGAAGCCGGACCGCCCGCACCATCGCCGACCAGGGGCCGGACCGCCGCCCACGCCCTGAGCGGCCCGGACGACGAGAACCCACCGACGAGCTCGTCGCCGGCCGCGAGCATCGCCTCGACGGCGGCGTCGTCCGCCACGGCATCGTCGGGATCGGTCACCGGCGTATCGGTCGTGCCGATGATCGTCGACCCCCCGAGCGGCACCAGGGCGTCGCCGTCCCCGGGCAGGCGGCACCGGCTCACCACCGCGCGGACGAGGCGGTGCCCGGCCGCCACCATCACACCCTTGCTCAACCGTGCAGGGACCCGGCCCCCGGCCATGGCGGCCAGACCCGCCGCCCATGCGCCCGCGGCGTTCACGACGACCTCGGCCTCGAGGCTCGTGCCGTCTCCGAGGATGGCCCCGACCACCCGGCCCGCCTCGAGCCGGAGGCCGGTCACCGGCCGCCCCGTTAGGATGTGCGCCCCCGAGGCAGTCGCCGACGCCGCGCACGCCCGCACCAGCCGCACCGAGTCCAGGGTCCCGTCGGGGACGCCGAACGCCCGGATCACGTCCCTCGTCAGGGCGGGCTCCTGCTCGAGGATCCCGGCGGGGTCCAGCTCCTCGACCGCCACCCCCGCCGCCCGGCACGCCGGGAGGAAGCGACCGGGGTAGCCCGGGTCGTCACCGGGCAGGAGCACGAACACGCCGCCCGTGTCCTCGATGCAGGCGGGGGCAATGCGCCGCAGGATCGCCGACTCACGTACGCATTCCCGGGCGGACACGGGGTCCGCAAGCGCGTAGCGGGCGCCCGAGTGGAGCTGGCCGTGGAACCTGGCCGTCGTCCCGGAGGCGAGCGGCCCCCGCTCGACGAGCAGGGTGGCAAGGCCGCGCATCGCGCAGTCCCGGGCGACGCCGGCCCCCGTCGCCCCGCCGCCGACGACGAGCACCTCGGTCCTCATCCGGTCGCGAGCCCTGGCAAGCGAGACCTGGCTACGAGACCCAGTCGAAGCAACGGGTGACCGCCTTCTTCCACTCGGCCAGCAGCCGGTCCCGCTGCGCCCCGGGCATCGCCGGCTCCCAGCGGCGCTCCTCCGTCCAGCACCGGCGCAGCTCGTCCAGGGAGTCCCAGTACCCCACCGCCAGGCCTGCGGCGAAGGCGGCGCCGAGCGACGTCGTCTCGGACACCGCGGGTCGGACGACGTCGATCCCGAGCAGGTCGGCCTGGAACTGCATCAGGAGGTCGTTGACCACCATGCCCCCGTCGACCCTGAGGCTCGGCAGGCCGGCGCCCGTGTCTGCGGCCATCGCATCGACGACCTCCCGGGTCTGGAACGCCGTCGCCTCCAGCGCTGCCCGGGCGAGGTGCGCCCTGGTGACCGATCGGGTGAGGCCGGCGATGACGCCCCGGGCATCGCTGCGCCAGTAGGGGGCGAAGAGGCCCGAGAAGGCCGGCAC
>DASXNO010000210.1:0-3689 GCA_036495025.1 Actinomycetota bacterium | reverse complement strand
TCCTGGTCAGGTGCCGTGCCGGCCGGCGGGAACGAGATGGCGGCGAGGGGGCTCGTCTCGGTCATGCCCCACGCCTGGACGATCCGCACCCCGTGGCGGTCCTCGAAGCGCTCCATGAGGGCCGCAGGCACGGCGGAGCCGCCGGAGGCGATCATGCGGAGCGAGGACACGTCGACGGGGTGGTCTTCCGAGTAGCGCGGCAGGTCGCTCCACACCGTCGGGACGGCTGCCGCGAAGGTCGGTCTGGTGAGGGCCACGAGACGGCTGAGCCCTTCGGGCTGCGCGTGCGGTCCGGGGAAGACGACGTCGGCCCCGACCAGCCAGGCGGCGTACGGAAGGCCCCAGCCCATGGCATGGAACAGCGGGTTGACCAGCAGGATGCGGTCGGCGCCGCCAAGCCCGAACGCCGCCCCCGAGCACTCCGAGAGGGCGTGCAGGAACACCGAGCGGTGGCTGTACACCACGCCCTTCGGGTCGCCCGTTGTCCCCGTCGTGTAGCACAGGGCCGCCGCCGACGTCTCTTCGAGTTCGGGCCAGTCAAAGCATTCGTCCTCGGGCGCCAGCAGCTCTTCGTACCGCAGCGCCCCCGGCAGCAGCGACAGGTCGCCCTCGCCCACCACGATGTAGTGCTCGACCGCGGTCAGGTCCCCTGCCACCCTGGCGAGCGACGGGATCAGCGAGGCGTCCACGATCACGACCTTGTCGCCGCCGTGGTTGATGACGTACGTGAGCTGATCCCTGAACAGCCGGACGTTGAGCGTGTGCAGCACCGCTCCCATGCAGGGGACGGCGTAGTAGGCCTCGAGGTGTTCCTGGTGGTTCCAACCGAAGGTCCCGACGCAGTCGCCGGGACGCACGCCGAGGCGGCGCAGCGCTGCCGAGAGGCGGCCCGCCCGGGCGGCAACCTCCCCGAAGCTTGCCCGGCGGATGTCCGTGCCGGTAAAGGTGAAGACCTGGGCGCTGCCGTGGACCCTGCTGCCGTGTCGAAGGATGTGGCCAATCGTCAGTGGGAATCGTTGCATCGTCGCCTGCACCGAACCGCCCCTCTCCAAGCATCCCCCCGGGCTTGCGTCGAGATCGTAAGCCCGTGGGCGCCCCCGGCGATAGGTGCGTGTGGGCGTCTCGCCTCGTGAAAGCGCCTAGATGACTTCGATCAGAGTGGCAGATCTGACGGAGACCGCTGCGGCGATGCGAGCGAGCAACCCCAGGTGGCGCAGCTCGGAATCCCGGAATCGCGGCCCCCGCTGACGGCCGAGCACCACGGCGGCAGAGGGCCGGTCGAGGAGGGCAGCCGCCACCTCGAGGCCGTCCCCGCGGTGGTGCGGGGCCGCCTCCCTGGCCACTTCCCTGCCACCCCCGAGGACGTCGAGCAAGCTGAAGTCCAGCCAGGCCGCAGGGAGACGGGCAGCGCTGGGTGCGCCGAGGCTCGCCGCCAGGATCTCGGGAGGGCCGGCGCTCCCCGCGGACACGTCCACGACGAGGGCCCAGGTCGCCCCGAGGGTGTCGGGGAGATGCTCCACCAGCCGGACCAGGGCCGCCGGACCGCTCTCTTCCAGGAGCGCCGCCAGCTCCAGGGATTCCAGGACGTGCCGGAAGGCCTCGAGGGGGCGCACATACTCGACGACGAAGCCCGGGACGTCAGCGGCTGCCCGGCGGAGGGCCTCCTGCATCCCGCGGGGCGCCTCGACCCGGACGTCGTCGACGGCCGTCCCGCCCGTCCGGTCGACGACGTCAAGGGTCAGGATGTTGACGTCGCCCTTGCCGAAGGCCCGCGCGACTCGCCCCAGCATCCCCGGGAGATCGGGCAGGGAGATGCGGAGGTTGAAAACCATCGGCGGTGCAGCCTGGGTCGAATCCGCCTCGAGCGGCTGGATCATGTCGATGATCCCGCGTCGATCTGACGGACAGGCTCCTCGGTGGTGCAGAGACGGTGCATGCGGGCGCAGACGGTGATGGCATGGGGAAGTGGACCGTCGGTGGAAGGCCGGACGAAGCGGTCCAGTACGTAGGCGGGCAGGCCGCACTCGGGACAGTCCACCCATGCAAGTGCATTCCCGTTGATTTCCGACTCCAAATCCGACCTCCTCGGTGCGGCGGTTTCGGGGTGTGCAACCCTTGGGGCCGGGGACGCTTCATCGGCGTCAGCCCAGAGGCATGTGAGGCATTGGCCCGGGACGGCCGGCCGTGTCCCGGCGGTCCGGCGCCCGGAGCGGCGACGCTGGCACCCCCCACGGCTTCCCGGAGCTCGGCGGACCCGGCGGCTCTTCATCGTTCAAGGGGAAATGGTACGACCTCGACGTTACGCCGGAGTAAATCGTCCCTCCACCGGCACCGGGGACGAACGGAAGAGCAGCCGGTCGCACAGGACGTACTGGAAAACCCAGAGGACACCGAAGGTTCCGAGGTTCGTCGCCTGGGCAACCAGGGTGCGCGCCAGCCGGCTCCAGCCGTGCGAGCTCGCCCACGTGACGGCGATGTGCACGTTCAGCGTGGACAGCACGAGCCCGGACATCGAGAGGGCAAAGAACGGGGCGGCCTGGCGCAGCAGGGATCGGCTCGCCTGGGCACCCCAGACCCACCGGCGGTTCAACTCGAAGGAGGGCACGGTGGCGACGGCGGTGGCGAGGGCGTTCGACCACCCTGCGGGCGCTCCGGCAAACCCGACCAACACTCCGAGGAGGGTGAGGGCGGTCACCGTGGACACCGCCGAAACCGCGGCGTAGCGGATGAGTTTCACGAGTGTCTTCATGGCCCGCATGGTCGCCGCCGCCGCTGGGAATCGCAGCAGGCCCCGCTGAGTGCCCGCGTGGAGTCTGCTCGGTCGGCTCCCACACGCCCAGCGCCGACCGCCGAGCCGACTACCTGCTCGCCATTGATCTTCTTTGTGTGATAACCAATGCATATCAATGGTATTGACACAAAGAACGTTGTAGCCTGCGGACAGAAGCGAGAAGGAGCCCCCAGTCGGAGCGGAGGCGCCATTGCGTTCCCGGGAGGAGGCTGCTGAGGGATGCTCGTCCCGATCTTCGACCTCGATGGCACGCTGCTCGACTCCGACGCGGCCCTCGCCGGCGCGTTCGTCGCCCTGGGGGTGCCACGGGAGTCCATTACCTTCGGCCACGTCCTGGCCGACGAGTGCGCGCGGCTGGGCCTCCGCCTCGAGGCCTACCTCGACGCCTACGACCACGGTGCCGCTCTCCCGTTCCCCGGGGTCGAGGAGATGCTGGCTGTGCTCGAGCGCCGGGGCCTTTGCTGGGGCCTCTGCTCCAACAAGCACTCCTTCTCTGGCCACCGGGAGCTCGCTCGTCTCGGGTGGCAGCCGGCCGTGGCGCTGTTCTCGGAGGACTTCGGGGGCCCCAAGCGCCTCGACCCGGTGCTCGGCAGCATCGGCCTCCACGCTGCCGGCGCCATCTTCGTCGGCGACACCGCCCACGACCGCGCCTGCGCCGCCGATGCCGGCGTGGCCTTCGCGCTCGCCGGATGGAACCCCCGGGCCGTGCCGTTGCCCGGCGAGACGGTCCTGGAGGACCCCGCCGACCTCCTCTCCCTCCTTGGGTAGTCGCTCGGCGGCCGGTCCGGGACCCGGCGATACGGACAAGTCCCCCATCCGCTATCTTCACAGCTAGCAGACAACCTGCAACCAGTCCGGCCCCAGCCTCTCGTCAGACGCTGAATCCAACAATTCTCAC
>DASXNO010000209.1:0-6216 GCA_036495025.1 Actinomycetota bacterium | reverse complement strand
ATCGCTACCCGAGCAAGATTCCGCCACCCTGCGAGCACGAACACGAAAAACGGATCGCCCCTCGGCCCCGTTCGGATTCCGGGAGGGGCCCTACATCCCCCGGGCGAGGTTGGCGAACTTGGTGTAGTGCTCGAGGAACGTTAGCTCGACCTTGCCGATCGGCCCGCTTCGGTGTTTGGAGATGTGGATCTCGGCGATGCCACGTTGCGGCGAGTCCGGGTGGTAGACCTCGTCCCGGTAGATGAACATCACGACGTCCGCATCCTGTTCGATCGAGTTGTGAGCGATGATGCCATTGGCTACAAAGTTGTGGGTTTCCTCCACCGTCGCGTCGAACGTCGGTTTCTCGCCAAGCGGCGTTATCTCAAGCACCTCATCCAAGTAAACGTCGGATGCGGCAAGGGCCATCAACGAGGTTTCCCCTGTTACGGTTGGCACTTCGCCCTTCACGGCGATGCCGAACCGCGAAACCGCGGCATCCTCCACGGCGGTCTTGTTCGCTGGATTGGCGGTGGCGTACTTAACCCCTGGGCCCATGCTTCCATCACCCAGGAGATGCGCGAGCAGGATCAGCTCTCTGTCATCCCAGGGAGGTGCTTCCTCCACGAAGGGCGGGATGACCCTCGGGACTGCCACCGCAGATCCGGGCAGCAGATCGGCCAGCGGGACCCAGCCATCAACTGTTCTGAACTGATGATTGCCGGTTGCCTCGACCTCGTAACCAGATCGCAAGCGTAGGCGAAAGACAGGCTTAATGCCTGACGGAAATGCCTTGGTCAAGCGTTTAGGGACAAGCTTCCACGACTCATCAAGGGACCACACCAGGGGCTGCTCCTGTGACAGCACCAGTTCGCCAAGTGTCACTTCCTGCCCGTCGGCCCGCAGAAGCCGAGTCGAGGCCGGCATGCAGCCCGATTCCCTGAGGTCCGCGAGGAGCGGGCGCTTGTCCGCCCGGTACTCGACGTTGCGGGAGAGCTGCGAGAGGGCGATGACGGGCACGTCGAGCTCACGGGCCAGAATCTTGAGCGACCGGGAGATCTCGGAGACCTCCTGCACGCGGTTGTCGGTCCGGCGCAGGGGGGCCATGAGCTGCAGGTAGTCGATGATCACCAGGCCCAGGCCGTTCTTGGACGCAACCCGGCGGCACTTGGCCCGCATCTCCATGATGGTGGCGTTGGGGGTGTCGTCGATGAAGATCGGGGCCTCGGCGAGGCGCCCGAGCGCAAGCGAGAGCTTCGGCCAGTCGGAGTCCTGCAGGGCCCCCCGCCGGAGGCGGTTGGAGTCCACCCTGGCCTCCGAGCACATGAGGCGCTGGACGAGCTCCATCTTCGACATCTCCAGCGAGAAGATCACCACCGGCCGGTGATCGGTGGCGGCGACGTGCTGGGCGATCGAGAGGGCCAGGGCGCTGTTGTGCGTCGGGATCAGCGATCGCCCGGCCAGGTAGAGGTGGCTCGGCGATCCCACCTGGATGCAGCGCACCGGCACCGAGGCGACGGCCACCACCGACACCACGCTGCGGGTCTCCGGGACCCGAGGCGAGTTGCCCCCGGCGGTCGCCGTGGCCAGGTCGGCGGCAAGCCGGTCCGCCTTGCGAGCCAGCCGGAACACGGGGTCGAGCGGGGTCCACGAGAAGCGCCGGCCCTTGGCGGTCCCGCCGCCCTTCATCGCCACCGTGCACTTGCGGACCGGACCGGGATGCTGTCCGAGCGAGCACACCAGCTCCCGGGCCTGCGCCACCACCTCCCGGTTCAGGAGGCACAGCTCGACGGTCCCGCCCGGGTCGTGGCGGACCCGGCCCGCGGTGTCCATGATGCCCTGGAGCAACGCCAGTCGCTGCTTGAATGACGCCCGCAGGTACGGTGCCGGGATCCGCTGGCGTGCCTTGCGGGGCAAGGCGACGGGTTTCTCCGCGCGGTAGCCAGCGCGCTGGAACTCCCAGCTGAAGTGCGACCGGTCCGACTTGTGGATGGCCATCCTCGCCTTGCCGCTGTGCTCCCCCCCGAGCCAGCACCCCAGCACGTAGGGGTCGACCGGCAGCGGAGCCTCGGGCAGCTCGAGGGCCTCGGCCAGCGGCACCTGCCACCGCGAGCCCAGTGCGGAGCTGCGGGCCGCTGCGGCCATGTCGGAGGTCGTCACGACCCGTGGCTCGCCACCCACGACCACCGGCCATTCGTGGCCTCCATCGGCGACGATCACCCCTCCGTCGTCGAAGGCCACCTCGTAGCAGTCGTGGTCCGTGTACACGGGGGAGACGTGGTCCACGTGGCACACCCGGCCCCGGTCGTCGAAGACCTCGTCGCCGACCTCGATCTCGCCCATGGTGGTCCAGCCCGTCGGCGTCGCGATCGGGGTGTCCAGCGCCAGGGCCTTGCCCATCGAGGGTCTCGCCGCCACGATGATCAGGTTGGACGGCTGCAGGCCGGCGGTCAGGTCGTCGAGGTCACTGAACCCGGTCGCGACCCCGGTGATGGCCGACCCCCGCTCGTAGAGCTTCTCGACCATCTCCATGTTCTCGGTCAGCAGGTCCTTCAGGTGGGCCAGGTCCTCCGACACCCGCCGGTTCGTCACCTGGTAGATGAGGTCCTCGGACTGGTCGACCGCCTCCTCGACGTCGTCGGGCAGGGCGTAGGCGAGGTCGGAGATCTGCTGGGAGGCGTCGATCAAGCGGCGGAGGGTGGCGTTCTCCTGGACGATGCGGGCGTAGTGACCCACCGACCCCGGCGACGGCACGGAGTTGACCAGGGTGAAGAGATAGGGCTTGCCACCGAACTCGTCGAGGCGGCCCCCCCGCCGCAGCTCCTCGCCCAGCGTCACGGCGTCGACCGGCTCCCCGCGGGCGTAGAGGTCGAGCATGATCTTGAACATCTCGGCGTGCGCCGGCTTGTAGAAGTCCTCGGCGGCCACCGTCTCGAGCGCGGTGGCGATGGCTTGCCTCGAGAGCAGGCAGGCGCCCAGCACCGACTCCTCCGCCTCGAGGTTGTGGGGTGGGACGCGACTGAGGCCGGGCCCGTCCGGGGTGATCTTGCTCAGACGGGTTGCCATGCCCGCTCCTTTCTAGAACACGCGTTCGACCCTACTGCAGACGGAGACACGATTTCCACAACTCCCGAACCGCCGTCCACAGCTCGTCAACTCCCTTTCCACCGACTTGTGCACAAGATGTAGTGGTTGCTTAGTTACGATGGCCCAACATATGGGTACTGAAGGGGGGAGTCAATGGTTCGGGGTCACATTTGTTCGCGACCGGCCCTCCGCGCATCCACACCAGCCACGGGAGGGCACGGGAGGGCACGGGAGGTTGGGAGCGGATCCCGCGCCGGCGCGCGAAGGCGACTGACGTCGAAGAAATCGCAGGGAGCGGAGAAGCTTCTAGGTCTGGGGGATGACCTCGACGGTGCCGGCCGCGGTGACGTCCGGGCTGATGTGCACCGAGTAGTCGTGCGTCCCCAGGGAACGGATCGGCGCCGGGAGGTTGATCTTGCGGCGGTCGATCTCTTCACCGAGGGCCCGGGTCAGCGCCTCGGCGATGTCGGCGTTGGTCACCGACCCGAAGAGCTGCCCGTCCTCCCCGGCCCGGGCGGGGATCCGAAGGCCGGCCCCCACGATGCGGCCGGCCATGGCGTCGGCGAGGGCTCGCTCGCGGCGCTCCCGCTCGGTGCGGGACCGTCGCATCGTCTCGGCCTGCTTGACGACTCCCTTGCTCGCGGAGAGCGCGAGGTTCCGGGGCAGCAGGTAGTTCCGGGCGTAGCCCGGCGCGACCTCGACGATGTCACCCTTGTGGCCGAGCGTTCCGATGTCGGCGTTGAGGACGACCTTCATCGGATCACGTACGGCAGCAGGGCGACCTCACGGGCGCTCTTCACCGCCGCGGCGACGTCGCGCTGGTGCTGCGAGCACGTGCCGGTCACCCTCCGGGCCCGGATCTTCCCGCGGTCGGAGACGAACCGGCGGAGCAGTGCCACGTCCTTGAAGTCGACGTAGCCGACCTTTTCCCGGCAGAAATAACAGACCTTCTTGCGCTGGGGACGAGCGGACTTCTTGTTGTCCTTGGCGGACCCGCCGCGCGCGTCCTTGCGCGTGTCCTTACGTGGCAGCGTGCACCTCCTGTGGCGCGGTCTCCGAGGTCGTGTCGGCGGCCCACTCGCCGGGCCCGCCCCGGGTTGCCTTGGTGACCTGTGCGGTGGCCCAGCGCAGCGACGGCCCCACCTCGTCGGCCTCGATCTCGACGACCGTTCGCTTCTGGCCCTCCTCGGTCTCCCAGGTGCGGGACTGCAGCCGCCCGGAGACGATGACGCGCTGGCCGACCTTGCAGGTCTCGGCGATATTCTCGGCGAGCTGACGCCAGGCGTTGACGGTGAAGAAGTCGGTCTGTTCGACCTTCTCGCCGTTGCGGTTGGTGTAAAAGCGGTTGACGGCCACCCCGATCTTCACGACTGCCGCCCCGGTGGGCGTGTAGCGCAACTCGGGCTCGCGGGTCAGGTTGCCGACCACCGTGATCTGATTGGACATCTCTGGACCTCCCCTTCCTTGCCCCTAGGATATCCGGACGATCTTCGCCCGGACGTACTCCTCGCCGATCTTGAAGAGGCGGTCGAGTTCTTCGAGCACGGTCGGATCGGCCTTGAACTTGGCAACGAGGTAGAAGCCCTCGCTCAGGTGGTTGATCTCGTAGGCGAGCCGGCGCCGGCCCCACGAGTCCACCTTGGTTACCTCACCCTTGGCCTGCACGAGCCTGGTGAAGCGCTCGATTGCCTCTTTCGAGGACGCCTCTTCCAGCCGCGGGTCAAGAATGATTACAGCTTCATAGTCACGCATGGTGCCTCCTTAAGGACTTCCGGGGGACCGGAAGGCTCCCAGGCAGGGAGCAAGGTGTGGCAGCCATGCATCTTAACCTCGGTTTGGCTTGGGCGTCATCTGTTGCCCACTATAGGGAGGGGTACCGACAGAATCCTGGTCATTTTCCTCAGGCCGCGAAGAAATGTTTGTGACGGGCTCCGCCGCCGCGTCGGGCACCACCGGCCAGCGTCGCCTGCCCCGGCGGGCGGCATGGGTGCCGATGGCGATCAGCGAGATGCACCGGGCGAACACGGACAGGACGAAGATCTTCTCGGCCATGGACGCCGGAGGGGTGAAGGGGTGGGCGGTCGCGTACCAGTACCAGCCCGAGACGTAGAGCACGGCATCGCTGGCGAGGTAGGCGAAGACCTGGCGCCAGGGGACGTCCACCATCACGAGGAGCGGCATGATCCAGAGGGCGTACTGCGGTGAGTGCACCTTGGCGAGCACCATGAACGAGGCAATGATCGCGAGGCCCGTGGGAGCGACCGGATAGCCGCCCGGCTCCTGGCGCCGCCGCCAGCCGAGCCACAGGATCAGCAGGGACACGAGACCGAAGACCCCGAGCCCGGCGGTGCCGACGAGGCCTCCCCAGCCACCGCTGACGGCGTCCCACCACGGCGAGGGGTGCAGGTAGCTGTTGGCTGCCTGCCCCACCCAGTACCAGACGGTCCCGAGGTCCGGGAAGCGGTCCGCATGGAACTTCCACACCGCCATCCAGCCGGAGAACGACGCGATCATCCACGGCACGTTGGCACCGAGCGCGCCGCCAGCGAACGCACCGACGAGGCGGGTGGCTCCCCTGCGGTCCCCGGCGGCCAGGGCGCCGAGGAAGGCGCCGGGCACCACGAACGCCGGAAACAGCTTGGCGCTGGCGCCAAGCGCGAAGGCGAAGCCGGCCCATCCCCAACGTCGCCTCTCCACCTCGACGAGGCCCCAGACCATCGGGGCCACGGCAAGGATGTCCCAGTTGAGGAACGTGTAGAAGATCGTGGGGGTCCCGATGGCCCAGAGCATCAGCCGCCCGGCGGTGACCCGGGGACGCAGGAGCAGGGTGACCACGAAGGAGAACGGCCACAGCAGGAGCGCGGTGAGCTGGAAGTAGGAGGGGTCGGTGTAGCCCGCCGCCAGCCCCACATGGGTGAGGAACGCGAGGAGCCGTCCGGTCACGTACATGAACGTCCCGATGAGCACCGGGTACTCGACGGGGACGTCCGTGTACGGGACCAGCCCCCTGTCCACGCCCCGGGCATGGAACAGCGGCTGGATGTCGTTGTAGCAGAGGTGGCGGTACTGGAAGGCGTTGGCCCAGGGGTGGGTGGCGCACTGGTTGCGCATGAGGTAGCTGATGAGGAGGCCGACCGCCGCCAGGGCGCA
>DASXNO010000208.1:0-10288 GCA_036495025.1 Actinomycetota bacterium | reverse complement strand
CCGCCCGCCAACGCAACCGGCGCGCCGAGGTTGGAGCTGCCGTCCTTGAACTGCACGGTGCCGCTCGGCGTGCCGGCGCCGGGGGCCGCCGCCGTGACGGTGGCCGTGATGGCGACGGCCTGACCGAAGGTGGAGGGGTTGGGTGACGACGCCACCGCCACCGAGGCGTTCGCCTGGTTGACGACCTGGGTCGCCGGCGTCGAGACGCTGGGGTCGAAGTCGGCATCGCCGGTGTAGGTGGCCGTGACCGAGTGGGTCCCCACGGAGAGGTTGCCGACGGTCGTCGTGGCGCTCGCCCCGGTCAGGCTCACGGGGATGCCCGCCTGGTTGTCGACGAAGAAATTGACCGAGCCGGTTGGAGCGGGGGGCGTGGTGCCGCCCACACCGGGCGAGACCGTCGCCGAGACCACGACGCCCTGCCCGAACACCGATGGGCTCGGCGCGGTGCTGACGGTCGTCGTGGTCCCAGACGTCACCGTCATCGTTGCGGTCGCGGTCTCGGAGTCGGCGGTCGCGTCGGCGGTCGCCGGGCCGAGCAGCGTGGGGCTTGCGGTGAAGGTGGCCGTCGCGACACCGCCGACGAACTGGGTTCCCGCATTCGAGAGCGAGCCGTGCACCGGGTTGCCGAAGACCGTGCCGGCGACGGGGAAGGGCGCCAGGCCCCCGAGCGATCCTGGGGCCAGCGGGGTCGTGGAGGTACCCGTCACCCCGAGCAGGTCGGCGGTGAGGGTGGACTGGGCGCCGGGCGCCAGTGCTGCGGGGGATGCGATGTTGCGGAGCTGGAGCCAGTTGGTGACCATGTCGACGGGGGCGCCCCCGAAGTGGCTGGTGCCCCCGAGGCCATGGGCAACGGTCGTTCCGGGGCCGGCGTTGGTCCCCCACCAGTTGTCGTTCGCGGTCACGCTGCCCCCGTTCATCTCCCACAGCACGTTGGAGCCGAGGGAGGCGGTGTTGGCGGTGAACCGGCTCAGGCTGATGCTCATCGGGCCCGAATCATTGAAGACGGCACCTCCCCGAGGGGCTCCCGTGCCGTTTGCCTGATTGCCGGTGAACGTCGACACGGTGATGCTGGCCGATGCCTCGCCGGTTGCATACACCGCCCCGCCATCGCCCTCAAATGGGGCCACACCCGATGTGTTCGTGACGAACGATGAGCCGCTGACCTGCAGCGTGCCGGAGCTGCTGAAGTAGACGGCACCTCCCAACGAGTGCGCGCTGTTGCTGGTGAAGGTGCTCGTAGCGACCGTGAGGCTGGCCGGGCTGGCGACCGCGATGGCACCGCCCTGCAGTGCCGTCGCGTTGGCGTCAAGGACGCAGTTGGTGAAGGTGGCCAGGGCGCCGGTCCCACCGCCGACCAGGACGCCGCCTCCGCTGCCCGCGGCATTGCCACCCCTGATCGTGAAGTCCTGGAACGCCGTGGTCAGGCCCGCAGTGGACGACGTGCTGAAGACGCCGGCCGTCGCCGTGACCTGCTCCTGCACGACGCTGTCCCCCGCATTCCCGGTCGCACCCTTGATGCGCGTGAACAGGTCGGTGGCCGATCCGACGCTCAGCACCCCCTGCGTCAGGGTGATCGTCCCGCTCGGAAGATCGATCTCGACGGGGTTGGAGGAGTCGGAGTCGAAGGTGGCGGCCAGGCTCAGGGCGTCGCGCAGGGTCTGGCAGGTCGAGCCCACGCAGGCAATGGGCCCATTGTCGTTCGTGGTCGTGACGGTCACGACCTGCACCGACGCGTGTGCCGGGACGCGCAGCAGCACGATGGCCAGACCGACGAACAGGAGGGTGATGCCGCCGAGTGCAACGTAGACGACACGACCCCGTCCTCTGCGCATGGTTGCCATCTGTCCTCCCGTTGACGGTGCTGCCGTCGGAGTTGAGTCCGACGCGCCCGCCGGGCGGCGGGCGCGTCGGAAGAAGCCGTGGAATGCGGGGCGGAACCCGCCTAGGACAGCGGGTGGAACGAGGGGGGCACGTCGTCTGGGCTGACGGCCACGGAGGACCGCGCCCCGTCCCGGGGCGCGGCTAGGTATCCATCAATATCTCTAATCCGCCTGCATCGAAAAAGATCTGCATAAAGCTCGAAAGGAACTATAGCAACGAAGCCCGGCAGAGTCCAGCCCAATAGGGAGAAAAAGTTGGAATCCCCCATGCGTTTCGAGCGGCATTTTTAGCTAGGCAAATTAGATGCGCAAATACGCTTAGCCTCTTCGAGGAATCGCTTTGGTTTCCTCCACCGGCTTCTCCGCTTTTTCCGCGGTCTGCTCGACCGTCTGCTCCACGGCGCCCACCAGGACGCCGAGCCGGTGGGACGGCAGATCGAGGAGGTGTGCCCCGAGCTCGGGCACCCGCATAGGCGTCGCCTCGATCAGCGACCGGGCCGCGTTCTTCGTGCACGCTCCCCCGCGCCGGGCGGCGAGGGCGCAGAGGGCCTCCCGCCAGGCGTTGCGCAGCACGGCGGCGTGGTGCTCCTGCAGGTAGCGCAGGACCCAGGCGACGTCATCGAGCTCGCCGGTGGGTACGGGTGTCGCCGAGAGGAGACCCACCGGCGGCGGCTCGACGATGGTGCTGGTGGCGAAGCGGGCCCCCACCAGGCGCTCTGCGGGGCCCTGCCGGGCGACCGCCAGCGCCCGGACGTCACCGACCACCAGCAGGCGTGCGCCGGACGGCGCCGCCATGAGCACCCGGAGGGCCGACGAGCCGTAGAAGCGGCCAAGGTCGACGGCCATCACGTCGGGCCATCGCCGCCGCGGGCCCTGGTGGGGCAACTGGATCGCGGCCTCGATCAGGTCCGACGCATCGACCCAGTCCGCCGGCCCGACGCCTGCCAGGATTTCGGCCGGCAGCTCCGGCGCCGGACTCTCCCGGCTTGCCCCACCCCGGGAGTAGATGCGCGCGTCGGCCCGCATCGCCCCGGCGGCGGCGGCGGCGGGCCGGGTCCGCTTGGAGGGCCGGACGACCCAGAGGGCGCTTGCGGCTCCGATGGCGTGGGCGCCGTGGTAGCGATTGAAGCCGGGCAGGAGCGCCTCGAGCACGAGGTGGAGGCGCACGAGGAGGCGCTGGACGTCGAGCATGCGCTCGGCTCCCTGTTCCCCGGTGCCATAGCAGAACAGCACCGAGGCACCGGGCCGGTCCGCGAGGGCCTCGACGCCCCGGCGCACGAACAGGTCGATGCCATCGGGGCTGTAGGGCGGGTCGGTGAAGACGAGATCGGCGTCCTGCCGGAGGGTTCGGGGAAGGCCGAGGCGAAGGTCGGCGGCGTACAGGCGCAGGTCGAGGCCGAGGCGTTCGCTGACGGCGTCGAGGTATGCCAGCAGCCGCTCGTCGACGTCCACGACGCTGACGATCGCCTCGGGGACCAGGAGCTTGACGGCGACCGCCGTGAGGTCGTGGTCCCCCAGGCAGAGCAGATGCCGCCCCGCCAGCGCGTAGCGCCCGGCGAGGTGGCGGGCGCGCTCGACGATCGTTGCCTCCGTGGCCGGCACGTGGTCGAGGCTCCAGACCGACGGGGGCCGCTCGGCCACCACCCGCGCGATCCTCTCCCCGAGGTCGTCCGGGCGTGGTTCCTTGTCGCAGCCCAGCAGCCGCCGCAGCTCGTCCCGCCCGGCCTCCCCGACGCCGCTGCGCTGGTCGGACGCATCGAAGCCGAGACGGCGCAGCACCTCGAGCACCCGGCGGTGCGGGACCCCGGTCGCTTCGACCAGCGCCCCGACGCTGTCGCCGCCCATGGCCACGAGCCGGCAGAGCAGCCGCTGCACCTGGGCGTAGCCCACGCCCGATTCGGCCTCCAGCTCGGCGAGCGCCGCCGCAAGATCGGTCATCGGCGCCAGCGTAGCTGGCGGGAAGGGGGGTCCAGGGGGCGAGTAGCAGCCCGGCGTAGCGAAGCGGAGCCGGATGAGCTGCGAATCCCCCCTGGGTCGTCGGACACTCCGTAGGAGTGGGCGACGACTGGAGAACAGGGGAGTCCAGAATGGGTCCGTGGACAGAGATCTGGTGCTCGGGCTCGACCTGGGGACGACCCGGTCCAAGGCGCTGCTGCTCGACGCCAGCGGGGCGGAGGTGGCCGTGGCGGTCGGCCCGACCCCGTTCGAGGCGTCGGATGGGCGCATCGAGGCATCCACGGAGTGCCTGGTCCTGGCGGCCACCGCCCTGGTGGCGACGCTGGGACCCGCCCGGGACCGGGTCGCGGCGGTGGGCATCGCCGGGATGGCCGAGTGCGGCGCGCCCCTCGACGCCGCCGGGAAGCCCCTCGCTCCCGTCATCGCCTGGCATGACCCACGAGGCGGCGACGTCGCCGAGCGTCTCGCCACCCGGTTCGGGGATGCCGTGGCCCTGCGCACCGGGCAACGGCCCCGGGCCGTCTCGTCGGTGGCCAAGCTGGGATGGCTGGTGGCGCATGGGACCACCGGGGTGTGCCGCTGGCTGGGCGTCCCGGAGCTGGTGCTGCGGGACCTGACGGGGGCCGAAGCCACCGAGCACTCCTTCGCCTCCCGGACCGGCTGCTGGGATGTCGTCGAGCAGGTCTGGCTGCAGGACGTGGCCGAAGCCGCGGGGTTCCCGGTCTCGGTCTTCGCCCCCGTGCTCGCGGCAGGCTCCGTGATGGGGCACGTCGGAAGGGCCGCGGCGGGCCGCTGGGGCCTGCCCGAGGAGCTCCCCGTCACCCTGGCGGGCCACGACCACCTCGCGGGGGCCGTCGGCGTCGGGGCCGGTCCGGGCGACCTCGTCAATTCCGTGGGCACCGCCGAGACCGTGCTCGGGCTCGCGACCCGCGCCCCCGACCTGCGACGGGCGCTCGAGCTGCGGACGCCTGTCTCGGTGGCACCCGGGGGGCGGGCCTGGGTGGTCCTCGGGGGCGCCGCGCGGGCGGGGGTCGTGCTGGACGCCGCAGCCCGGGTGCTTGGCCGTCCGATCCAGGAGCTCGATGCGATGGCCGAGGACGCCCCGCTCGTCGACGGCGCCGGGTTCCTGGCCGGCCTCCAGGCCGGGGCCGGCCCCAAGGTGGCGGAGGGGCCGCCGGGAGCGGTCTGGCGGGGCCTGCTCCGGGCCCTGTCCGAACGCACGGCGGAGACGGCCGGCCGGGTGGCCGAGCTCGTGCCGGCCGAGCGCTTGCTCGTCATCGGCGGCGGGGCGGCAAGCCGCCCCTGGATGAGGGAGAAGGCCGCCGTCGTGGCCCTGCCCATCGTGCGGCCCCGGACGGCGCAGGCCGTGGCCCGGGGCGCTGCGGTGCTCGCAGGCCAGGCCGCCGGCTGGTGGGCGTCGCCGGAGGAGGCCCCGAGGCCCTGACCGGGACTGGCATGCTTTGCGAACCAGGTTGCGGTTTCTGCGAGGCCATGCGCAAAGAAGCGAGGTCCCGTGAGGCGCCCGACTGGTACGGTGGACTGTATGCCTGCGCAATTCATCTTCACCATGCGCGACCTCCGCCGGGTCCACCCGCCGGACAAGGAGGTGCTGCGCGGCATCAACATCTCGATGTTCCCTGGCGCCAAGATCGGCGTCCTGGGCGCCAACGGCTCGGGAAAGTCCTCGCTGCTCCGGATCATGGCCGGCGAGGACGACGGCTACACCGGCGAGGCCCGCCTGACCTCCGGCTTCTCGGTGGGCTTCCTCCCCCAGGAACCCCGGCTCGACCCGGCCAAGGACGTGATGGGCAACGTCGCGGAGGGAGTCGGGGAGGCTGCCGCGCTGCTGGATCGCTACAACAAGGTCTGCGAGGCCATGGGCGACCCCGACGCGGACTTCGACAAGCTCCTGGCGGAGCAGGCGGAGCTCAACGACCGCATCGAGGCCGCCGGAGCCTGGGAGCTCGACCGGACGCTCGAGGTGGCGATGGATGCCCTCAACCTGCCGCCGGGCGACGCAGCCGTGGCGAACCTCTCGGGCGGCGAGCGGCGACGCGTGGCCCTCTGCCGGCTGCTGTTACAGAAGCCGGACCTCCTCCTGCTCGACGAGCCGACCAACCACCTCGACGCCGAGTCGGTGGCCTGGTTGGAGCGGACCCTGCAGGACTACGGAGGGACGGTGGTCGCGGTCACCCACGACCGCTACTTCCTCGACAACGTCGCCGGCTGGATCCTGGAGCTGGACCGGGGCGCGGGCATTCCCTGGGAGGGCAACTACTCCTCGTGGCTCGAGCAGAAACAGCAGCGCCTGGCCCAGGAGGAGAAGACCGATGCCCGGCGGCGGCAGACCCTCGAGCGAGAGCTGGAGTGGATCCGGCTGTCGCCCCGTGCCCGGCAGGCCAAGGGCAAGGCCCGGCTCACCGGCTACGAGCAGCTCCTTGCGGAAGCGGAGTCGGCACCGGAGCGGGCGGAGCGCCTGGAGATCGTCATCCCGCCCGGCCCCCGCCTCGGTGAGCTGGTCGTGGAGGTCGACCACCTGCGGAAGGGGTACGGGGAGCGCCTCCTGATCGACGACCTGTCGTTCTCGCTGCCGAGGGGCGGCATCGTGGGCGTCATCGGCCCCAATGGCGCTGGGAAGACCACGCTGTTCCGCATGATCCTCGGCCAGGAGGCACCCGACGACGGGGCCGTGCGCGTCGGCCCCACGGTTGCCTTCTCCTACGTCGACCAGAGCCGGGAGACGATCGACCCCGAGAAGACCGTGTACCAGGAGATCACCGGGGGCCTCGACACCGTCGTGGTCGGCGGCCGGGAGATGCACGGGCGGGCGTACGTCGGCTCGTTTGGCTTCAAGGGGTCGGACCAGCAGAAGAAGGCCGGCGTCCTCTCGGGTGGCGAGCGCAACCGCCTGCAGCTTGCCAAGGTCCTGCTCGCGGGGGGCAACGTGGCACTGCTCGACGAGCCGACCAACGACCTCGACGTCGACACCCTGCGGGCGCTGGAGGAGGGCCTCCTTGCCTTCCCGGGTTGCGTGGTGGTCATCAGTCACGATCGCTGGTTCCTCGATCGCATCGCCACCCATGTCCTCGCCTTCGAGGGCGAGTCCGGGGTGCGGTGGTTCGAGGGCAACTTCTCCGACTACGAGGCGGACCGGCACCGCCGGCTGGGCGCCGAAGCGGACCAGCCACACCGGATCCGCTACAAGCCGCTCGTCCGTGACTGAAGCGGGGAGGCAACCTCCAACAAGCGCCGTACCTCGCCCAGCAGCTCGATCATCCTGGCACCCGCCTCGAAGGAGAGCCCCGGGTAGTAGGACCGGGCGATGAGCTGGCCTCCCTCCCCCAGAGTGTCACCGAGGGCGAGCACCGCCTCGGCCACCTCCTTCGGCGTCCCGTAGATGATCTGGCGCCGCAACGTCGCCGCCGTGGGCTCGTCGAGCGGCGGGGGTTCCGGCAGGGGGTCGGAGGGCCAGCCCTGCGCGGCTGCCATGTCGGCGTACTTCCACCGGATCAGCCAGTTCTGGCGAAGGGCCTCGTCGAGGTCGCCCTCGGGGTCGTTCGTCACCCAGACCGGCGCGTGGGCCCAGAAGCGGAAGCCGGCGGGGTCCCGGTGTGCGGCGGCAATACCCTGCCTGACGGTGGCGATGGAGGCGGGCAACGCTTCCATCGGCGGGGTGGTCCCAAGGTAGCCGTCGCCGAGGCGGCCGGCCCGGCGCAACGCTGGCTCGGCCCTGCCGCCGACGAAGATCGGGATGGGCCCGGGCGGCTTCGGCGTGACGTTGGTGCGATCGATGTCGAAGATCCTGCCGTGGAACTCGAACGGCTCGGCACCCCATGCCGCCCTGAGGATCCGGATGGTCTCCCCAAGCCGCCGGCCGGCCTCCGCCTGGGGGACGCCGAGGCGCTGGAACTCCTCCGCCCGCCATCCGGCGCCGACCCCGAGGATGAACCGGCCGGCGGCGATGTTGCCCACCGTGGCGGCGTCCTCCGCGAGGCGGAGGGGATGGTGCAGCGGCGCCAGCACGACCCCGGTGCCGATCTCGATGGTGCTGGTCGAGGCGGCGATCGCCGCCGACGTCACCGCCAGCGACGGCATGTAGCCGTCATCGACGAAGTGGTGCTCCGAGGTCCACACCGAGTCGAGACCGTTCTCCTCACAGAGGCGTGAGAACTGCAGGGCCTCGCGGTACCGGTCGGCCCACGTCCGGGGATCGCCGTGGGTGCGTTCGCAGGTGATGAGTCCGTAGCCGAGCCGCATGGTCAGCCTCCCTTTTTATGGGATTTATGGGTCGTTGGTCTGGGACGTTTCGTCCGATTCGAGGAGCGCCCGAGCCGTGGCGAACACCTCGTCCAGGGCCGCCTCGGTGAGGAGCTTGGTCGAGGTGTTGCGCTGGCTCGGATGGTAGGAGCCGAGCAGGAGCTCTTGCCCCACCCGTACCTGTACCCCGTGGCCGAAGACCGGCCGGGGACCCGGGGCGACGTGGCCGAGGGCCTTCAGTGCCCGGAGCGTCCCGTCCCAGGCAAAGGCGCCGAGGGTGACGATGACCACCACCCGCGAGAGGACCCGGATCTCCCTGGTCAGGTAGGGCAGGCAGCGGTCCCGCTCCTCGGGGAGCGGCTTGTTGTCCGGGGGAGCGCACCGCACGACCGCCGAGATGTAGCAGTCGGTGAGGGTCAGGCCGTCGTCGGAGTGGCGGGCCGTCGGCTGGCTGGCGAAGCCGGCCCGGTGCAGCGCCCGGTAGAGCCAGTCGCCGGATGGGTCGCCGGTGAACATGCGCCCGGTTCTGTTCCCGCCGTTGGCTGCGGGGGCGAGGCCCACGACGAGCAGGCGGGCCTGGGGGTCGCCGAAGCCGGGGAGGGGGCGGGCCCAGTAGGTCGCCCCGCGGAAGCGCGCGGGCGGCGACGCGGCCACCGCTTCCCGCCAGGCGACCAGCCTGGGGCACCGCCGGCAGCGGATCACCTCCGCATTGATCTCTTCGAGCGTCTCCAAAGCCGGCACAGTCTCACACCTTTCCGATCTCGCTCAACTTTTCCTTCCAATGTGGACCACGGAGGACGCGAAAGCGCGATCCTTGAGCGAGGCTCGCGGGACAGGCGCGCGAGAAGGAAGGGGTTGAGGAATGGAGTTCGGTCTGACGGAGGAGCAGCGGGAGCTGCAGAAGTGGGCTCATGACTTCGCCGAGAAGGAGATCCGGCCGGCCGCCCCGCACTACGACGAGACCGAGGAGTTCCCCTGGGACATCCTGAAGAAGGCCGCCGACGTGGGGCTCTACTCCATCGACGTCTACGCGCAGGCGGCCCAGGACCCGAGTGGGCTGACCTTGCCGCTCATCACCGAGGAGCTGTACTGGGGCTGCGCCGGCATCGGCCTCGCGCTGACCGGGACCGGCCTCCCGCTGATGTCCCTGTGGAACACCGGCACCCCCGAGCAGCTCGCAGCCTGGGCGCCCCGGATGATCGGAACGCCACAGGCACCGCAGGTGGCCGCCTTCGCCGTCACCGAGCCGCAGTCTGGCTCGGACGTCTCGAGCCTGCGGACGCGGGCACGGCGTGAGGGCGACGAATGGGTCCTCAACGGCCGCAAGGTCTTCATCACCAACGGCGGCGTGGCCGACGTCCACATCGTCGTCGCCACCGTCGACCCCGAGCTCGGTCATCGGGGGCAGGCATCCTTCATCGTCACGAAGGGCACGCCCGGCTTCACGCAGGGCAAGAAGGAGAAGAAGCTGGGCATCCGCGCCTCGGACACGTCCGAGCTGCTGCTCGACGATGCCCGGATCCCGGTCGACCAGATCCTCGGCGGCGTGGAGAAGTTCGAGGCCAAGCTACAGCGGGCACGGTCCGGCCAGTCGAGCGGGCGGGCCTCCGCCGCCCTGCGGACGTTCGAAGTGACGCGGCCCATCGTTGGCATTGCGGCGGTCGGCATCGCCCGGGCGGCCCTCGAGTTCGCCGTCCAGTACGCCAAGCAGCGCACCCAGTTCGGGAAGCGGATCATCGACCACGAATCGGTCGGCAACATCCTCGCCGACATGGCCACCGAGATCGACGCCGCCCGGCTGCTCTGCTACCGGGCCTCGTGGATGGCAGCGAGCGGCGCCCCGTACGAGCACGCCGAGGGCTCGATGAGCAAGCTCAAGGCGAGCGAGGTGGCGGTGCGGGCCACGGAGCGAGCGATCCAGGTGCTCGGCGGCTACGGCTACATCCGGGACTTCCCCGTCGAGAAGTGGTACCGGGACGCCAAGATCTACACCATCTTCGAGGGCACCTCGGAGATCCAGCGCCTCGTCATCGCCCGCGCGCTCGCCGGGGACTGACCTCCGGCGGGGGTCGGACCGCCACCGTGCCGGATCGAACGACGATCCAGCGGCCGCCGAGGATGGTTTGCCGCGAGCCAGAAGCGCCGGAATATGAATTGCCGATGAACGGACGGATAGGAATCGTGCGATGCGGGTG
>DASXNO010000207.1:0-3250 GCA_036495025.1 Actinomycetota bacterium | reverse complement strand
CGGCTCGGGATCACCCTGCGCACGGAGGCGGGGGCGGCCCCGGCGGCCGGCAGCGGCCGCCGCCGGCTTCTGGACGTCGCCCGGGCCGCCGCTGCCCACTTCACCGAGCTCCTCGACGACTCGCCCGAGGCGGCCGTCGCCCGGCGCTACGTGCAGGCCAGGGGGTTCTCGAAGGACGACGCCACGGCGTGGGGTCTCGGCTACGCCCCCTCGGGCCGGGACACGCTCTACCGATACCTGCTGGGCCGCAAGTTCACGCCCGACCAGATCGTGGACGCGGGCCTCGCGCTCGTCACCGAGTCCGGCGAGCACCGGGACCGGTTCCGGGGCCGCCTCGTGTTCCCGATCGCCGACCTGTCCGGCGACGTCGTCGGCTTCGGCGCCCGCGCCCTCGGCGACGAGCCGCCGAAGTATCTGAACTCACCGGAGACGCCTCTCTATCACAAGAGCAAGCTCCTCTACGGCCTCGACCGGGCCAAGAGGGAGATGGTCCGGGGCGGGCAGGCCGTGGTGACCGAGGGGTACACGGACGTGATGGGACTGCACAAGGTGGGGGTGGGGTCGGCCGTGGCGACGTGTGGCACCGCGCTCGGTGAGGAACACTTCGCCACCATCAAGCGCTTCTGCGACCGGGTGATCCTCGCCTTCGATGCCGACGCCGCAGGCTCGTTCGCCTCGGAGCGGGGATTCGGCATCGACGCCAAGGTCGGCGTCGAGGTCCTGGTGGCCCTGCTGCCGCCCGGCAAGGACCCCGCCGACCTGGCCCTGGCGCCCGAGCCCGACGGGGGGGCCCCAGCGGTTGAGCAGGTCATCAAGGGGGCGGTGCCCCTGCGGTGGTTCATGATCGAGGCGGTCCTGCGTCGGCACCGGCTCGACACGCCGGAGAGCAAGGGCAAGGCCCTGGCGGACCTCGCTCCCGTGCTCAGCAGCGAGCCCAGCCGGGTCGTCCGCGGGGAGTACGCCTTCCGCATCGCCAGGCTGCTCGGTGTGGACGAGCGGACGGTGCAGCAGGAGATCTCGGAGCTGGGTCGGGCCAGCCCCGCCAGCTCGGCCCGCCGCAGGGAGAGCCTCCCCGGGCATGTCCGCCTGGAGCGAGAGGCGCTCGCCCTGCTGCTCGATGCCCCACGGCGCCTCGACCAGGTCGAGGACTGGGTCACCGAGGACCATTTCACCCTGCCCGAGCACCGGCTCCTCCTGCGGGGTCTGCTCGCCTGCTCAAGGGCCGGGTCGACGGCGTCGATATTGGAACAGCTGCCGGACGAGGACACCCGGCGGCTGGGGGCGGAGCTTGCATTGACCTCGGGGACCAACGAGTCGGTGGAAGAGGTGTTCATGCGCCTGGAGGAGTTCAGGCTGCAACGGCAGATCCAGTCACTACGGGCTACACTCGGACGGCTCGAACCCGGGGCAGACCCGGCCGACTCCGATTCACTTTTCCAGGAGCTGATGCGGCTGGAATCACAGCGGAGGCGCTTCGATGACAGATGAAGTCAGGACCGTCCCCAAAGACGTGCATGTGGACGAGGTCCGAGACCTCGTGGCACGGGGGAAAGAGAAAGGCTGGCTCACCGCCGACGAGATCGCCGATGCCCTTGGCTCGCTCGATCTCTCAGCGGAGCAGGTGGACAACGTGTACGCCCTGGTCGCGGAGGAAGGGATCGAGGTCGTCGACCACGAGCCCGGGGCGGACGCCGAGGACGTCGAGGACTTCCGGCGGGACCCCGACCTCCTGAAGGCGCCGACCAACGACCCGGTCCGGATGTACCTGAAGGAGATCGGCAAGGTTCCCCTGCTCACCGCAGAGCAGGAGGTTGACCTGGCGATGCGCATCGAGGCCGGCCTCATGGCGGAGGACATGATCGACGCCAGCGTCGACTTCGACACCGACGCCGTCCGTGAACTGGCCAAGCGGTCCTCGCTCGAGGTGGAGGGCGGCAAGCCGTCGGTCGACAAGACAAGGGAGATCTGCCGCCGCATCATCCGAGACGGCCTGCTCGCCAAGCGCAAACTGGTCGAGGCCAACCTGCGCCTGGTCGTCTCGATCGCGAAGCGCTACGTGGGCCGGGGCATGCTGTTCCTCGACCTGATCCAGGAGGGCAACCTCGGTCTCATCCGGGCGGTCGAGAAGTTCGACTACAAGAAGGGCTACAAGTTCTCCACCTACGCCACCTGGTGGATCCGCCAGGCCATCACCCGGGCGATCGCCGACCAGGCCCGCACCATCCGCATCCCCGTCCATATGGTCGAGACGATCAACAAGCTCATCCGGGTGCAGCGCCAGCTTCTCCAGGACCTCGGGCGGGAGCCCCTGGCGGAGGAGATGGCCGAGCAGATGGAGATGACCCCGGACAAGGTCCGGGAGATCCTGAAGGTCTCCCAGGAGCCGGTCTCGCTGGAGACCCCGATCGGCGAGGAGGAGGACTCCCACCTCGGCGACTTCATCGAGGACTCCGACGCCGTCGTCCCGCTGGACGCGGCCTCCTTCATCCTCCTGCAGGAGCAGCTCGAGGCGGTCCTGCACACGCTGTCAGAGCGGGAGAAGAAGGTGATCCAGCTGCGCTTCGGCCTTCACGACGGGATGCCCCGCACGCTCGAGGAGGTGGGCCGGGAGTTCGGGGTCACCCGGGAGCGGATCCGCCAGATCGAGTCGAAGACCCTCTCCAAGCTCCGCCACCCGTCACGGTCACAGAAGCTGCGGGATTTCCTCGAATAGACGTCCAACCCCCGCTACCCGCACCACTGGCCCATGCCGGGACCTCAGAAGCTGCTGGCCGGCTCCTGGGCCCCGTCGTGATTCTTCGAGGTGCCGTTGCCGCTGCGGTCCCTGGTCCAGGGCAGCTTGCCGACCGTCGTGCGCTTGGCGGACTTGAGTCCGTCCCCGAGCGCCCCGCCGGCCTTGTGGGCAGCCTTCTGGGCCAGGGTGGAGGACGAGGCCTTCTGCCACAGCCGTGACGCCCGGCGCAGGTTGCGCTGCATCTGCAGGTACCGTTCCCGGCCCGCCTTGGTGCCAAGGACGTACCCGATACCGAGGCCCAGGGTCAGGCCAAGTTTGAATCGTGACATCCGCTCACCTCCCTTCGGTGTCGAGTCGACCGAAGTATTCCCCAGCGGCGCCCCCGGAACCGGCAGCCTCCGATGCTATTCTCGGTTGTATACCTTCCGGGGTGGCGCAATTGGCAGCGCGGTTGACTGTTAATCAATAGGTTCCGGGTTCGAGTCCCGGCCCCGGAGCAACCTAGGCGAGAGCCTC
>DASXNO010000206.1:0-8476 GCA_036495025.1 Actinomycetota bacterium | reverse complement strand
CGGCTGCCGTTGGGGTTGGCAGTGGCCGCCGCGGCCGATCCGAGCGGGCCCATGCCGACGCGGGTGGGGCCGTTCCACTTCGAGCCGTCGTAGAAGGCCTGCATGAGCGCCCCGTCGGGGCTGTGCCAGTACACGGAGGGGCGCTCGGCGCCGTCGAGCACCGCGGCGGGGTGGGAGCCAAGCGGCCCCATGCCGACGTCGCTCGGCCCTTCCCACGCCACGCCGGTCCAGTGGGCGACGAACAGGTTGCCGTCGGGGCCCTTCCAGACCAGGTACTGGTGGCCGCTCGGCGCGATGGCCACGCCGGGCTGGGACACCACGTTGCCGAACTGGGGAAGGGGGATCGGACCGTTCCATTTCGCCCCGTCGTAGAAACCCTCCCGCAGCTTGCCGTCCGTGCCGGCCCAGTAGGCCCAGGCGTGACCGCTGGCGTCGGTGCCCGCCGTCGGCTCCGAGGCCATCGGCCCCATCCCGAGCCGGATGGGACCGCTCCACGCCTTGCCGTCCCAGACCGCGCCCCACAGGGCGCCGTCCGTCCCCCTCCACAGCGTGGATTGCGTGCCGTCGGGCTTGACGGCGACCGCCATCCCGCTCCCGTAGTCGTCCGTGCCGTGCGGGACGGGCGGCAACGTCAGCGACGGCGCCACGGGCGTGGCGGGTTGCGACGGCGTCGCCGGCCCGCCCGATGGCGTCGGGGGCGCGGCCCTCGGGGAAGCGGGGACGGGCCGTGGGGGCGAGGAGGGCGGCCGGGCCGCCACGGACACCGGCACGTCGGCCGACACGCTGCCGACCGACGCCCGGATCACGGCCCCGCCGATGCCCGTCGCCGTGACGGTGCCCTGATCGTCAACCGTCGCCGCCGCCGGATTGCTCGACACGAACGTGGGCCTGAAGGCCCCCGCCGGAGCTGGGGTGCCGTCGTCAAACGTGGCGGTGACGAGGATCGGTTGGGTGTCGCCCGGCGCCATCGCGACGGTGGCGGGGGTCACCACGAGGGAATGGAGGGTCCGGATCGTGATGCGGGCCTGCGCGGCGTAGAGCGCCTCCTCCCGCTGCTGGTCGGCGACGAGCGCCGCGAGGCGGGCCCGGGGCGAGCCATGCCCCCTGCCCGGCCTGGTCGACGCCTCGTAGGTCAGGGTCTGGACCGATCCGGGCGCCATCTGGGCGAAGACCCAGCGCAGCACCGGATCCGCCCTGACCACGCGGTAGCCGGCGGGGGTCACCTGACGGAGGTCGCTCGCCTGAGGAGCCGCGCTCTTGGGAACCACCTCGTCATAGGTGACGTCTGCCGGGGCGGACCCGGCGTTGCGCAGCGTGACCTCGGCGGTCAGCAGGTCGCCGGACAGGCGCCAGACCCGCTGGCTCGACACCGTGGAGCCCACCAGGACCGCCGGGAAGCTCCGCGAGACGGTGACCGGGCGGCGGCTGGCAAGCGCGAGGCCGGCGAGGACCAGGGCAACAACGAGGACACCTGCGCCGGCGGCACCGAGGAGCCACGCCCGGCGTCCCCCGAGGCCCCCCGCAAGGGGCCGGATCGCTCGGAGGCCGCCCGCAAGGGGCCGGCGGCGACGAAGCCGACCCGGAAGGGTGCCGGGGGACGGAGCAGGGGCGGGCGCCGGCGGAGGCGGGGCCTCGAGGGCGCTCCGGGCCAGCACGACCGTCTCGCCGCCCGTGCGGATCGGGCTTCCAGGAGTGTCGCGCTGCCAGGTGGAGGGGCGGGCGGGACCGCCCGGCGGGACGTCGCCGCGTGGCAGTGCCGGGATGCCGGCCAGCGACAGCAGCAGGTCGTCGAGCGACCCGGCCGCGGCGGCGGCGGTGGGCCGCTGGTTCGGCTCCTTGGCCAGCATCGAGGCAATGGCGCGCCAGAGATCGTCCGGGATCCCGGTCAGCGGCGCGGGTTGGCGTTCCGCAGCCGCCCTGATCATCGCGATGAGGTTGCCGCCCGAGAAGGGAGTGGTCCCGGAGAGGAGCTCGTAGAGCAGGATGCCGGTGGACCAGACGTCGGCCGCCGGGGTGATCCGTGCGTCGTCGGCGAGCTCGGGGGCGAGATAGGCCACGGTGCCGACGAGGGCGGTCATCCGGTTCGATGCCGAGCCCTGGGCAATGCGGGCGACCCCGAAGTCTCCCAGCTTGGCCAGGGGCGCGGGACCGCTCGTGTCCAGAAGGACGTTCTCGGGCTTCACGTCCCGGTGCACCACATCGAGCGCGTGGGCGGCGGCGAGGCCGTGGAGCACCTGGATCGCCACCGCGACCGCCTCGGCGGGGGCCAACGTACCGGCGGCGTCGAGGTGGGTCCGGAGGTTGGGGCCACGGACGAGGTCGGCGACGATGGCGAGCGTGTCGGCCTCGACGACGAGGTCCCGCACCGCGATGACGTTCGGTGACGCGATGCGCAGCAGGATCCTTCGTTCCTGCACGAAGCGGGCGACGACGTCCTCGTCGCCGGCGAGCTCGGGGCGGAGCACCTTGGCGGCGAACTCCTCGCCGGTGTCCCTGGCGGTCGCCCGGCGGACCTCGCCCATGGCTCCCCGGCCGATCACCTCGTGCAGCAGGTACCGGTGGCCGAGGGGAACGCCGCCGTCGATCATCGTGACGACATTATCCGGGTCGGCCGGTACGGCGGTGCCCGCTCGCAAGACCGGGGCCGCGAGCGCGGATCGGCGCGATCATTGGCGCATGGGCATTGCTGCGCCAGCCGCCCGACCGACCGTGCCCGAACTGGGAACCCCGAAGCACACGGCCTCGCGGCGCTTCGACGCTCTGGTCGCGATCCTGAGCACCGTCTTCGGTGGCGGGCTCTACCTGGACGGATGGGCGCACGTGCACGGCCACGTCGACCAGTCCTTCTTCACCCCGTGGCACGCCGTGCTGTACTCGGGGTTCCTCGTGGTAGCCGCGGTCATCGGGGGGACCGCCCTCGCAGGCATGCGGCGTGGCCTCCCGCTCAGGGAGTCGGTACCCACCGGCTACGAGCTCTCGCTGCTGGGGGCGGCGATCTTCCTCGTCGGCGGCGTGGCCGACATGGCCTGGCACATAGTCTTCGGCATCGAGGCGAACGTCGACGCGCTCTTCAGCCCCACCCACCTGATCCTTGCCGTCGGGGGCGTGTTGATGGCCAGCGGGCCGCTCCGCTCCGCCTGGCGCCGTGCCGGCGCCGGCGACGAGGCGGCGATGCCATGGGCGGCGGTGCTGTCGCTCACGGTCGTGCTGTCGGTGATCACGTTCCTCCTGCAGATCGCTCATCCCCTGGTGAACCCGCAGGCGTCGGGATCGGTGCCGGACCTCCGGATCCTCGTCTTCTATCAGCAGGCCCTCGGGGTCAGTGGCGTGATCATCCAGACCGCCGTCGTCATGGCCCTCGTGCTCCTGTCGGCCCGGCGCTTCATCCTGCCCTTCGGGGCGTTGACCGCGATCCTCGGGCTCAACGCCCTCGCCCTGAGTTTCCTCGCGAGGCAGGTGGGGGGCGTGGACGGCGGCCTCGCGCTGGTCCCGGCCGCGCTCGTGGCGGGCCTGCTGGCCGACACGCTCTACGCGGCCCTGCGAGCGAGCCGGCTTCGGGGGAGCCCGCTCGGCTTCCGTCTGTTCGCCTTCGGCATGCCGGTGGTCTTCTACCTGGTCTACTTCCTGGCCCTGGTGGCGACGACCGGCATCTGGTGGTCGATCCACCTGTGGCTCGGCTCGGTCGCCGTCGCCGGGATCACGGGCTGGCTGCTGTCGTACGTGGCCATCCCGCCGCTCGGCGGACCTACCGGAGGTGCTCTGCGATCTGGGCTGCCGTGAGCAGGGCCTTCGCCTTGTTGACCGACTCCCAGTACTCCTTCGACGGCTCGCTGTCGGCGACGATGCCGCCCCCCGCCTGGATGTGGAACGTGCCGCCGGCGATGTAGGCGGTCCGCAGGGCGATGCACGTGTCGAGGTTGCCGGAGAAGTCGAAGTACCCGACGATCCCGGCGTAGGGGCCGCGCCGGGTGGGCTCCAGCTCGTCGATGATCTCCATCGCCCGGATCTTCGGGGCCCCCGACACCGTCCCCGCCGGGAACGAGGCGTAGAGCGCGTCCAGGGCGGTCCGGCCCTCGGCCAGCTCGCCCGACACCTGGGACACCAGGTGCATGATGTGCGAGTAGCGCTCCACCACCATCAGCTCCTCGACCCTCACGCTGCCCCACGTCGAGACCCGGCCGACGTCGTTGCGGGCGAGGTCCACCAGCATCACGTGCTCGGCCCGCTCCTTCTCGTCCGTGACCAGCTCGGCCTCCAGCGCCGCGTCCTCCTCGTCGGTGGCACCCCTCGGCCGTGACCCGGCGATGGGCCGCTGCGTGACGTGGCCCTGCTGGACCTTGATGAGCGGCTCGGGCGACGACCCGATCACGGTGATGTCGGGATGGCGAAGATAGAACATGTAGGGGCTCGGGTTGACGAGGCGCAGCACCCGGTAGACGTCAAGGGGATCGGCGGTGATGGGGGCGGAGAACCGCTGGGCAATGACGACCTGGAAGATGTCGCCGGCGGCGATGTACTCCCGGGCTGCCTCGACAGCCGCCTCGAACTCATCCCGGCGCATCGACGAAGGGGGCAGCGTCACCTCGACCGGCGCCAGCTCCAGCGGCTGGTACGGAAGCGGCTGGCCGAGGGCCGCCACCAGCTCCTCGCTGCGGGCCACGGCCTCGTCGTAGCCGTCGCCCTCGATGACGTTGGCAACGAAGGCGATGCGCTGGCGCAGGTGATCGAAGACGACGAGGCTGCGAGGGAACATCAGCATCATCTCGGGGACCCCCACGTCGTCGGTCGTGGTCTGCGGGAGGCGCTCCAGGTACCGGACGACGTCGTAGCCGAGGTAGCCGACGGCACCCGCGTGCAGCGGGGGGAGGCCGGCCAGGACGGGCGTCCGGTAGCTTTCAAGGACGGTGCGCAGGACCTCCAGCGGGCTGGAGCCTGCGGGCATCGCGGCTGCGGCGGCGGGCGGCGTGCCCTCCCACGACACGACGCCGTCCCTGCAGACCATCACCAGGAACGGGTCGACGCCGATGAAGGAGTAGCGGCCCCAGCGCTCCCCACCCTCGACGGACTCGAGCAGGAAGGCGTGGCGGCTCTGGGCGATACCGGAGGCGAGCTTGCAGAAGGCCGAGACCGGCGTCTCGAGGTCCGCGATCACCTCGCGCCACACCGGCACGACGGGATATTCGGCGGCCAGCCGCTCGAACTCCCCCCGGGAGGGGCGGTACTGCGCCATCTAGATGAGCGAGCGGAAAAAGCAGGTGCGCTCGCCGGTATGGCAGGCGGGGCCATCCGGGTGGACCTTGACCAGCAGGACGTCGCCGTCGCAGTCGTAGCGCACGTCGGTCACGTGCTGCAGGTTGCCCGACGTCGCGCCCTTGTTCCAGAACTCCTGCCGGCTGCGCGACCAGAACCACGTCGTGCCCTGCTCGAGGGTCCGCCGCAACGACTCCTCGTTCATCCAGGCCATCATGAGGATCTCGTTCGTGTCCGCATCCTGGACGATGGCGGGCACGAGGCCCCGGTCGTCGTAGTTGATGTCGGCGAGACCAGCTCGTTCAGTCATTTCCATTCCCACGCACCCGTTCCCCATGTCCCGCCACCCGTTTTTCCCATGTCCCGCCCACGCGTGTCGCTCAGCCGATCGCGATCATGCGCTCGATGGCGAGGCGGGCGCGGTCGGCGACCTCGGGCTCCACCGTCACCTCGTGGATGTTGAGCCGCAGGCTGTCGAGCAGCTTGTCGGGCGTGATCATCTTCATGTAGCGGCAGATGGCCGCCTCGTTGGCGGCGATGAAGTCCCGATCCGGCTGGGCAACGCGGAGGCGGTGGATGAGGCCGGTCTCGGTGGCGACGATCACCCTTCGAGCGTCGGTGGCCTCGGCCCGCCGCAACATGCCCGACGTCGACAGGACGTGCGTACGGCCGGCGGGGAGCACCCCGGTCGAGGCCATCCACACCGCATGGGAGGCACAGCCGCACTCCGGGTGGATCATCAGCTCGGCATCGGGGAACTCGGCGAGGCGGTCTTCCAGGTCGGCGGGCTCGATGCCGGCGTGCACGTGGCACTCCCCCATCCACACCTCCAGCCTGCGTCCCGTCTGGCGCTCGACGTGGGCCGCGAGAAACATGTCGGGGAGGAAGAGGATCTCCCGGTCCGCAGGGATCGCCTGCACGACCTGCACGGCATTGGCCGAGGTGCAGCAGTAGTCGGACTCCGCCTTCACCTCGGCGGAGGTGTTGACGTAGGCGACGACGACGGCACCGGGGTGCTCCGCCTTCCACGCCCTGAGCTGTGCCCCGGTGATGCTGTCCGCCAGGGAACACCCCGCCTCGATGTCGGGGATGAGGACGGTCCGGTTGGGGGAGAGGATCTTGGCGGTCTCCGCCATGAAGTGCACGCCGCAGAAGACGATGACCTCGGCGTCGGTGGCGGCCGCCCGGCGGGACAGCTCGAGGGAGTCCCCGGTGAAGTGGGCCACCTCCTGGATCCAGGGCACCTGGTAGGTGTGCGCGAGGATGAGCGCGTGGCACTCCGCCGCAAGGGAGCGGACCTCCCTTGCCCAGGCCCGGTACCCGAGCTCCGAAATCTCCGCCTGTGCCGTCGCCATGGTGTATGAGTAGCAGCCTACCAAGACCTTCGGAGTAGTCCTTGATCGAACTGGAAGAGCTTGCCCGCCGCGCCCTTGCCGAGGACCTCGGCCCCCCGGGCGGCAGCGGCGACGTGACCTCGAAGCGCATCGTCCGGGCGGAGCTTCCCTCCCGGGGCCGCATCCTCGCCAAGCAGGGCGGCGTGCTGGCCGGAACCGCCGTCGCCGCGACCGTCTTCCGCCTTGTGGACCCGGCCCTCGCCGTCGAGTGGAAGCTGGCCGATGGTGCCGAGCTGACGCCGGACGCGACGGTGGCCGAGCTGTCGGGCAGGGCCAGGGCGATCCTCGCCGGCGAGCGCGTGGCGCTGAACTTCCTGCAGCACCTCTCGGGGATCGCCACCCAGACGGCGGCATTCGTCGCCGCCTGCGCCCCCCACGGCGTCAAGGTGCTCTGCACGCGCAAGACCATCCCCGGCATGCGGGCGGTCCAGCGGGCTGCGGTGGAGACCGGCGGCGGCACGCTGCACCGGGCGGGCCTCTACGACGCCATCCTCATCAAGACCAGCCACATCCGCCTGGCCGGCGGCATGACCGAAGCGATCCGCAGGGCGCGGGCGCAGCCCCGGATGCCCGTGGAGGTCGAGGTCACGTCCCCGGCGGAGCTCGCAGAGGCGCTGGCGGCGGGAGCCGAGCAGGTCCTTCTCGACAACGCCGGCCTTGACGCCATCGCCGCGGCCGTGGCGGCGACGCGGGGCAGGGCGTTCCTCGAGATCTCCGGCGGGGTCACCCTCGCCAACGTGGGGGCGATTGCCGCCGCCGGGCCGGACGCGGTATCGGTCGGAGCCCTGACGCACTCATCGCCGGCCATCGACCTCGCGCTCCACGTCGCCGGGCCCGTGGGTGCGGGACCCCGTGGGGTTCCGGGCGCGTGAACGGGTGAGCGCGAGGCCCAGCGCAAGGCAGATGGCGGCAACCGCCAGGAGCGGCTCGGCATTGACCCCCGTCGTCGGCAGCGCCTTCCCCAGGGAGGGCGCCTGGCTCGCCTGGAGGCCGAGGACCTGGGCCGGGGGCGGCGAGGCGACGGGAGCGATGGAAGGAGGCGGCGGGGCCGGCGGGGTCACGGTCGGGGTCGGCGTGGGGGTCACGGTCGGGGTCGGGGTCGGGCTTGGCCCCGGGCAGGGCAGCGGCCCGATGACGGTCCCCCCGGAGCCGGACAGGCCGTAGAGGCTGCCGGTCGAATCGGTCGTGAGCCCCTCCACGAGCGGCACCCCCTCCGGGCCGATATCGCTGGTGGCGCCGGTTGCCATGTCGAGCGTTGCGAGGTGGGGGTCGGCGTCGTTCAGGCTCGCCGTGGCGTACATCGTGCCGCCCGCAACCACAATGCCGTAGACCTCGTTGCGGCCACCGACCGGGGCGATCTCCACGTAGTCGACTCCCGACCCGAAGGCACCGTGGACGACCCCACCCGTGCTGGCGTCAACCTTGAAGAGCAGGGAGGGCCTGGAGCCCCGGCTCTCGACGCCGAAGAGGTTGCCCGTGGCGGGGTCGAAGGTCAGCGCGGTGACATGGGCGAGCTCTTCGTCGCCGGAGGGGCCGGAAGCGACGCCGAGCCACGCGCTGGTATCGGTGAGGGCCCCGGTGGACTGGTCGACCACCTTGAGCTGCGAACCGACGGCGGCGTAGAGCTTGCCGTTGGCCGGGTCGAAGGCCATGGTGTCGATCGTCGGCACGGCGGCGGTCCCGATCGGTGTCGTGGCGGTCTTCGGGTCACAGGTGAACGAGCCGAAGGTCATCAGCAGGAAGCCCTGGTGGTCGGCGGCAAGGAAGCACTGCCCGAGCTTTCCGGTCTGGCAGTCCAGGCCGTCGAAGTCGGCCCCCTCCTGGTTGCCACC
>DASXNO010000205.1:0-3524 GCA_036495025.1 Actinomycetota bacterium | reverse complement strand
ACGAGCCGCGGGGCGATGTCGAGGTAGGCGGCTGCCTCGTCGATGTCGCCGTGATTCGCCCGCAGCGTGGACATGACCTGGTGGACGTAGAGCCGGGTGCCGACGACGAGGGGCTGGCGACGAGCGGCCGCCCCTCGGCGGAACCGGATGAGCGGGTGGCGCTCGAGGCGGACGGCCTCGCCCAAAAGCCGGTCGGCCAGGGCGTTCCGGGACTCCCCGCCTGCGGCCGCGGCGGCATCGAGCAACTCGATCGTACGTGGGGACAGCCGAAAGGAACGCTGAACGGACGGCTGCTGTTTCTCCGCCATGTGATTCACTGTATCACAGGCGGTGGGCCGACGTTGGCGAGATCGAGGAGCGCCGGCCAGGCGCCGCCACAGAGAGGGATACGACACAAGGTTGCAAGGTCACCCAGCAGGTTTCCCGCACCAGAGCGGGCACCGGAGGACGCCCAGCAGAGCAGCTAATTGTTGAAGGCTGACATTCGCAGATAAGCGTTGATACAGACAAATCATGGTGTCGGAGGGGGGATTTGAACCCCCATGAGCTTGCGCTCACTAGGCCCTCAACCTAGCGCGTCTACCAGGTTCCGCCACTCCGACTCGAACCTCGTGAAGTATATCGGGGCACCCCAGCACGGCAGCCAGGAGCCGGGCCGACTACGACCCCGCACCCGAGGCAGGTTGGGCGGCCCCCAGGCTCAAGCGGGCGACGTCGAAGCCGCCCAGCACGTCCACAGAGAAGCCGCGGACTCGGGTGGAGGCTGCGTAGTGGTTGCGGAAGAAGCCCACCGGTGTGACGGGCAGGTCGGTCAGCACCTTCTGCTCAACCTGCTTCTCCAAGGTGAGGCGGGCCGGCGTGTCCCCGTTCGATCGCTCGGCGTCGATGAGCGACTGGACCGAGGCGTCGTTGTAGCCGCTGTGGTTGTCGGGCGAGTTGGCGCTGAATAGCGGGGCCAGGAACCAGTCGGCGAGGGGGTAGTCGGCCACCCAGATCAGCAGGAACATCTGCTGGGTGTTCATGTTCAGGGTGGAGAGGAAGTCCGCGGCGGCGTGTGGGCGGGGGACGAGGGCGATCCCGGCGGCCGCCAGCTCCGACTTCAGCTCCCGGGCCACGGCGTCGTTCGTTCCGCTCTGCGGGTAGTCAAAGCCGATCTGCGGCGGGGAGGTGCTGGAGACCTGCTGCACCAGGGCCTTCGCCGCCGCAACGTCGTGGACGCAGGTCTCCGCACACGCCAGCTCCGTGTGCCCAGGCAGGCCCCGCGGGATCAGGCCGTCGGCGGGCACGAGGACGTCGCCGTAAACCTTCTTGCCGATGGCCTGGCGGTCGACCGCAAGGCTCACCGCCCGGCGCAGGCGGGGGTCCCTGAGGGCCGGGTCCGCCAGATTGAATCCCAACGAGATCTCTGCGGCAAGTGGCGTGAAGCCGCGACTGCCGAAGTCGCCGAGGGCTTGGGACATGGCGTCCGGCGCAACATCGCCGATGTCGATCCGCCCCGCCTTCAGGTCGCCGAGGGCCGCCGACGGTGAGCCGCTCACGAAGCGTACCCTCGCCACGGCCGGTTGCGGCCCCCAGTAATGCTTGGAGCGCTCCAGGACGAGGGTGCCCGGAAGGGCGGAGCCCGGTGCGAGCGCGTAGGGGCCGGACCCGCTGGGGTGACGGAGGAAGGCTGCGGGATTGGCCTGGAACTCGGCCGCCGGAATAGGCGCCGTCGAGGGGTCGGCGAGGACGGAGGGGAACTCGTACCACGGCTGCGCAATGGTGATGACGAGGGTGCGGGGGTCCTCGACCTTGACGCCGGCCAGTTCGGTCGCCTGGCCGCTGCCGTGGACCTGGTCGTAGCCGACGACGGGCTTCAGCAGGTGGGCAAGGCTCGAGTTAGTGTCCTTGCGGGCGAGACGGTTGAGCTCGAAGGCCACATCGCTGGCGGTGACCGTCACCCCGTCCTGGAACCGGGCATCGGGCCTCAGATGGAACCGGAAACCGGTTCCGCCATTGAGGACCTCCCAGGACGTTGCCAGCCGCGGGACCAACGCGCCGCTCTGGGGGTCGAACCCGACCAGCGGCTCGTAGATCTGCCGAGCGACGAGCAGGTCGGAGGGGTTTGCTCTGAGCGCCGGGTCGAGGGTGGATGGCTGGCGGATCCCGATTCGTAGCTCGGTGAGCGAAGCCGGCTTCCGGGTCGGCGAGCCGGTACACCCCGGAGCAACGAAAGCAACAAGGGCAACGAGGGCCAAGGCGGCCACGACGAGAACAGCCCCGGATCGAGGCCGCCTCACTGCGGCATGACTCGCATTTCCCCCATGTTCACCATCTCGCCCTACGCCGGCGCCAGACCCGCCAGCGTCGGATCACCGAAGGCGTCCATCCCGAGCCCCTTCCATCCCTTGAGCCGGGCGAGGCGGAAGCTCCGCTGCCAGAACAGGGGAACGACGGGGAGGTCCACCAGGGCGAGCCGCTCGGCCTGCTGGTACCGGGCGGCCCGGAGGCCAGCATCCGCAACCGATGGGGCGGTCGCCACGAGCGTATCGAACGCAGGATTGGAATAGCCGGAGGTGTTGTCCCGACCCCCACTTCCTACCAGGGACGTGAGGAAACCGTCCGGCGTGGGATAGCGCATCGGCAGGGCGACGGCGGTGGCACTCGGGGAGACTCCCGGCGGCGCCGGGAGGGGCATGGCCCTCGCGTCGATGCCGAGGACAGCGGCGATGTCGCCCGCCACGGCCCGGACCCAGGCCTCCTGACCGGTCCCCTTGGCGTAGTACAGGGGGAAGACGCCGGCGACCTTCACGCCCGACTGGGCAAGCAACCGCCGCGCCCGGGACGGGTCGTAGGTGCATGACGAGCAGGGGCCGCCGGCGCCGGCCAAGGCAGAGCCAGAACCAGAACCAGAACCAGAACCAGAGGCAGCGCCGGAGCCAGGGGCAGCACCGGAGCCAGAGCCGGGGATGAGGGGCGGGACCAGCCCGTTGGCCGGCAGGAGCGAGTTGCCCATGGGGTAGCGGCCGATCCCCGTCCGGTCGATGGCCAGCGAGAGCGCCTGGCGGAAGGCGCGGTTGTCGGTGGGAGCCGCGGTCAGCGGAAGGACGAGCGCATCCAGCCCCGCGGTGGGCCGGATAAGGGAGCTGGCCCGGTAGAGACGGCGGACCTCGGCGGTCTTCTCCGGCGGGAACTCCGTCCAGTCGAGCTGCCCCGCCCGCCAGGCGGCATAGGCTGCCCCGACGTCGTCGTACGGCCGGAACGCCACCTGCGCCACCTTGGGATGGCCGCCGGCGTGGAGCACGTTGGGGACGAGGACGATCGGCTGGCCGGCCAGGAGCGGGCCACTCAGCTGGAACGGCCCGTTGCCTAGGGGAAACGCCCCCCAGCTGGGGAGCCGGCCGGCCACCACGACGTCATTCGGCATCGGGGAGAAGGCGACGTCGGCGCAGTGGACCAGGAACTGGGCGTCGGGGGACGAGAGCCGGATCTCCAGCGTGGCGTCACCGAGTGCCCGCACACCTGCAAGCGTCGTGGCCTTCCCG
>DASXNO010000204.1:0-14947 GCA_036495025.1 Actinomycetota bacterium | reverse complement strand
GTGGGCGAGGACGCCCTTGCGCTTGGCGCGGGAGCCGAGCGCGGCCCGGGTCGGGGCGCTGAGCGCCGCCGGCTGCAGGAGCGGCAGGGCACGGATCAGCGGGGCCCGCTCCACTCCGGCAAGCGCCGAGCGGAGCGCCCGCTCGGGGCCCACCAGCCCCGCCAGGGAAGCCAGCAGCTCCGCCACGTCCCCGTTCTGGTCCCTGCCTGACCGTGCGGTACGGGCGAACTCGAATGCAGTGATCGCTGCGCCCTCGGCCGTCACGACAACCGTGCCGGCATGGAGCTGGCCGTGCACGAGGCGGGCGGCGTGGAGCCGGCCCGCCTGCTCCCAGACTCCGGCCAGCACATCGTCGGTGAGGGCATCTGCGGCCAGTGCGGTCAGCGGGATGCCAGGAGGGTCCCGAACCACGAGGATGGCGGCGCCGGGGCCAGCCACGCCGGCCGCGACAACCTCAGGCGCACGCACGCCGCCACTCCGGGCGGCCAGCACCATGTAGGCCTCGTGCTCCACCTGCTGCAGGCGAGTCAACTGCAGGGTCCGGCCGCTCTCCTTGTAGAACATGGAGCGCCAGAGCTTGGAGAAGAGCTGGGCCTCGGTCTCATCCCGCCCGAGCACCTTGATGCGCATCCGTCCCCCGGGCCCATCCGCGGCAAGGCGCGTCGCTCCCTGTGGCTGGCGGGACTCGAGGACGACAGCCTCGGCCGGCACGCCGAGTTCCGCCAGGGAGGCTTCGACCTGGGGCACGGTTGGCCGGCCCGCAGGCGACCCGAAGGCCAGGTGGATGGCGGCGGCGACGCCCCATCCCAGCGCCAGGGCCGCCACGACGTCGTTGGGGTAGGCAAGCCCCAGATACATGGCGGCGGGGGCGCAGACGGCCAGGGTCGCTCGTCCCAGCCAGCGCAGCGGCCGGGCCAGGTAGGGCGCCGCAGCGGCCACGACCGCCGTGGCGACGCTCAGGCGCAGCAACGGAAACGTCGGGCCCTTGCCCAGCCGCACCGCGACGTCGAGGCCGCGCACGAGGCCCTCCTGGATCGTCGCGCCGAGGATCCGGGCAATGACCAATGCCAGCAGGGCGGCGAGCAGCATGTCACGGGCAAGACGCCACCGGCGTGCGAACAGCGCCGGGATCAGGATGAGGCCGTTCGCCCAGAGGTTGGCGAGCTGGTACACCCGGGTGAACAGGCTTCGGAGCCCGCCGGGCAGGGTGTTGATGAGGGTGAACAGCTGACGTTCGAACCCTGTCGGGTGCCGGACGCGGAGAGCGGCGAGCGTCACGACGATGCCCGAGACGACCAGGCGGTTCCAGTCGGTGGCCCGCCGCTGGCGGGGCACCTTCGACGCGGAGCCGGACACGTCCACCGGGGGAGAATCTAAACCGTGGCCTGCTCGCGGCGACGGAGGGTCCTTAGCCCTTCCCATTGGCCCTAGCCCCCGAAACTTGGCGGGAAGGGCAGGGTGGTCGTGGGGCCGGCGACAAGAGGGGAGCAGTAGACGACCACGCTGCTCAACCGGCCGGGCGTGAGGACCACGGGGCTTCCGTGATCGCAGTGGAGGGCGCCCACCTCAGCGTGCACGTTGTAGGCGACCCCGGGGCGGAGCGGAAGCGACAGTGTGGCGCCGTGGCGGAGATGGCTCCCGACGCCGCTGACGGCATCGGGCGTCGATGTCCCGGCCACCTGAGCCTGCAGCATGACCCACGTGCCATCGGGGACCGGCGTCGATGCGCTGCCTGGAGGTGGCGGAACGGCACCCTTCACGTAGACCACACGGGCAACGATGCCAGTGCTCGGTGGCGGCGTCGTACCCCATCCGAAGAATGACTTGCCCAGGAAGGCCAATCCCGCGGCGATCGGCACGACGACAACAATGGCCAGCACGACTGCGCCGCCGGCGTGTCGAGCCCCTCGGGGAGGGGCCTGGTCATGCGTTCGGCGCCCCTCCCGAAGGAGTCGCACCGCAAGGTAGCCGGCGGTGAACAGGGGTCCGATGACGGCCGCGACCTCCAGGGCGAAGGCGCAAACCGACTGGACCACGCTGAGCCCATGATTGCCCGCTCGAATGCCCACGACGACGGGGACCCCGAACACGCCGAAGAGCAGGCCAAACGGCAGACCGCCGGGGAAGAGTGCAGTCGCCAGGATCTTCTCGCGCACTTTCCATACCGGCGAGCTCCACAGCAACACGACTCCGAGGATCCAGCCCACGCCGAAGGCGAGCGTGCCGACGAGGAGCAGCGGGATGGTCAGCCACTCCTGCACCCCCGGGTGGCCGCGCCGAGCCGAATCCGACGAGCGCGGGCCAGCTCCCTCCGGTTGCCAGTCCCGGCGCTGCATGTCTGCGGCCCCCTAGCGGCCAGCACTCCGTAGCTCGACCCCTACTCCAGTGTGAGCCATGTCGATGAAGTCTTCCCGTTGCTCAGGACTACCGTTTCGGTACCTCACAGCAACGAGAACGTCTCCGAGGCCTGTATCAGGCCAATTGGCAGGGACTCTCATATCTCGACAGGCGTCGCAGGCGTTACCCAGTCAAGGAGACGACCATGCCAGAGCCCCGTACGTCCCCCGTATTCATCGCCCTCGGCTCCCCCGCAAATCCGTTCCTCATCGTGGACCAGGATCCCGCTCGGCTCGTAAGGGCTCTGGAGTCCATTGACGGCTCCCGCGACGCCGTGACGGTGTTCGACAGCGACGGGTTCCCGATCGGCGCCGCGTCGGAAGACCCCACGGCGTTGCTGAGCAGCGTCCGTACCGAGGAGGGCTCTCCGGCTCCCGTGCCCGACGCGGACACCAAGCAGTTCTACGCTCGCGTTGCCTCGGTCCTTGCGGCCCTGGCGTCGGAGGCGGCAAGCATCGCCAGCGGGGACCGCAAGCTGCTGGACACCGGCCTTCCGCTTGCGGCGAGGTGCTCGTGCTTCTGGTGTCATTTCGGCGTCCAGTGCTAGCCGCGCGATGACCTCTGGGGCGGAAGCCGTCCTGGATCAGCCCGTCCTGAATGAGGCTGCGCCCGCAGGGCGCGCATTGCTCCTGACGCCGCCAACGAGGAAGGCGGCATACACCGCCCGGATCGCTGCCGGCGTCATGGCCGGAGGGCTCCTCGCGGCCCTCGCCTACCACACCTTCGCCGGCAGGGACGGCACGCCGATCGGCGGATCCCATCCGTGGTCCACGACGCTGCTCGCTCTCGCGTTCCTCGTCTGTGGGACGGCCGTCGCCGGTCGCATCCCTTCGAATCCCCTGGGCTGGCTCCTGCTCGGGATTGCCCTCGCCGCCACCCTGGATACGGTGAGCTGGGTGTTCGCATCCCACTGGGAGCTCGCGGGATGGGTGAGCCAGGCGGCCTGGTGGCCGGCGATCTCGCTGCCCGTGCTGCTCCTGCTGCTCTTTCCCACCGGACGACTCCCCTCCCCGCGCTGGCGAGGGGTCCTCTGGGCGGCACTCCTGGGCACCGCTGTGCCGACCATCGGTCTGGTCGCTCTGGCCGTCATGGTGCCGGCCCGTTTGAACGATCCACTCGTCCCGCTGCACGGCGGCGAGGTCGACTGGCTGCGAGTCACCCTGCTCGCAGCCGGGCTGTCGCTCGCCGCAGCCTGCGCGGCGATCGCGTCGCTGATCGGCCGGTGGCGCTCCTCCACCGGAGTGCAGCGGCAACAACTCGAGTGGCTCGGCTCCGCGGTCATCGTGGCCTTCGTCTGCCTGGCGGTCGACAAGGAGGTCGCCGGCATCGGGTACGTGGGGCTTGCCCTGATCCCGGTTGCCCTTGCCATCGCCATCCTCCGCTTCAGGCTGTACGACCTGGACCTGTACCTGAACCGGGCACTGGTCTACGGGGCTCTGACCGGGGGACTCGTGCTGTTCTATGTCCTGGTCGTGGGGCTGGTCGTCGCGGCGTTCGGCCATGCCGAGCGCCTGGGACCGTCGCTGCTTGCGACCGGTGCCGTCGCGGTCATCTTCCAGCCCGCACGCCACTGGCTGCAACGGCGAGTCGACCGCCTGGTCTATGGCGACCGCGGTGACCCGTTTCGGGTCGTGGCCGCCCTCGGCCGTTCCCTGGGGGACGTGGGGAACCCGGAAGAGGTCCTGGGGCGGGTCGTCGGGACGATCTCCTCGGGACTCCAGCTTCCCTTTGCCGCGGTCGAGCTGACCGGGTCCCGGGGACCGACGATCGCCGCCAGCCACGGCCGGCGGATTGCCGAACCGGTCGCATTTCCGATGGTGTACGAGGGCGCGAGGGTCGGCAGCCTCCTCGTGGCCACGCGATCGCCGGCCGACCGGTTCAGCGCGGCGGAGTGCCGGCTCCTCGAGACGCTTGCCGATCAGGTCGGACCGGTGGCGAAGTCCGTGGCGCTCACGACCGAGCTTCGCCGTTCTCGGGAGCGGGTCGTGCGAAGCCGGGAGGAGGAACGGCGGCGGCTGCGTCGTGACCTGCACGACGGCCTGGGGCCCATCCTGTCCGGGCTGCGCCTCGGTCTTGAGGGAATCGCCCGGCGCCTGCCGCCGGAGACCGAGCTGGTCGAGGCGGTCGGCAGGCTGGGAACGCAGGCGGTGGCAGGGCGAGACGAGGTGCGCCGGCTCATCGACGACCTCCGCCCTGGCGTACTCGACAGCCTCGGTCTCGTCGGCGCCATCGAGGACGCGGCCGCACGCTTCCCGGCCGCGCGGCGCGACGGCCGCCGGTTGCGGTTTGCGGTGGAGGCCGACGGCCTCCCCAACGACCTGCCGGCGGCCGTCGAGGTGGCGGCGTTCTGGATTGTCACCGAGGCGATGCACAACGTGGTGCGCCACGCCAATGCCGACCGCTGCACGGTGTCTCTGTCCCGCCGGGACGACCACGTGGTGGTGCTGGTGGAGGACGACGGCGACGGCATCGGATCCCCCGGCCATGTCGGTGTGGGGCTGGGATCGATGGTGGAGCGTGCAGAGGAGATCGGAGGGAGCTGCTCGATCGAGAACGGGCCGCAGGGGGGAACTCGGGTCCTCGCTCACCTGCCGGTCTGCCCAAGCGAGCCCCCTCCCGACGGCAGCCTGGCGTGGCCGAGCGGACGGGAGATGCCATGACGGGCTCGCCCTTCAGCGTGGTCCTCGTCGAGGACCAGTGGCCCTACCGCGACGGGCTGCGCTCCTTCCTGGACAGTCTCGACACCTTCGAGGTCGTCGCCGAGTGCCCGACCGGAGAAGAGGCGGTCCTGACGGTGCCGGCGCTTCGCCCCAACCTCGTGCTGATGGACGTCCGCCTACCCGGCATGGACGGGGTCGCCGCGACACGGAGGCTGAGGGATACGGCCCCGGACTCCCGGGTGCTGATCCTGTCCATGTTCGGTGACGATCACACCATCTTCAAGGCGATCAAGGCCGGGGCGGTGGGCTACCTCCTCAAGGATGCCGGTCCGGACGAGATCGTTGCCACGCTGACCGCGGTCGCCGCGGGCCAGGCCGTGTTCGGTCCGCAGGTGGCGGGCCGCGTGCTTGCCCTCTTCAGCTCCCTCGAGGACCTGCCGGAGGGGCCGTTCCCCCAACTCACCCCCCGGGAGCGGCAGATCCTCGACGAGCTCGCCCGGGGCTCGAGCAACCAGGAGATCGCCAACCTGCTGGGCCTCGGCTTGAAGACGGTGCGCAACAACGTGTCCTGCATCTACGCCAAGCTGCAGGTCGTCGACCGCTCCCAGGCCATCGTCGCCGCCCGCGAAGCCGGTCTGGGTCGGTAGGCCTTCCGTAAGCCCGAGCCCCCCGCTCGCCGGGGCCGGTCCCACCCGCAAGATTCCCGCCCCAGACGGGACGCCGGGCCCTGGGCGCCCGGGACACCTCCCACCGATGCTGTCTTCCGAGGCATGACACCGGGAGGCGAACCGAAGACCTCCCGGGCCCCCAGCCAGGCGGGAGATCGATGCGAACCGACGCTGCGCTCACGGACCAGGAGCTCATCGCTACATTGAATGCCGCGGCCGGCGGAAACCAGAGCGCTTGGAACGCCCTCGTGCATCACTTTGCCGGCATGGTGTGGTCACAGATCCGCGCGTACGGACTCAGCTCGGCGAGCGCGGCGGACGTGTCGCAGGTTACCTGGCTCCGTTTGGCGCAGCACCTCGGCCGGGTCGGCCCGCCAGAGCGGGTGGGGGCCTGGCTGGTGCAGACGGCCCGCCGGGAGTGTCTCGCACAGATCCGGCGCTCCCGCCGGCAGCTCCCGACCCACGAGGAGCGCCTCCGTGATCAATCGACGTCCATGGCGACGACTGGGAAGGGAGGTGATTGCAAATGAAGCGCATCACGGTCCGCAAGGCGGGGTCGATCAGGCTCACCACGAGCTGCTGCCACTACTCCGTGCCGGTGTAATCGCAGAGAGCACATCGGGAGAAGCCCGTGAGCCTTCCCCTGGGCCGGCGCACGGGCTTCTCCTTTCCTCAACCCTGATCCATACGGAGCCGCACGATGTCAACCAACGTGGAGTTTCACCGCCTGACCTTCGTTCCCGAGCGGGACGACGTTATGGTGGGTTGCCCCGATATCGACTCGTATGCCGTCTTTCCTCCCGATGGGGTCGCCCTGCTGCAGCATCTCGCAGGCGGCTGTACGCCGGTTGAGGCCGCAGCGTGGTACGAGGCCTCGTACGGGCAGCCCATTGACATCGAGGATTTCCTCGCCACGCTCCACGATCTGGGGTTCGTCCGGGACGCCGGTGGCTTCGCGGCCGAGGATCAGCCTTCCGCTGCCCCCGTGCGCTTCCAACGTCTGGGCCGTGCGGCGTTCTCCCTCATGGCGGCGCTCTGCTATGCGGGCCTCGCCGTGAGCTGCGCGTATCTCATCGTGAGCCGCCCGGAGCTGAGGCCGCGCCCTCAGAACGTCTTCTTCACCTCGTCGCTGATCCTGGTGCAGGTGGCGGTCTTCGTGGGTCAGATCGGCGGGATCGCCTGGCACGAAACCTTCCACGTGCTCGCGGGCCGGCGTCTCGGTGTCCCGTCCCGCATCCGCGTGGGACGCAGGTTGTACTTCGTCGTCGTGGAAACCGCGCTCGACGGGCTGTTGAGCGTGACCCGAGGGCGCCGCTACCTTCCTTTTCTGGCCGGGATGCTCGCTGATGTCATCTTTTTTTCCGGGTTGACGCTCGCGGCGGCGGCGACCGAGACCCGCGGTGGCCCCCTCGCCTGGCCCGGCCGGCTCTTCCTGGCTCTCGCCTACCTCACGCTGTTGCGGCTCGCCTGGCAGTTCTACCTCTTCCTCCGCACCGACCTCTACTACGTGTTCGCGACCCTGCTGGGATGCAGCGATCTGCACGACGCCAGCCGGGCGTACCTTCGCAACCGCCTCTGGGCGCTCGTAGGCCGTCCCGAGCGAATGGTCGACGAGGACGCCTGGTCGGCCCGTGACCGGTCCATGGCTCGCTGGTACGCACCTCTGGCGATCCTGGGCGCGCTTGCGCTCACGGTGGTCACCGCCGTGGGAGTGTTGCCGATCGTCGGGCAGTGCCTGGTCCGCGTCGTCCATGGGCTCACCGCGGGTCGCGGCGGGACCCCCCGGTTTTGGGATGCGGTGGTGTTCGTCCTCTTCACCGGTGTCCAGGTCGGCCTGCTGATCGCAGTCTCGTTCATCCCGTGGATCCGGGGACGGCGGCGGCCGGCCCGGGACCGAGCAACCGTCTCCCCTTCCATGAAAGGAGCGCCGTCGTGAGCACGGATCGGCATGTCTGGATCGTTGGTAGCTCCCGCGCCGAGCGCGAAGCTGCATTCTCTACCCTGGTCACCCCCCATGCCCGGGCGAACTGTCATCGCCGGCTCCGTGGTCCCTACAGCGGTTTCGACCGGATTCTGATGTCGGTCGTCCCGCCGGTGCACGCGTCCCTCCCTGACGTGGTCGAGGCTTCCCGGACGGAGATTACTTCGGTCGCCCCGGAGCTCGAAGCCGTCATCGGTCCACCGATTCACACCCTGACCTCGCTGGCGCCACCCGAGGAGCGCACCCGCTTCTACGGACTCGGACGCACGCGCCGTCTCGCTCACGGCATCGCAGACTTCCTGGCCGAGGCCAGCCTGAGGCGGCCCGACGTCCCTCTGGTGCTGTCCCTCGAGAACGTCCATGCCGCAGATCCCATCGAGCAGGAGCTGATCGCGATCCTGCTCCGGCGACTGGACCCCTCCCGTGTCCGTCTCATGGTGGGGACCACGGACCAGGAACTGCCGGCCGAGCTCGCTTCCGCGCTCGGCGAACGGGCGGTCCGTCTCGAGGCAGCGCCCGTGCCGCGACGCCCACGAGACTCCTCCCGCGAATCCCTCGCCCTCGCCTACGTCCGGGCGGATGGCACCTGCGACCTGCCCGAAGTGCGCGCGGCTTATGAAGGGACAGATCCATACCTTCGAGCCCGCTGGCACGACGAGCGGGCTCAGGAGCTGGAACGCAGGGAAGAGTGGAGCCTCCGGATGGGCGCCATCCCCTGGCACCGCGAACATGGGAGCGATCCCAGCGTCGCAGGCGGGGAGGCGCTGGCGGCCGCAGCGGGCTACTGCATGGGAATGGGTTTCTACTCCGCTGCGCTGGACCTCGGCCGGCGTGGCCGCGCGGTCATCGACCCGGCCGGTCAGCCCGATCTGTACTGGAAGATCAGCAACACCGTGGCGATGGCTGCCGCCGTCCTGGACGGCGGCGAGGAGGCGGAGGCCATCTGCATGGAGCTGCGGGAGCGGTACGGAACGCCAACGGTTCACCTTGCGACGAGCTACCTCCTCGGCGTCCTGTACACACGCCTTCACCCGGCCGAGCGCAGGGACCATCACCTCGCAAAGACCCACATGAACAACGCCCTCGCGCTTGCCTCCCAGATCGAGGACCCCGCCGAGCGGGCATTCCGGACCGTGTTCCAGCAGAACGGGCTGGCACTCGTCGAGATGCATCTCGGCAATCTCGAGGGCTCCCGGCAGCTCGTCACCCAAGGGATGGAGCGGCTCGACCGCGAGCTGGGCCCCGGCAAGCACCAGCTTCATCGTTCGGTCCTCCAACACAATCGGGCGAACGTCTTCATGGCGATGGGGCTGCCGGAGGAGGCGTTGGCAGACTTCAACGCGGTCATCGAGGCGGACCCCACGTATGGCGAGTACCACCTCGACCGGGGAACCTGCCTGCGTCGCCTGGGCGATGAGGACGGTGCTCTCGCGGACTACGACACTGCGGAAAGGCTGATGCCGCCGTTGCTGGAGCTCCACTACAACCGGGCCGACCTCCGCAGCTCGCTTGGGGACCGGGAGGGCGCGATCGCCGACTTCGACTATGTCCTGCTGATGGACCCGGACCACGTCGACGCCCTCATCAACCGGGCGACGCTGCGGCTGGAGGCCGGCGATGTCGCCGGCGCACTGGCCGACGCGCAGCACGGCCTGGGGATCGATCCCGGCAATGCCGCCCTGACCTGCACGCTTGGACTTGTTGCCATGGAGAGGAGGAACCTCGGCGAAGCTCGTCAAGCTTTCACTCGATCGCTCGAGCTGGATCCCGCCCTCCACGCCGCCCTCTCGAACCGTGCCATGGTCGCCCATACGGAGGGCGACCACGATGCAGCGCTCGAGGATCTCACCCGTGCGCTGGAGCTTGTCGGGGACGATCCCGATCTGCTCCACAACCGTGGCCACGTTCACCAGAGTGCCCGGCACTGGGACCTGGCGGCCCGAGACTACGCTCGTGCTCTGGAGCTTCCGGGCGCCAGCCGGGAGGAGCTCGTCCGGCGCCTCGACCTCTGCAGGACCGAGGCGGGACTGCCGGGAGCTCTCCGGGATTCCTCCAGACCGCTCGCCCCGGCACTGAGGGGGCGGGGCTGACGTGCAGATCGTGATGGGGCCTGCGCCCGGGGCGAGGGCCGAGGATGAAACCACGCCAGGGCCCGCGAGCGGATTGCGCGGCACCGACGAGGTCCACCTGCGTCGCGTGCTCGGTCACTTTCTGACCGGCGTGACGGTGGTCACCGCGCTGAGCGAGGGCCGGCCGGTCGGGATGACCGTCAACTCCTTCACGTCCCTCTCGCTTGATCCACCAATGGTGCTGTTCTGTCCCCACGCCTCGTCCGTGACGGGACGCCGGATCGTGCGCAGCGGAGCCTTCGCGGTGAACATCCTGGGGAGCCACCAGCAACGGCTCGCCGAGCGGTTCGCCGCCCGTCATCCGGATCGCTTTGGCGGAGTGCAGGTGCGGCCGGGAGCGACCGGCTCGCCCATCATCGTCGAGGCGCTCGGGTTCGTCGACTGCCGTGTGGCCGACGAGATCTGCCACGGCGACCACCGCATCGTGGTGGGCGAAGTCGTGGAGGCGGACGTCCTCCGGAAGGGCGAACCGCTGGGATTCTTCCGGGGTAGCTACCTCGGGTCCCGAGGGGGATGGCGATGAGTGCCACCCGCCACGTCTTTCCGTCCCGGGACGCAAAGATCGCGGGACGACAGAGGTGTGGACATCCGTGAGAGGGTCGCTCCTCCAACAACAAGGGATTCCCCCGATGTGCGCGAGGTCCCTCCCGTGCGACCGTTGCCATGTGCTTCCCAATGGGTGGGAGCGAAAGGAAAGGGAAGACGATGGTACTTCGCCTCGATGACAGCGCAACGGGTGCCGGCACGTCGCCCTACGAAGCTCCAGCGGTCACGTCGGTCCCCGAGGCCGTCCAGCGGATGGAGGAGATCCAGGCCTACGTCGAGGGCCATGAGCCGGCAGGCCAGCACGATGGCATCGCGTGCTTCAACTACATCTACCTGGTGATCACCCGGCGAATCCTCGATGGGATCGACCATCAGTTCTTCGCCGACGACAGCTTCGTCGCGCGCCTGGATGTCACCTTCGCCAACCGCTACTTCGCCGCACTCCGCGCCAGCGTCCTCCAGCCTGCCGCCGTACCGGAGTGCTGGGCGGTGCTGATCGACCGGCGGAGCGACCCCCACATCACCCGGCTGCAGATGGCCGCCGCCGGGATCAACGCCCACGTCAACTTCGACCTGGGCGTCGCCGTTGCCGACACGTGCGCGGGCCTGGGCCTGAAGCCCGATTCCGGCAGCCAGCACGCCTCCTACCAGCAGATCAACCAGCTCTTCGCCGAAGAGGTCCAGAACCTCCGCCAGCATTTGGAGAGCGGTTGGGAGCGGCTGATCGACCGGATCACCTTCGAGCGAGTCTCCAACCAGATCGACGACTGGACCATGAAGGGCATCAGGGACGTGGCCTGGGAGGACGCCGAGCACCTCTGGACGCTGCGCCAGCACGGCGACGACGGCGCCGAGTTCATCCGCCACCTCGACGAGCTTGCCAGCGAGACCGGTCGCCTCGTTCTCGTCCCGGTGATCTGAGAGCCAGGTATGTCTACGTCACGGTCACGTTGATGGTCGCCTGATCCCCGTCGTTATCGACAACAGCTTCGACGGATCCCGTGGGGTTGTCATAGTACTTGTTGAACTGCTCGCTGATGACGAGGCTTCCAAGCGGTTGCTGGCCATCGCCGGTGATCTCGTTCACGTCCAGAGTGAATGTCGACGTCTGGGTAAAACATTGCTCACTCGCTATAGCTTCAATATATTGGCCTTGACCTCCGGGTTCCGTCTGCCCGCTGACCACCTCAAGACCGTTGAAATAGTTAAGGTTGGAGCCCTCGTCGCCGCCATTGTACATGCAGACTATGCTGTGGACGTACAAGCGAACATCGGCGGCATTGTTGTTGGTGACGTTCATGTATGCACCGTAACCCATTTTGCCTCCCTCTGAGCCGATTCCTACCAAAAGTAATTTGCACCCATCCGGCGGAGAGTGTCAAGGCCCCTTGGATAGATAAGGTTGCCCGAAGGTGTAAACCTCCCGCGCCGGAGGTGAAAGAGAGTGGGTGGAGGTCCGGCGGACGTAATCTGATAGATGGGCTCATTCCTGAGGGAGGAAGCAATGTCCGACCGGGACGGGGGCACAGTTGTCCAGAAGTTCTTCCAGGCAATGAACGATCACGATCTCGACCAGGTCGTAGCTGTTGCCAGCGAAGGCATCGAGTTTGTGGACGTCGCCGGGGGCGAGGAGATCTACGGCCGTGAACAATGGAGGCGTTACTGCGGACGGTATCTGAAGGCGTTTCCCGATATACGACTTGAGCTGACGAACGTCCTTGCCATGGGTGACTGGGCAGTTGTCGAGGCGATCGCACACGGAAGGCAAGACGGCGCTCTTGAGACTCCTGCCGGTACGATCCCGCCGACCGGCCGAGAGGTCAAGGTAAAGTTCTGCTTTGTCGCTCGGGCTCGCGACGGGCAGATCGTTGACAGCCGCGAGTATTACGACGCCATGACCCTGATGACGCAACTCGGGCTTGCGCAGGCGTAAGAAGGTGACCGGTTAGTGATTGTGATGATGCTGATCGGAAGGACCCTCACGGGGTCCGACAGCCCGCTGTCAACAACCGGGCTGGCCCAGGTGTCCGCAACAACTGGATCTGGTCCGTAGCTTGATCAGGGTGTTGCTCAGCGCCAGCCTGAGCTTGGTCGGCAGGGGAGCGTCGTACTCCCGAAAGTTTGCCACGATGTCGTGAAAGCTTGAATTGGCCATAACGTTCAACTCCGATCTTCCCCTCACGGGCAAGGAGTGTGGGTTTCTTCACCGGCACACCCGACCTTAACGGACGCGGTCAGGATTAGTCGTGGCATCCGGACTCCCTTCCGAGGAGGGCTGTCCCGAGAGGTGAGGTAAATATGACGCGTATACGCGGCATTTTTACCTCACCTCGTCGGACAGACCTGGTCGGGACCGCTGCGAGACCGGAAGAATTCACGCTGATGTCATGGTGTGTTCATGGTGCCCATCTTTTTCCAGCGACTTCTGTCCTGTACTATACGGGACGAAAGAAGTTCTGAACTGCATCGCTACGAACGATCACAGCGCCTGCTTTGTCGTCTACAAAGTACTTGCTCATTGACGGCTAAATTACTCCCCTCTCTAGTCAGACGCGCACACATTAGGAGGATTGGTATGCGGTCGAGAAGCCTGGCAAGCACGCGAGTCAGCATATTGACAATAGTTATTCTCTTAACAGGGCTCCTTGGTCCTCTCATGGGCACGGCCAGAGCCGATTACGGGCCCTCCGGCTACGACCCCACCACCGGCAAGGGCGACGTTACCTGCGTCGGAGGTGACGCCCTGCAGTTCCTCGGCAACTTCCTCGCCGATGGTTCGCCCTTCGCGCACGCTGGCTTCAACGCCAACGGCGCGAAGCACGACAAGCTGGTCAGCATCGACGGCACCGGGGATGCGTCAGCTCGCTTCTCCTACGCGCAGACCCAGACCGTTACCAACCTCACCCCGTCGGCGCTGGACCCCTCCGTCATCCTCCGCTCCCAGTCGTTCCCGGCCCAGCGCCCGAACGGCAGTGGGGCCGGCTACAACGCCCTCATCAATGACGTGACGACGACGGCCCAGGAGAAGATCAACTGCGTTCTCGGCTCGAGCTACCCGTCGGCGCAGAACTTCACCAGCGCTCAGAACAACGGCTGGGGAGGCCTGCACGTCGTCCGGGCCGCCATCGACCCGCTCGGCATCGCGGCCGCCCTGACCACGAACGCCCCGGCCGGCCTCTCGGCAAGCGAACTCGTCCCGATCTACCAGGGCGTCTCTCAGACCTGGGGCGACATCCCCGGCTACAGCGGGTCCTGCCCAAGCTGCACGATCGTCCCGATGGTCCCGCAGCCCGGATCCGGTACCCGCAACACCTTCCTCACCGACCTGCGGGCCGCCAACGGCGGCGTTCCCATCGTCCTTGGTGCGAACGTCCTGCAGGGCACAGAGGAGAACGACCCCACCGCCATCACCAACCTCCCCGCTGCGGAGGTCCCCAACGCCATCGTCCCCTTCTCCGGCAGCCGCCTGACCCTCTGGAACAAGGGGTACTTCCGCAACCCACACACTCCGTTGAACAACAACCCATTCCCGGGCGGCGCGACTCTGACAGCCGGTGTGGATCTCCGCGACAACACTGCGCCTGACGGCGCCCCGTCCTACATCGACATCCGCGGCCTCTTCATCGCCTGGCGTGCCAGTGACGACAACGCCCTCCCGTGGGCGAACAACTCCGCCACGGTCAACTGGGCGAAGACCCTGTTCCTGGGGCCCACCTCGTTTCTTGGGAGGTCAATCACTGGCGCCGGTCCCGTCAACGACTCCGGTGCCTTCTATGCCTACCAGGACTGTGGAGTGAACATAGCTCCCGCGCCTCCTAACTGCGCAAATGTCTTGAATGAAAAGTCTGTCACCGTTGGAAATCGGATAGGGACCTTGGGCGGCGGCATCCCGATCGTCAACGTTCACCAGCAGACCCCCTTCTCGGTGACGGGACCCGCTGGCTGTCAAGTCGGGTGGAACCTCACCGGCAACGGGCCACCTCCCTTCTCTATCAACGGCCCCCCGCCCCCGATAACCGAGAGCCCGCCCGGCTTCTACTACGGGATGATTCCCGTCGTGCCGCACGGGCTGGCACTCCTCACGGTCACCCTCACCTGCCCGGGTGGCGTCGTCATCGTGTACCAGCAGTTTATCTACTTCGACCCGTCGGGCACCGTCGTGGACATGTACAACGAGCCGATCGCAGGCGCCACCGTCACCCTCCTGAGAGATGACGGAACGGGAACGTTCACGGCCGTGCGGAACGGCGACACCTCGGTCATGTCCCCTGACAACACCAAGAACCCTGACAGCACGTTCGCCGACGGGAAGTTCGGCTGGGACGTCGTGGCGGGGACCTACAAGGTCCGGGCTCAAGCGCCAGGCTGCACGGCTCCCGGGGGAAGCCCCGGATACGTCGAAACGCCTCCGCTCAGCATCCCACCTGAGGTCACCGGGCTCGTGATGCAGCTGAGCTGTATCCCCGAGACGACGACCCCGACGGTGAGCGTCACGGGCACAGCGACGACCACTTCCACCGCTACCGTCACGTTCACCGCTACCGATCCCGACGACATCGACACCAG